>JBBRDA010000021.1:0-32153 GCA_038204335.1 Burkholderiales bacterium
CCGGTTTCCAGAAGACGGGCCAGCCGACGCAACACGCACTGCAGGTGCGCGCGGCACAGGTGTTGCCTGCACCACCGTCAAGCTACCGCCTTGCATGGTTTTGCAGCCACGCAATTGAGCATCTTTGACGTTGTTGATGTACTCGGTACTCTTGCCGTCTGCGCCCACGCAGCGGAAAACGTCAGCCGAAGCCGCACCTGAGGCGAGACTCAACAAGATACCAAGAGACGAGATCAATAAAGTGTGTGTCATACGAAACCCCAGTTGCCATTTGGCTTTGGACGGTCTGCCAGTATGCGGCAAACCCATGAAAAGTCCAAGTTATCTGGCGATAACCCCACGCCACAATGAAAAAAGGACGGTCAAAGCCGTCCTTTTTTCACCACAAAAGCGGTTTTAACCAGCTTTACAGCGAGTAGTACATATCGAATTCAATCGGGTGCGTGGCCATGCGCAAGCGCGTGACTTCGCCCATCTTCAACTCAATGTAGGCGTCGATCATGGAGTCGGTAAACACGCCACCTTTGGTCAAAAAGCCGCGTCCCACGTCCAAGCAGTCGAGCGCTTGGTCCAGGCTGTGGCAAACGGTCGGGATTTTTGCGTCTTCTTCCGGCGGCAGATGGTACAAGTCCTTCGTGGCGGCTTCGCCCGGATGGATTTTGTTCTCGACGCCGTCCAGGCCAGCCATCATCAAGGCGGCAAAACCCAAGTACGGGTTCATCAGTGGATCAGGGAAGCGTGCCTCAATCCGGCGACCTTTCGGGTTAGCCACATACGGGATACGTATCGACGCAGAGCGGTTTTTAGCTGAATAAGCCAACTTGACCGGTGCCTCAAAACCAGGAACCAGGCGTTTGTAGCTGTTGGTGCCGGGGTTGGTGATGGCGTTCAGGGCACGTGCGTGCTTGATGATGCCGCCGATGTAGTACAGCGCAAAATCTGACAGGCCTGCATAGCCGTCTCCAGCAAACAGGTTTTTGCCATCTTTCCAGATTGACTGGTGAACGTGCATGCCGCTGCCGTTGTCGCCCACGATAGGCTTCGGCATAAACGTTGCCGTTTTGCCGTAGGCGTTGGCCACGTTTTGGACCGTATATTTCAGCAGCTGCGTCCAGTCAGCGCGCTGCACCAAGGTGCTGAACTTCGTGCCGATTTCGTTCTGGCCAGCGCCTGCAACTTCATGGTGAAACACTTCAACCGGGATGCCGAGTGATTCGAGCACCAAGGACATTTCAGCGCGCATGTCTTGCGTGCTGTCGACCGGTGGCACAGGAAAGTAGCCGCCCTTGACAGTTGGGCGGTGGCCGCGGTTGCCGCCTTCGAGCTTGGCACCTGAGTTCCATGGCGCTTCGTATTCGTCGATCTTGAAGAAGGTGCCCGACGCGTCGGTATTCCAGCGCACGTCGTCAAAAATAAAGAACTCTGGCTCTGGACCAAAGTAAGCCGTGTCGCCCAGGCCGGAGGCCTTCAAATACGCTTCAGCGCGCTTGGCGATCGAGCGTGGGTCACGGTCATAGGCTTTGCCGTCTGTCGGGTCGAGCACATCGCAGCTCAAGAGCAGCGTGGTTTCTTCAAAAAACGGGTCCAGATTGGCGGTGTTGGCGTCGGGCATGAGCAACATGTCAGACGCTTCAATGCCCTTCCAGCCAGCGATGGACGAGCCGTCAAAAGCGTGGCCTGAGGAGAATTTGTCTTCGTCAAAGTGGGACACAGGCACGGTGACGTGCTGCTCCTTACCCCGGGTGTCGGTGAAGCGGAAGTCAACAAACTTGACTTCGTTTTCCTTGACCATTTTCATGACGTCTGCGACGGTCTTTGCCATCAAAATCTCCTGTAGATAAATTTGCGAGGGGTTGTGAAAAGATTCTCAAGCACGACTGAATGCACTTTCTGTGCCAAACAGATGGCGCGCCTGAACCGAAAAACACGCCTGATTGTGCCGCTAAAAACCCGCTTTAAAACGAGCCAACCAGCTTTAGCATCCAGAATAACTTCAGTTAATGCACGATTTCGTGCGCTAATTTAAATGCTCGCTCATGGTGCAATATAAATGCACCAACTTAGCGCACCAACTCGGGCCCCAGTTTCAAATTAAACTGACCCAACCCAGCCAACAAAGCCGGATACGCCAGATCAATGGCGTCTGGTGCGCCTTTCACGCCAAGCTCAATGTGCCTGCCATAAGTCGGATGATCGACGCTCGGCAGGCTGAAAACCTTGACACCCGCGTGCGCAGCTTCAATCGCTTCCATCAGCGGCGTCAGGGTCGCTTCCATCGAGCCAGAAACGATGACCGACTTTTCAATATAGGCTGACTTTTGGTGCAAGTGGGCGTATTGATGGTCCAAAACCCATTCAATCATCGGCCAAGCCATGACCGGAAACCCAGGCAAGAAATGAACCGCGCCCTGCCCCGACCTACAGGTAAATCCAGGGATTTTGTTGTACGGATTCGGAATGATCTCGCAACCCACCGGAAACATGCCCATGTTTAGCCGGTGAATGTTGTCATGCCGGTCTGGGTCAAACGCTATGCCTTGTTCTTTGGCGGTATCTTGCATGCGCTCGGTGATCAGCGCCTTGGCCTGGGGGTGTAGGGCCAGTTCTACGCCGAAGGCAGCCGCTGCACATTGGCGGGTATGGTCGTCAGGCGTGGCGCCAATACCTCCGCAAGAAAAAACCACATCGCCAGACTCACGCGCCGCTGCAAAGGCGCGTGCCAGCGTGCTGGTAATGCGGGCTTTGTCGTCGCCCACGTAATCGGCATAGGCCAGCTGCAGGCCGCGTGCCCCTAGCAGGTCGATGGCTTTGGGCAGGTGTTTGTCAGAGCGTTTGCCCGAGAGGATTTCGTCGCCAATGATGATGATGCCAAAGTGAGTCATGAAAATTCAGATCGATAAAGGTTTAAGGTTGCGCACCTGGTGCGGGTAAGTCAGTCACGTTGCTCGGGTTCAATGCTATCAACTCAGGAGCTGCTTGCGCCTGTATTTGTTGGTCTAATGCGCTATTTTGCTTTCGAAGCTGCTCCAAAGCCTCGAGCGTATAGTGCGCAAACCAGAGCGATGAAAACGCAAAAACCAACGTGTAAATCCAGATCGCCACCGGTACCAGCACCGGAGCCAGCGCCACAAACATGGCGCCCGAAGCCCAGATCACACTGGGTGCAGCGCCCAAATAGCCGCTGATGATGCCAATGGCTAGCAACGAGCCGCGGTGTTCTTTGAAAATCTGCCTGCGCTCTTCGCTGCTGGCGTGGTCCACCAGCGCGTCATACGACATCACCCGATATGTTAGCCAGCCCCAGATGAGCGGCGGCAAAATCAAAATCAGGGGTGGCACTAGCCAGAGTGGAATGGACAGTACCAAGGCGATGGCGGCCAGCACAGTAGAGCCCAGCGACCAAAACAGGCTGGCCAGCATTGACCCGCCTTTTTTGCGCTCCAGCGCCGGAAAACGCCGCTCGGCCACCAATGCCACCATGGCGGGTGTCATAAAAACCGCGACAAACAGCAGCGAGGCAATCACGATCACCGGGATCGCCAAAAACAGCAACAGCACCGGCGCCAGTACCAAGCGCAGGTTGCTAAGGCCCAGAGTCTCCAACCAGCGCACCATGGTGTCGAGCAAGGCAAAGCTCTCTAGACTGCCCCGCACAGAGGCTATGGCAGACTCCCAGAAAAAGTAACCCAGCCCCAGCGACACCACTGCCATGATGATCAGAGGCAGCACAGACAGCGCGATCACACGCGGATGCAGGCAGTACATGGCCGCGCGCCAAAAGGAGTTGAGAAGTTTGCCCATGCCGTAAGAATAACGCTTTGATCACAGGTTCTGATTTAGGATGAAGCGATGCAACGCTTAAACGTGAATGGCCATGAGCTCGAAGTACGCTTTGTCGAAGGTTCGCAGGGGCTGGCACCCATCGTTTTTTTACACGAAGGCCTAGGCTCGGCCAGCCTGTGGACGCAGCGCGGCCTGGATTGGCCGCTGGCGGTTTGTCAAGCAACAGGCCGGGCCGGGGTGGTGTATTCGCGGCGCGGCTATGGGCAGTCAGACCCAGCGCCTCCTGGCCGCAACGTCTTGCAACCCGACTACATGCACTTTGAGGCCTGGGAGGTTTTGCCCGCCTTGCTAGCGCAATTAAACGTGCAAAACCCGGTTTTACTGGGTCATTCAGACGGCGCAACGATTGCCCTGCTTTACGCCAGCCGATTTCCAGTAGCCGCCTGCATCGCCATGGCTCCCCATGTGCTGGTTGAGAGCGTTGCGGTAAGCGCCATTGGCCAAGCCAAACAAGCTTTCGAATCTGGCGACCTGCGCCAGCGCTTGGCAAAACACCACAACGATGTTGATGGTGCATTTTGGCAATGGAACGACGTGTGGCTGTCTGATGCCTTCAGCCACTTTGATATCCGGCCTGAATGTCGCGCCATCTCTGCACCGCTGCTGCTGGTCCAAGGCATCAATGACGAGTACGGAACCATGTTGCAGCTCGATGAAATCGCTCTGGCTGCGCCGCATGCCCAACAGCTCGGGCTGGCTGATTGCGGGCATTCGCCGCAGCGGGATCAGCCGGAAAAAACACTCAGCACCATATCCGCGTTTTTAAATGACCTAGCTTAGACGCAAGCAGGCATCAATGACGATTCCAGACCAGTTCAAATTAAGCTTGCGATGCGACGTTGTCGTTGATGTATCTCTTACCGGATCAAAACGGCTGGTAGAGCCAGGACAATCGCCAAGCCCAAAGCAGCCATAACTGATTTTGCAGGCAATGCAATCAGCCAAAAGAGTGGCTGACCAAGACGAAACGCCAACCCGCGTAAGCCGCCGCCGCTGATGTGCGTTGTTACTTCGCCTTCTTTACGCTTCAACTCTTCACGCTCAGTTTGTCCAAAAACAGCCAATGAATAAAGCGCATACGCGCCGTACGTCACACCGCAGAAAGCCAGGAACATTAACGCCTCGGACATTACAGCCCCGCCAACCAAACATATTTTGAGACCTGCGACATAAAAATGGCTCTGCAATCAAATTTCGGCATCAACAGCTCCTGAAACTACTTTTGTCGATTGGGATTCATTGGACGAAAACGTCGCGATATCGCATCATAAAAGCCGCGCATCCTGACCCTGCGCAGCAATCAACTCCACCGCTTTTCTATCAAAAGAGACAAAGGTTTCCCCACCAAGCCATCGGCCCTCGTAAGCGATCACGCCATCGGCAAAATCTCCGCCTGCCGCCAGAATTGCCAACCCAGCTTCAACGGCTGGGCGGTTCATCACCACGTTGCCCGCATCCAGCAGCGCGCGGATAGCCACTGCAACTTTCTCTTTGGGGAACTGCGCACCCCGCAGCAATATCCAGGCAAGTTCGCACAAGCACGGCAGGGACACAGCAATCAGTGATGCTTCTTCCAAGATTTTGGCCGCTGCACGCGCCTGCACCGCGTCGTCTTGCAGAACGGCACGAGCCAGAACATTCGTATCAACCGAGATCTTCACTGGCTACTTCGTATCTCGCCAGCCCAACCAGCGGCGGCAATGTCATTCATTTCATCAATCGAAAGAACTCTATTTGTGCTGCCAGCGAACAGGCCAATAAAGCCTTTGATGCTGCCCGCAGGCCGCGCGACTCGAAGCCGCAATTCGCCGCCTGGCAACTTGTCAAAGTCGATCTGTTCCCCAGGTTTGATGCCCAGATGTTGCAGCACGTCTTTTCTAAACGTGACTTGACCGCGGGCGGTAACTGTCAGTGTGGTCATGGCGGTGTCCTTTCATTCACTTCACGGATAACTTGCGAAGTAATGGAATTATGCCTTATTTTATAACACCACATTCGCTATAAATTAATGAGCTGCTTGCGCCCGTATTTATTGAACTGAAGGCCGATTTGCCACCTTTTTTAGAGGTAAAACCACCCAAAAGCAACCCAAAAGCAACCAAAAAGCCCGCTCAACCCGAAATCAACGCCAAATCATCAACCGTCAACCAGCGCCACTGCCCGGCTTTCAAATCGTCAGGCAAATCAAGCGAGCCGATGCGCGAACGGTGCAAACCGCCCGTGCCATCAGCGCCCTCTACCCGATTGCCCACCGCTGCAATCATGCGTTTGACTTGGTGGTATTTGCCTTCGGTCAGGGTCAGGCTCAGCTGGTTTGGCCCGGTTTGCGTGCAGGCCGCGGCTTTGACGGATTTGGGGTCGTCGTCTAGCACCACGCCGCTCAGCAGTTTTTGGATCTGCTTGTCGTCTACCGCGTGCTTGGCGGTTACTTCATACACCTTGGGCACATGGTGTTTGGGCGAGCTCATGCGGTGAATGAACTTGCCGTCGTCTGACAGCAGCAGCAGACCCGTAGTGTCTTGGTCTAGCCGCCCCACGGCCTGCACGCCAGCCGCAGCGCCGCCGCCGCGTTTGCGAATCGGCGCGGGTAGCAGGGTGTAAATGCTGGGGTAGGTGCTGGGCTTTTGCGAGCATTCGTAGCCCGCCGGCTTGTGCAGCATCAGATAGGCTTTCTCAAAATACTGCCAGTCAACGCCTTGCACGGTGAAGAGCAGGCCAGCAGCGGTAAATTCGGCGCCTGGGTCGTCCACCACCGTGCCTGCAACAGCTACCAGGCCTTGTTGCACCAGCCCGGCGCACACGCGCCGCGTGCCAAAGCCTTGAGAGAAAAGAATATTTTGAAGTTGCATGGTGGCCATCTGGTGATTGTCGCTGCACAAATAACCACGGCAGGCGAAAATGCACGCTGCTACTTTGCCTTTTACAGATTTCACTTCATGACCACCAGCGCTCCGATTCAAGGCAAATTCGTCACCGGCTCAACCCTCAAACATGTTTTAAACATGACCGCAGCCGGCTCGATCGGGTTGATTGCTGTGTTTGCGGTCGATTTGCTGAACCTTTTGTACATCTCCTTGCTGGGTCAAAAAGAGCTGGCCGCTGCGGTGGGCTACGCTGGCACCCTGCTGTTTTTCATGGTGTCGTTGTCGATTGGCTTGGCCATTGCCGTCAGCGCGCTAGTCTCCCGTGCGCTGGGCCGGGGTGACCGCGAAAAAGCCAAGCACCTGGCCGGCGCATCGCTGGTGTTGATGGTGGGCAGCATGGTGCTGGGGGCGTTGTTGCTTTACCCCTTTTTGGGCAGTTTGCTTAAAGCGTTGGGTGCAACCGGCGTGACGGCCGAATTGGCGCTGCGCTTTTGCGGCTGGGTGCTGCCGTCCATGCCGCTGCTGGGGGCCGGTATGTGCATGAACGCGCTGCTGCGGGCGCTGGGCGACGGTAGGCGGGCCATGTATGTCACGCTCAGTGCCGCTTTCGCGGTGGCGGTACTGGACCCGCTTTTTATATTCGGCTTTGGCTGGGGCTTGGACGGCGCGGCGCTAGCCACCGGCCTGGCGCGTGTCGTGATGGTGTGCGTCGGGCTGTATGGCCTGCTGCGCATCCACAAGTTGCTGGCGCGGCCCAGCGCAGGTTTGCTGCTTGAAACAACCCAACCGTTTTTTGCGATTGGCGTGCCGTCGGTGTTAACGCAGGTCGCTACCCCCGTTGGCAACGCTTTTGTCACAGCCGCCATCGCGCCATTTGGCGACAGTGCCGTGGCGGGCTGGGCAATTGTGGGGCGGATTATTCCAGTGGCATTTGCAGCGCTCTACGGTTTGTCTAGCGCGGTGGGGCCTATCTTGGGGCAAAACCTGGGCGCGGGCCGCTATGACCGGCTGCGCTCCACCATGTCTGACAGCCTGAAGTTTGTGGTGGTGTACGTGCTGGTGGTGTGGCTGCTGATGGCGCTGCTGAGCGGCGTGATCGCTGACGTGTTTGGCGCCACCGGCGAAGGCCGTACGGTGATTTTGTTTTTCTGCCATTTTGTAGCGGCCAGCTTTGTGTTTAACGGCGCCGTGTTTGTCGCCAATGCGGCGTTTAACAACCTGGGCTTTGCGCTGTATTCAACCGCTTTGAACTGGGGCCGGGCCACGCTGGGCGTAGCGCCCTTCATTTGGGTCGGCGGCCACTTCTACGGCATGAAGGGCGTGCTGGCGGGCTACGGCCTAGGCGTGGTGCTGTTTGGCATTGTGGGGGCTTGGGGCTGCTTTAAGGTGCTGGAGCAGCTTGAAAAGCAGCACGCCTCCTAAGCCTGAATCACGCCTGAATCACCATGTGCTCACACTACCAGGCAGTAGCTGCACTTGAGCGTTTTGAACGCCACTTTCGCACCGCGCCGCCGCCAGTTGCGGTGCGCGGCGACATGTGGCCCACCTACGCTGCGCCTGTCGTGGTCAGTCATTCAAACCAGCGGCAGGCCATCATGGCCCGCTGGGGGCTGATTGCCGCATCAGCCAAGGCCATCAACCCCAAACTGTCAGCCTTCAATGCCAGATCCGAAAGCGCAGCTACTTCGCCCACTTTTGGCGGCGCTTGGGCACAAGGCCAGCGCTGCATCGTGCCCGCCGAAGCGGTGTATGAGCCCGACTGGCGCAGTGGCCGCCATGTGCCCACCCGCCTGCAACGCGCAGACGGCCTGCCCATGGGCCTGGCCGGGCTGTGGGACAGTTGGGTAGCACCCGGCGGCGAGTTGGTTCAGAGTTTTACCATGCTGACCATCAACGCAGCAGCCCATCCGCTGATGATGAACCTGCACAAACCACAAGACGAAAAACGCATGGTGGTGATCCTGAATGAAAGCGACTACGACGCCTGGCTGAATGCTGACTCGTCGAACGGTTCAGCGAGCGATTCAGCCAACATCGCACACCTGCTAACGCCCTACCCGGCTGACCGAGTAGCTGCTATAAGCGAACCAAGCCAAGCGATTCAAAACAATCCGGGGCTGTTTTAAGGTGACTGACCTGCGGCATCGCTGTGTTGCGCACTCTCACATTGGCATCTTTTATCGTGCTATGTAATCAATAGCTGCTTGCGCCCGTGATGATTGGCCTAAAGCCCTAAAACATTGTATTTTTAGCCTGAATCACGGATTCAGCCACTGCATCTGGCCAATGCCGTCATCAGCTGTCCAATCAAACGCCGCCCGCCGCTGCCCCCGGGTGTGCAGATGCAGCCATTCCAGCCGCCGTACGCCCACGCTCAGTACCGCAAAGTGCGCTTGGGCACCGGCCAGCTCTGCCCATTCGGGTTCGCGGCCTTCCAGGTCTGCCGGCAGGCCACTGGTCGGCATTGGGCTCAGGGCCCCTGGCGGCGCACCAGCAAAGCAGCGCAGAGAGCTAGGCCGCGACGCTGACCAGCGCTGATGACTCAGTGCATCACCGGCATGCACGGCGCAGGTCCCGTTGATGCGCACCTGCACCTTGCGCGCCGCATCGTAAAAAGTTAGCGCCACCCGGGGGTCAGCGGCTAAGTCCAGCAACTTGGCGCTGCGGGTATCGGTGTGAAAGGTCAAGGTTCGGGTGGCCATGTCAAACGCCCGCATCACCAGCACCCTGGCCTGGGGGCCATCTGCGCCCTGCGTGGCCAATACCGGTGTATGAAACGCTGAACGTCGGTCTTGCACGCCCCGCCCCAGCATTTGCCAGGCAAATTTGAGCGTGGCGGCCAGGTCGTTGTGATGGTCAGGGAAAGGCTCATCGGCGCGGTCAGGGAATGGGTTGGCTGCGGGGGGCGTTGTGGACATAGGTGAGGCTCAGCGGGTGGAACGTGGAATGACATCATCAGTCTACCGCCGCAAGTCACCGCTCTTGTTGCTACGTTTTAAATAGCTGCTTGCGCCCGTATTCATTAGTCTAAAGGCCAAAAACATCCTCAAAAACCCGTACAAAACAGGCTGGAATCTACAAAAAAACCACATCAAAGGCATCCGCAACCCGCCCCAGTTGGCATACGTTTTGCGTACTTTTACAAAGGTTGTCGCAAAAGGCGGCAGCCCGCCGCGGCTTCTTTTGCCCACCAAAGATCAGTCAACGTCAAACCCGAAAGTCCATCATGCTTATTCATCGCTCCCTCGTTCTGGCAGTATGTGCGGCATCCGGCCTGCTGTTCGCCGCTACGGCTTTCGCCCAAGGCGCCTACCCTGACCGGCCCGTCAAGGTGATCGTGGCGCTGCCAGCAGGGGGCAGCGTGGACATGATTGCCCGCACGCTGGGTCAAAAACTCAATGCGGCCATGGGCCAGGCCTTTGTCATAGACAACCGCGCTGGCGGCTCGGGTCAAATCGGCATGCCCGCCGTCAGCAAAGCCACCCCAGACGGCTATACCCTAGCCGTGTCGCCAGCATCATTTCTAACGACCAACAAAAGCGTCTTTAAAACCCTCCCCTACGACCCGGAGGCAGACTTCAGCCCGGTGGCCCGCCTGGTCAACCAGCACATGGTGTTGGTAGTCAGCAACAAGCAAAAGTACCCCACGGTAGCGGCATTTTTAGCCGCTGCCAAAGCCGCACCCGGCAGCATCACCTTTGCGTCGTCAGGGGAAGGCAGCCCGCAGCACCTGGCTGGCATGATGTTTGAAACCCGCACGCAGACCAAACTGCTGCATGTGCCGTACCGGGGCGGCGCCTTGGCCGTCAATGATGCGCTGGCCGGTACGGTCGATGCGATGTTTGCAGTGATGCCAGAGGCGCTCCCGCACATCAAGTCAGGCAAGTTCACCGCGCTGGGCGTGATGAGCCCGCAGCGCACCCCCGTGCTGCCCAACGTGCCCACCATGGCCGAGAGCGGCCTGCCAGACGTCAACCTGTCTGCCTGGATAGGCCTGCTGGCTCCCGCCAAAACGCCCCAGCCCATCATTGACCAGCTGAACAAAGCCGTGCTGGCCGCCATGGACGCTGACATGAAAGCCAAACTGTTCGAGTCCGGTATTGAAGTGGCCACCAGCACGCCCGACGAGCTGAAACGCCTCATCACCCAAGACATCAAGGTGCACGCTGATCTGGTCAAGGCATCGGGTTTGGTCCCGCAGTAGAGACGACCCAGCGGCGCAATTTGCTATTTATTCAGTAGCTGCTTGCGCCCGTATTTATTGGGCCAAGGGGCTAAATGATAGGTTTTTTGACCTTCTTTAAGGACCAGCAGGCATCAGGTTATTGCCCCTATTTGTCGGGTATGGGTTGCTAAAACCGTGTTCGCCGGGCAACATGCCCAAAACCTCTTGCTGCATGCCCATGTTTTTTCAATCGCCCCTGAATCTCTGGTTATTGCTTGTTTTGCCGCTGCTGCCGCTAGCCTATATGTGGCTGCTGAAGCGGCGCAAACGCGCGCCACTGACTTTCAGCAACGTGGCGTTGGTTCGCGCTGCCGCAGGACGCAGCTGGAAGCGGCATCTGCCGCCTGCCCTTTTGGGACTGGCTTGCGCACTGCTCTTGTTTGCTGCTGCGCGCCCTGTGGCAAAAATATCGCTGCCGGGAGCCAAATCAACCATCATGCTGGCGATGGACATCTCGCGCAGCATGCGCGTGTCCGACGTCAAGCCCACCCGCCTAGCCGCCGCCCAAGAAGCTGCCAAGCTTTTTTTGGCTGAGCTGCCCAGAGGCATTGAGGTCGGGTTGGTGACGTTTGCCGGTACCAGCCAGGTGGCCCAGGCCGCCACGCTTGGCCGGGAGCCACTGGTCGCCGCCATCAACGGCTTTCAGATGCAGTTGGGCACAGCGATTGGCAGCGCCATCGTGCTGTGCTTGTCTGAGCTTTTTCCAGACCACGGCATCAGCCTGGAAGGCGTCAGCAATGCCAACAAGTCGCAAAGCCGCAGCCTAGACGACAAAGACAAGCCGCCACCCAAGAAAATTACCCCTGTTTTGCCCGGCTCCTACACCTCAGCCGCCATCATTTTGCTGAGCGACGGCCGACGCACCATGGGCGTAGACACGATTGAGGCCGCCCAAATGGCCGCCGACCGGGGCGTGCGCGTCTACGTGGTGGGCCTAGGCACGGTAGATGGGACAGTCGATATGCCAGAAGGCATGCCAATCTACCTGCGGCTAGACGAACCCACCTTAAAAGAAGTCGCCCGCATCACCGGCGGTGAGTACCACTACGCAGGCACCGCAGAACAGCTGCGCAGCGTGTACCAAAACCTCGGATCCACCCTGCAAGTGCAAAAGCGCGAGACCGAGTTGTCAGGGTTGTTGGCATTGCTGGCGTCGGTGATCGCGGTTGTGGCGGCCGGGCTTTCGGTGGCTTGGGGGCCGAAGGTTGGCTGAACCATTGAGTTATTTCGACCTTTGACGAGGGTTTGGTCGGTCACTTTGAACCCCAAACTGCCAAAATTTAGCAAAAATAGGTCCTTTTTAGGTATCTTATAGCCCTCTTTCGCGCTGTTTATGAGCGCAAGCAGCTATTTATTCAATAGCATTTAGAATTAACATATTGCAAGATCACCATATATTGCTAAGAGGCAATATAAATGCAAGCGACGTTGATGGCCAGAGTCAAAGAGACACGAAACGACTTTCAGCACGACGTAGAAACCTGGAGCTCAGCCATGAAAGCCATCATTGAAATAGCACCAAGCGGCTCAGTCTTTAGCGCTGCACGCCAGCAGCTGAAAGCCGCTGAGGCAAACCCAGCCTACGGCGCAGACTACCACCTGAGCTTTGAATCAGCCAAAGCGCTTTTTACAGAGCTAACACCCGCCCGCATCGATCTGCTGGAGGCCCTGCGCAAGCGCGGCCCAAGCTCTGTCTATGCACTGGCAAAAGCTGTGGCGCGCAATTACTCGAATGTGCATACCGACATCGGAAAGCTCGAAGAACACGAACTGGTCAAACGCACGCCAGAGGACTTGGTGTTTGTGCCGTTTGAATCGGTTGAGATTCATTTGGCCTTATTTAAGCAGGCAGCTTGAGATGCAGCACCTACGCACGATCACGCACGGATTCAAATTATCTGCATATTTATATGCATAGTATGTAAAATGCGTTTTACTTGGCACGAATCGAAACGACAGCTCAATCTGAAAAAGCATGGGCTTGACTTTGAGGATGGGCAAAGCGTCTTCAACGGCCCAACGTCAACGTCTTGAAGACAAACGTGACTACCAAGGTGAGCAACGCTTTAACACCACAGGGCTGCTGGGCGTGATGGTGGTTGTCATCACCCATACTGAGACTGACGACGAGATTCACATTATTTCCATGCGAGAGGCAGAAAACCATGAAACACGCCAATTCTTCTCCTACCTCTAACAGCACGCCCCGGCTACGGGTGGGGCTGAAAGATGTCAGCCAGCCTGAATTTGCCGATGCGCTGACACAGCAACTGGGCAAGCACCGCATCACCATCATGCTGGACGACGCGGTGGTGCGGGCTTACAAGGCGCGTGCTGGCGGGCGAGGCTACCAAACGTTGATCAACGAGACGTTGCGGCGCGGCTTGCAGGCCGATACTGCCAAAGACGATTTGCGGGAGGTGGTTCGGCAGGTGATTCGTGAGGAGCTGCGGGCAGCTTGACATTAGTCACTACTAAATTAGGAGCTGATTGCGCATGTATTCATTGGGCTAGAGGGCTAAAACACTGTTTATTTTGGCTCCCAAATACCTTCCGATACTAGTTTTGGCTCTTAAATTGGCTGGACTTGCTAAAAATAAGGACTTTTCAGGTGTCATTTAAGCGTTTAGCGCCCTGTTTATTTGCGCGAGCAGCTATTTATTTCGTAGCATTAAAAATATAACGACTTCTAGGATACTTCGGCCTACACCTCAACGACACGCTCAGCAGCTAATGGCTACTTATTTCATGGAAAGAGATCGCGAACCGAAACAAATGGAAACCCGGTTTCAGCAGCACGTCTGACTTTTAGGTCAAGCACCTTGTCCAGCGGGAGTTCGCGATGCAGGGTCTCATACAAGTCACTGCCATCCATGCAAATAACACGCTTTCCTCTTCCAAAAGCTGCAAGCCCTTCAGGCGTGAAGCCACTATTGCTAATGAACAGGCCACGCGTCCAAGCAGCTTTTTGTTCAATTTTTCCATGAAAAATATGAAGATCAGCCACACCAGTTTGCAGCCCTTGCCACTTTGCTTCAACGAGATAGGTTTCACTTGCAAGTTGAAAGCTACCATCAATTTGCTCTCCACGAATCCGAAATGGATCACGCGGATTCAGCCCGTAAACATCGAAAAGTTGCTTCAAAAAAGCTTCAAAAGCGTATCCCCGTTGCTGTGGCGAAAGGTTTGAGAGTGCCAGTAGATTTGCTCGCAGTTCGTGAAGCTTGGGTTTATCAAATGCGGGTATTGGTTTGTTCGAATCCTGAGTAGGTGGAGTACCTTGTTTTCTCTCAAGCCTGGCAATTAACGTGAGCAATTGGCCGTAAGCGTTTTCTATTTCCTCAGTTTTCCCATCACGTTTGCGTAAAACTTCACGGTACTCCCAAAGTGCGTGCAGTGTTTTAACGACTGAGTTCTTGTCTACAGTTTGAAGAAAGCATTTGAGGCGCTTCCCCTTGGACGTACCATTTTTTGAATACGTTAAATCATTGATATCTACGTTCAGTTCTTCAGCAAAAAACTGTGCGAAAGTTCGATCACTAAAGTTAAGCACCCAGCCGCTACGCATCTCGAACAAATCGTCGAGTAGTGGCATGTCGATGGCTCTGATATTGGTCATTGTGTTTTACAAGTACAGAACATCAAAAAGACTCAGCTACAACGCCAAATGCAGTCGAAGCGCCGCATCAATTTTCGACATTAGTTCGGCCGGTACTTTGCCCGCAGTATGCAAGCCAAGTCGTCCTTTATCTAGCGTGCGTACTTGCTGCGCCATAGCCTTACTGTCTTTACCCAACCCCGTGTCTTTGGCTGGTAGTTTGACTTCAAACGGGTAAATGCGCGTCACATTTGATGTGATGGGAAGTACGGTGACCAAGGCATTTGTGCGGTTAGCTGCGTTGTTACTAACGATGACTATGGGCCGGGTTTTTTGCGTTTCTGCTCCTTGGCTGGGGTCTAAATTGGCGTAGTACACGTCACCACGCTGCATTTGTGCCTTCAGTTGCGTTCTGCACATTGACCAGGCCATCGGCAAGCGTGGCCTCAAACTCTGCGGCTATTTGCTTGTCTTGGGCGGCGCTTTGCGCATAGGCCTCTGCCAAATAGTTTTCTTGCTCAGTCGTTTGCAACAAATACAATGCTTTCGCCACTACTGCGGATCTGCCTTTAGCCGCGTGGTCAGCGGCGTAACGGTCAATAAAATTTAAAATGCCGAGGTCGAGCGACACGGAGATTTTTTGGCTTAAATGCATGATTGCTACCTTTTCTAATGAATAGTAGCAATTATTTTATCACCCTAGTAGCAATTTTAAAAATCCCCGCCCCCACCCCAATGCGCCAATCTCTCAAACTTAGTGATGCGGTTGAGATACGCGAGATTGACCGTACCCATGGATTTGTCACCCCGTTTGGTGGTGTTGACTCAGTCATGTTTGTATTTATTCTCTGAATTTGAACAATCATTCAAGGGTTCGTTTTTCGACAGCAAGATCAAACAAAGCCTCAAACCCTTCAACCGGCTCAAACAGCTTGTTCCGATACCGCAACCGCGTCGGCCCAGGCATCGCTTTCTCCTTGACTGAATGCTGTTCATCACCGGGGTAGCAAATCACGCGGGTGCCGTCAATGTCTAGGGCGTGCGGCTGGATGACGGGGGGCACGCGGCTTCTGGCAAAGGCCATCGCTGCCTGCACGTCTTCAAACCTTGAGAGGTGTGCCAGCGTCATGATTTGCGGTGGGGCCATCTCGATCAGCCCGTCGCGGTGTTGTTCAAGCGCGGTACGTGGTTTCAGCCAGACGCTTTCAGTGGCTTCAAAGTTGTCATGCACCGCAACCTGACCCGCGGGCACGGCGGCAACAAAAAAGCGCGTGTCAAAGCGCTTGTTCATGACTGATGGCGCCTCAGGGGTGATCCACCTTGACCACGGCGCCAGGCTGCTGGTTTGCAGGCGAAGGTTCATGTCCGCCAGCACGGCTGCAAATGCCTTGCCTTGACGCAGCAGGGCGGTGGCGCGGCTGGCATGCGCAAGGCCTGCGCCTTCGGCAAACAAAATGCCCGATTCTTCAAACACCTCTCGTACGGCAGCAATGTACAAGCCTGCTGCGGTGGCGTGGTCTATGTCGGGCTCGTTCAGCGCGGTGTGCAGGTCAAGCAGGCGCTGGTCAATATGCAAAGCTGTATCAAGCTCTGCATCAAGCTTGTCTACTTTGCCCCCGGGGAAAACGAAAGCACCGCCCAGCACGTTGGACTTGATGTGCCGCTTGACGAGGAACACTTCAAGCCCGTTTAAGCCGTTCACGCTATCTACGCTATCGCGCAGCATGATGACGGTAGCGGCAGGCCTTGGCGGGCCGGTGACGGTCTCTAAATTCAGCTCCATCAACGGTTCCCTGACTTTGTGGGGCGGTGGTGCAGCTTAAAAATCTCCGCCCCCACTGCCATGACTGCCGTGAGCCAGGCTTTCAAACTTGGTGATGCGGTTGATAAACGCCAGCTTGACGGTGCCTGTGGGCCCGTTACGCTGCTTGCTGATGATGACTTCGGCCACGCCGGGTTCTTTGCAGGCCTCTTTGGTGTAGTACTCGTCGCGGTAGATGAACATGATGATGTCGGCGTCTTGCTCAATCGCGCCGGACTCGCGCAGGTCGCTCATCATGGGGCGTTTGTCGGTGCGGCTTTCTACGCCCCGGCTGAGCTGCGACAGGGCTATCACGGGGCATTGCAGCTCTTTGGCCAGCATCTTCAATCCCCGCGATATTTCACCCACGGCGGTGGCGCGGTTTTCTTCGCTCATGCTGCTGGACACGCTCATGAGTTGTAAATAATCGACCACGATCAACCCCAGCTTGCCGCATTGCTTGGCTAAGCGGCGGGCATTGGCGCGCAGCTCGCTAACCGTCAGGCCGGGGGTTTCGTCGATGTGCAGCGAGATGTTGCGCAGCTTTTCAATCGCTTCGGTCAGGCGCGGCCACTCTTCATCAGTCAATGCGCCGGTGCGCAAATGGGTTTGGTCAATGCGGCCGATGGAGCCAACGATACGCACCGCCAGTTGCGACGCGCCCATCTCCATCGAGAACACGGCCACAGGCAGGCCTTCATTTAGCGCGACGTGTTCTGCGATGTTGATGGCCAATGCGGTTTTTCCCATACTCGGTCTAGCCGCCAAAATCACCAAGTCACCGGCCTGAAAGCCAGACGTCATGCGGTCTAGGTCGTAAAAGCCAGTAGGCACACCCGTCACGTCGTTGGGGTTCTCGCTCATCTCGGTCACGCGGTCGAGCAGGCTGACGACCAGCGTGTCCATGCTCTGAAACCCTTCTTTCATGCGGGAGCCCTGCTCGCCGATTTTGAAGATCTTTTGCTCGGCTTCGTCAAGGATGGTGGCGATGTCTTTGCCTTGCGGGCTGAAGGCGTTGGTCGATATTTCGTCGCTGGCGGCAACCAGCTTGCGCAAGATGGAGCGCTCGCGCACGATCTCTGCATAGCGCCGAATGTTGGCCGCGCTGGGCACGTACTGCGCCAGTGAATTGAGGTAGCTCAAGCCCCCTACTTCGTCGGCCTTGCCCTGGTTTTGCAGGTGCTCATAGACGGTGATGACGTCGGCTGGCTTGGTGGCGTTGATCAGCGCCCCCACAGCGGCGTAAATCAGCTTGTGCTCGCTGCGGTAAAAGTCTTGGTCAGTCAGCAAGTCGCCCACACGGTCCCAGGCGGCGTTGTCTAGTAGCAAGCCGCCCAGCACGCTGGACTCCCCCTCTATGGAATGCGGCGGGATCCGCAGTTGGGCGATTTGGCGGTCGGGGCTATAGCCTGGCTGGTCGAAGACTGAAAGTACGGCGGACATGGGTTTCCTGAAATGATGCTAAATAGTAAACCCGATCAAGGCAAACCGCTGTGGATAAGGCTGTGGGTAAGCATTTGAAATGCGGTGTAATTCAGGCTGGATGCTGTGGGTAAATATTTGCGGGTCAACGCAAAAAACCATCAGACAATCGTAAAAAGCCATAAAAAAAGCCGCCCAACTGAGCGGCTTTTTTAACGGCAGGAAAAGCTTACGCAGTTTCGCCGTAGACGGTGACGGTAATGTCAACCAGCACGTCGGTGTGCAGTGCCACGCTGACCGAATGGTCGCCCGTGGTTTTCAGCGGGCCAACAGGCATGCGGATTTGTGACTTGGCGACTGCAAAGCCTTGCTTGGTCAGCTCGGCAGAAATGTCGTGGTTGGTCACTGAGCCGAACAAACGACCATCAACGCCAGCTTTTTGCGTCAGCTTGATGGTGGTGCCGCCCAGCTTGGCGCCCTGTGCTTGTGACTCAGCAAGCTTGGCAGCCGCCGCTTTCTCAAGTTCGACGCGCTTGGCTTCAAACTCGGCCTTGTTGCTGGCTGTAGCGCGACGTGCGCGGCCTGACGGGATCAAAAAGTTGCGTGCGTAACCGTCTTTGACTTTGACGACTTCGCCCAGGGTGCCGAGGTTAACGACTTTGTCTAACAAAATAATTTGCATGATCTCGTTACTCCTTACAGGCTTTTGTGCTGGTCGCTGTATGGCAGCATGGCCAAAAAGCGTGCACGTTTGACAGCGGTATTGATCTGGCGCTGGAAGATCGCGCGCGTGCCGGTCAGGCGAGCGGGGATGATCTTGCCGTTTTCAGCCACAAAGTCACGCAGAGTGTCGATGTCTTTGTAGTCGATTTCTTCGACGCCAGCAGCGGTAAAGCGGCAAAAGCGCTTGCGCTTAAACAGCAGGGATTGTGTGTTGCGCTTGGGGCGCTTGTCTTTGTTGAAACGTTTTGGTCCGGGCATGATGGACTCCTTAAATGGGTTGAATGTCTTGAATGTGAAAGACGAGGCTTTTACTGGTACGTGCGTTGATCAAAAAACCGGTAAACAACTGGAGCTTGCCTAACTCGGCTTTGGCTGAAACTTCAGCCAGTGCGCCAAAAGCGACTGCTCTGACTGTCAATTTGACTTGTCTCGTAACACCTGCTTCTTGGATCTCGGACTCGTGTTCGAGAACAAGGTTGAGGGCGGGGATTCCGGCTGGCGTGTAGCGTAGGGGGCTTGCCTCTGCGATACGTGCTGCTAGCTTGACAAAATTATCGACAGTATTGACCTGGTTCAATGAATCTTTGGTTATTAACGGTCGTTACCAGCGTATTCAGCTTGTTGGGTCTTGCGGGCTTCTTCGCGCTCGACGTTGCGCATCATCAAGGATGGGCCGGTTTCGGCTTTCTTCTTGACCACGGTCAGGTGGCGCAATACAGCATCGTTGAACTTGAACGCATGCTCAATTTCATCCATCACGGCTTGTGATGCTTCAATGTTGATGCAAAGGTAGTGGGCTTTACCGAGTTTTTGGATCAGATAAATGAGCTGGCGACGGCCCCAATCTTCAACGCGGTGAACAATGCCACCGCCGGCAACAATCATGCCCTTGTAACGTTCCAGCATGGCTGGGACTTGCTCGCTTTGATCCGGATGGATCAGCAAGACGATCTCGTAGTGACGCATAAGACTCCTTTTGGGTTGATTAAAGCTGCCCCGGCGTCAAGACGGGTGCAGCAAGGTAAGCCGAATATTATAGCTTTTTTACGTCAGGGTACCGAATGTGATCTACCAGCGCCAGGCTTTGCTCGCTGGGGCGCTGCGTGAACAGGCTGACCAAAATAATGACCGCAAAGCCTACCGGCACGCCAAAAAGACCAGCGGAAATAGGCTCTATGCCCCACCACAACTGAACTGGCGAGGTAATGCCAAATGCATTGCGCAGCCAGGTCTGGTTGGCCAGCATGTAGTAAAAAGTCACGCAAAGTCCAGACAACATGCCCAGTGATGCCGCCGCGCCTGTTGCGCGTTTCCAGAAAATACCCAAACTGAGCGCCGGGAAAAATGACGCAGCGGCAAAGGAGAACGCGGCCGACACCAAAAACAAAATATCAGCGGGTTTTTGCGCGGCAATATAGGCCGCCAGCAAGGCGACGACCAACAACAAAATTTTAGACACCGTCACCCGACTAACGGTAGATGCGTTGGGGTCGATCATTTTGAAATATAAATCGTGACCGAGCGAGTTGGCAATCGTCAATAGCAGGCCATCAGCCGTAGACAGTGCTGCGGCCAGCCCGCCCGCCGCCACAAGAGCTGAAACAACATAAGGCAAACCCGCCAGTTCGGGTGTGAGCAGCACCACCACATCACCGCCAATCGTCAGCTCGCCAAGTTGCAAAATCTTGTCCTTGTTGATATCAACAACCGACAGCAGGGACGGGTCAACCTTGCTCCAAGCGGTCACCCAAGCCGGCAACTGGTCAAACGGCGTACCCACGAGGTGGGTAAATATTTCGTACTTGACCAGCACCGCCAGCGCAGGTGCAGTGAAATACAGCAACGCAATAAAAAGCAGCGACCAAGTGACAGATTGCCGCGCCTGCCTAACGCTAGGGACGGTGTAGTAACGGCTCAGGATATGCGGCAAGGCGGCGGTGCCAATCATCAGGCAGAACACCAGCGCCAAAAAGTTACGCCGCGACACGTCGTAGAGCAATTGCTCTTTCGGTGTGCCCTTGGGATTACCCGCAAACTGCTGGGCGTGCGGCAGCATACCGCCCAGCGGCAGACTCTTGGCGTCAGCTACAGCCTTGGCAGCCAGGTAGGCTTTGCTGGCAGCGGCTTCGTCTTTGGGCAGAGCCGCCAAGGCTCTGCCCGCCTGAGAAATCTCTATCACCGAACCGTTGCCTGATTTGAGCCCGTCCACCTTTTGGTGGGCGATGCGTTTGTCTGTAGCCAGCGACTCGGCGGGGTGCTTGAGTTTGTCAACCAGCGCATCTGAGCGCTGCTGATAGACGGCTCGTACCTGCTGCTCTTTGGCATCAAGCGTGAGTTCTTTTTCTTTGGCAGTCACTTTTTCAAGCTGATAGCCATAGACCAATTGGGGCACGGGCACGCCGGTTTGCTTGACCGACAACCACACCACGGGTATCAAGTAAGCCAGCACCAAAATGATGTACTGAGCCACTTGCGTCCAGGTCACGGCGCGCATGCCGCCCAGAAACGAGCACACCAAAATACCGCCCAAGCCTAGAAAAATACCCAATTCAAAGGCAATACCGGTCAGGTAAGACGTGATCAGCCCTACGCCGTAGATCTGCGCGACCAGGTACGTGAACGAACACAAAATAGCTGCAACAACGCCAATCAAACGCGGCAATTTGCCACCATAGCGCTCGCCCAAAAAATCAGGAATGGTGAATTGCCCAAATTTGCGCAGGTAAGGTGCCAGCACCAGTGCCACCAAGCAGTAGCCACCTGTCCAGCCCATGATAAAAGCCAGGCCGTTATAGCCCGTCAGGTAAAGCGTGCCTGCCAGACCGATGAAAGACGCAGCCGACATCCAGTCGGCGCCAGTGGCCATGCCGTTGTAAAAGGCGGGGACTCGCCTGCCGGCCACATAGTATTCAGACGCTTCAGTGGTGCGGCTCATGATGCCAATGCCGGCATACAGAGCAATAGTGGCGAGCAGGAAAATCGAGCCGATCCACACGCGCGGCAAACCCATGCGCTCGGCGATAGCTAAAGCGCCGACAAACAACAACAGCCCAACGGTGTACAGGCTGTAAAAGCGCTTGAGCTGCGCTTTGAACTGGGCTGCGCTTAACCGGACGCCATCCCGAGTACCGAAAAAGCCCGCCATGTCAGACCTTGCGCATCAAAGCGATGACAAAGTTTTGATTTATAGGCCTGTTTCGACCGGATTCTTCAGCGCGCTGCATGGATGCTGATTGTCGCGCCAACGCATACCAAAGTCAGCCGGGTTTCCCCCGGCCACTAAAACGGTCTAGTTTGCCAACTGCTTCCAGGTCGCAATCACGGTATCAGGGTTTAACGAAATCGAACCAATACCCTGCTCCTTGAGCCACTGGGCCAGGTCCGGATGGTCGCTGGGGCCCTGGCCGCAAATACCGACATATTTTCCCTGGCGCTTGCAGGCAGATATGGCCATCGCCAGCAGCGCTTTGACCGCCGGGTCACGCTCGTCAAAGTCATGCGCCAAAATCTCCAAGCCCGAATCACGGTCAAGCCCCAAGGTCAGCTGGGTCAGATCGTTGGAGCCAATCGAAAAGCCGTCGAAGTATTCAAGAAACTGGTCGGCCAGCACCGCGTTGCTCGGCACTTCGCACATCATGATCACTCGCAAACCGTCTTGACCGCGCTTCAAACCATGCTGCGCCAACAGCTCAGTCACCTTTGCCGCCTGACCCAAGGTGCGAACAAAGGGCACCATGACCTCGACATTGGTTAAACCCATATCGTTGCGCACTCTCTTGAGGGCTTCGCATTCCATGGCAAACGCTTCGCGGAAGTCTTCGCTGATGTAGCGCGCCGCGCCGCGAAAGCCGAGCATTGGGTTTTCTTCTTCTGGCTCGTAGCGTGAGCCACCAATCAGCTTGCGGTACTCATTGGATTTGAAATCTGACAACCGGACAATGACCGACTTGGGCCAAAAGGCGGCTGCAATCGTGGCAATGCCTTCGGCCACCTTGTCAACATAAAAAGCCCGTGGTGAAGCATGACCCCTGGCCACGCTTTCAACCGCTTGCTTTAAATCCGCATCAATATTGGGGTAGTCCAAAATAGCTTTCGGGTGAACGCCAATGTTGTTGTTGATGATGAACTCCAGCCGCGCCAAGCCCACGCCCTGGTTCGGAATTTGGCAAAAGTCAAACGCCAGTTGCGGGTTGCCCACGTTCATCATGATTTTGATGTCGATAGGCGGCATCTCGCCGCGCTGCACTTCGGTGACTTCGGTTTCCAGCAAACCGTCGTAAATGTTGCCGGTATCACCCTCGGCGCAGCTCACCGTGACCAGCATGCCGTCTTTGAGCATCTCGGTGGCGTTCCCACAACCCACCACAGCCGGAATACCCAGCTCGCGAGCAATGATGGCCGCGTGGCAGGTGCGGCCACCGCGGTTGGTAACAATAGCGCTGGCGCGCTTCATCACCGGCTCCCAGTTCGGGTCGGTCATGTCCGTGACCAGCACATCGCCGGCCTGCACCTGGTCCATGTCCTTGATGTCGTGCACGATGCGCACTGGGCCGGTACCGATCTTTTGGCCAATCGCGCGGCCTTCTGCCAGCAACGCGCCCTTGGCCTGATTCGCCTTCAATTTGTAACGTAACTCGGCTTTGCCTTTGGCCTGGCTTTTAACGGTTTCAGGACGGGCTTGCAGGATGTAAAGCAAGCCGTCTGTGCCGTCTTTGCCCCACTCAATGTCCATAGGTCGGCCGTAGTGGGTTTCAATGACCAGGGCGTATTTGGCCAATTGCTCCACGTCAGCATCCGACAATGAATAACGGTTGCGCAACTCTGTGGGTACATCCGTGGTTTTGACCAGCTTGCCACCCGCTTTTTTCTCCTCTGCGCTGGTAAATTCCATCTGCAAGAGCTTTGAGCCAAGATTACGGCGAATAACAGCGCGTTTGCCTGCCTTGAGCATGGGTTTGTGCACATAAAACTCGTCCGGATTTACAGCGCCCTGCACCACTGTTTCACCCAGGCCGTAGCTTGACGTGATGAACACCACGTCTTCAAAACCGCTTTCAGTGTCGATGGTGAACATTACCCCCGCTGCCCCCAAGTCGCTGCGCACCATGCGCTGAACGCCGGCCGACAGCGCCACGTCCGCATGGGCAAAACCCTGATGGACGCGGTAGCTGATAGCCCGATCGTTATAAAGCGACGCAAACACTTCTTTCATTTTGTGCAGCACATCGTCGATGCCAACCACGTTCAAAAAGGTTTCTTGTTGGCCGGCAAAGGATGCGTCGGGCAAGTCTTCAGCCGTGGCAGAAGAGCGAACCGCAAAACTCGCATGCATATTGCCAGCACTGAGCGTGGCAAAACTCTCGCGCACAGCTTGTTCAAAATCAGCCGGGAAAGGCTGCGCTTCAACCAGCGCCCGTATTTGACTGCCCGCCACTGCCAGAGCCCGTACATCGTCAGTATCCAGGGCGTCCAGTACGGCGTTGATCTTGTTGTCTAGGCCTGCATGGGCCAAAAACAGGCGAAAGGCATGCGCTGTCGTGGCAAAGCCGGTCGGAACCCGAACGCCACTGGGGCCAGTGGGCAATTGCGAGATCATCTCGCCGAGGCTGGCGTTTTTGCCGCCTACGGCCTCGACATCGCTCATTCTCAGGTGTTCAAAGGGTACGACTAATGCGTCCTGTGCAAAAAGGTTGGACATGGAAATACTCCGGGAGGTTTAAAAACCGGGGGGCGAACAGGGGCGCTGTGAAACCGTGTCGTTGTGTTTTATGGTCGGAGCGAAGCATGTTGCCGAGAATCGAGATAATTGGTATCGATTGTAGGGCGCAGCCAACCGGCGCCATGCATCAGACCTGTCACTTACCTGAACTCCCCTGTAGGCCAACATGCCCAATCGCACCGTATTTTTCATCTCTGACGGCACCGGTATCACTGCCGAAACCTTTGGCAACGCGATTCTGGCCCAGTTCGAGATGACGCCACGCCACGTCCGCCTGCCGTTTATTGACAGCGTAGACAAGGCTCACCAAGCCGTGAGGCAGATTAACCATACGGGAGAAACCGAGGGCAAACGCCCCATCGTTTTCACCACGCTCGTGAACATGGAGGTCTTGGGTGTCATCAAAACCCATTGCCATGGCATGTTGCTCGACATGTTCGGCATGTTTGTCGCCCCGCTAGAAGGTGAGTTGGGCCTGAAATCCAACCACCGAGTCGGGCGGTTTTCTGATGCATCCAAAAGCAAAGCCTATGACGACCGAATTGAAGCCATCAACTTCTCGCTGGCCCATGACGACGGCCAAAGCAACAAAGACCTGGCGGGCTCAGACGTTATTCTGGTCGGCGTCAGCCGCAGCGGCAAAACGCCAACATCGCTTTATCTGGCCATGCAATATGGCCTGAAAGCATCCAACTACCCATTGATTCCCGAAGATTTTGAGCGGCGCCAGCTACCCCCAGCTTTAGTACCGCATCGTAAAAAAATCTTTGGTCTGACGATTGCCCCGGAGCGGCTGGCGCAAATACGAAACGAACGCAGACCCAACTCTAACTACGCCAGCCTGGTCAATTGCCGCCATGAAATCCACGAGGCCGAGGCCATGATGCGCCGCGAGGGCATCCGCTGGTTGTCCACCACCAGCAAGTCGATTGAAGAGATTTCCACCACGATCTTGCAAGAGATACGGCCCGAACGGCTGGTGTATTGACCTGTTTTGGTCACCAGACACCCAAACGAGCTAAAAAAAGCCGTTTTCAGGCATAAAACAAGGCTTTTAGCCAATGAATACGGGCGCAAGCAGCTATTAAAATAATAGTACTACCGCACGCGCCTCCATGCTCAACCCCTGACCGACAGGGCCCAGCTTCTCGGCCGTTTTGGCTTTGACATTCACGCGGTTTACGTCCAACCCGAGCGCATCAGCAATCCGCTGCCGCATCGCCGGGATGTAAGTGGCCAGCTTGGGGGACTGGGCAATCACAGTGCTGTCGATATTGCCGATTTTGTAACCTTTGGCTGATACCAAGGCAGCCGCTTCAACCAGCAGCAGCATGGAGTCCGCGCCTTTGAACTTAACGTCGGTGTCTGAAAAGTGGCTGCCAATATCGCCCAGCCCGGCAGCACCAAGCAACGCGTCGATGATGGCGTGCAGCAGCACATCAGCATCAGAATGGCCCAGCAAACCGGTGCTGTGGGGTATCTCAACCCCGCCAATGATCAGCTTGCGGCCAGGTACGAGGGCATGGCAGTCCCAGCCTTCTCCTATGCGGAAATTCGGTAATTCATGGCTCATTGATTGCTTTCATTCGGCTTTGCAGAATCGCTTCTGCCAAAGCAAAGTCTTGCGGGTAGGTGACCTTGAAATTCTGCGCGCTGCCTTTGACCAGTAACGGCTGCAAACCTTGCGCTTCTATGGCACTGGATTCGTCCGTCACTGCATCACCCGCCGCCTGCAAAGCGGCCAAAAGCGCGCCAATTCGGAACATCTGCGGCGTTTGCGCCAGCCACTTGTCAGCGCGTGGGAGAGTCGCCGCAACCCTGCCATCCAAGCTGCTTTTCAGCGTGTCTGGCAACGGCAGCGCCAACAAACCGCCCACCGCATCGTTTTGGCAAGCGGTCATCAGCGCGGTGATTTGCGCGGGTGTGATGAGACAGCGCGCTGCATCGTGAACCAGCACCCAGTCATCAGCTTGGGCTGTTTGCGCCAGCAGCGCTTGCAGTCCGCCCCGCACACTGGCCGCACGGCTGGCACCACCACAGTCAGCCACAACAACGTGAGGCTGGGGGTTTGACTCAAAAAAACCATCGCCGGGCGCAACCACCAGCCATGTACTGCTGATGTTTGTTACCGCAGCAAAAGCAGCCAGCGTGTGCAAAACCATCGGTTTTTCAGCCACCAGCTGGTACTGCTTGGGGCATTGCCCAAAGCCAGCAGCGGTAGCTCTGCTGCCGCTGCCCGCACACGGTATGAGCGCGTAAAAGCGTGTTTTTTGTTCTGTTGATGTCATGTTTTAGATGATTTTAGGCTGAAGGACTTTTAGCGCAGTTTGCCTACTGTGTTGCATCTGGTTGCGTCGCTGTAAGATAAATCTCATGAAAAAACAACTTGCCGCCGTTAAAACTGCATTTGCCATGGTGGCAATTTCATCCTTTTCTGCTGTGGCTCAGGCACCCGGCGACATTCGTGTCGCGCTGGTCATTGGCAACTCAGCTTATGCCAGCGCCCCGGCTTTGCTGAACCCTTCAAACGACGCTAAAGCCATGAGCGACACGCTGCGCGGGCTGGGTTTTACTGTGGTCGAGCTGCGCGATGGCAGTAAAACCCAGATGGCTGAGGCCGTTGGCAAGGTGCGGGACTCGCTCAAGGGCAAGCAAGGTATTGGCATGCTCTACTACGCTGGCCACGGTTTGCAGGTTGATGCCCGCAACTTCATGGTGCCAGTTGATGCAAAAATGGGCAAATCAGCCGACGTTGCTTTACAAACAGTAGATGTGAGCAGCGTGATTGACGCCTTTAAAACCGCTGGCAACCGCATGAATATCATTGTTCTGGATGCCTGCCGTGACAACCCTTTTGGCGGCATCACTACTGGCAAAGGCCTGGCACCGCTGGATGCCCCCAGTGGGACTTTTCTGGCCTATGCCACAGCGCCTGGCAACGTGGCTGAAGATGGCGACGTGAAGTCTGGCAACGGCCTTTACACGCAATACCTGTTGCAAGAACTTAAGAAACCGCAGGCGCGAATTGAAGATGTTTTCAAGCGGGTGAGGTTTGCTGTGCGCAAAGCTTCCGGGGGCAGGCAGATTCCGTGGGAATCAACCAGCCTAGAGGACGATTTTCAGTTCAATGATGGGCGGATTGTGGCGCTGCAAAAGCCCACGCCGGTGGAAATGCGGACGCAGTTTATTCAAGAAAAACAGGATTGGGACCGTATCAAAGACAGTAGCAATCCCGACGACTTTTACGCTTTCCTGCAAAAGTATCCTAGCGGCACCATTACAGAAGCCGTGCATGCACGCCTGAACCTGTTGAGCAGGCCGTCAATGACCGTACAGGGTATGGCCGATGTCGGTGAAAAGGAATTTTCCTTCGTCCCGGCTACCTACCGCTTGGGGGACACACTTTCTGTATTCCGGTCCGATGCCGTCCGCGGACAGCCCTATACAGAAGCGGTAGAAGACAAATACACGGTGTCCCAGGTTTCGGAGCGCGAAGTTACGGTGCAAGTACAGATCAGGGTTGGTAACTCAGCCGCGACCTTCGAGCTTTACTTCACCCCAGACGGGGCCTCTCTCGGCAATTCAACGTCGCGTTACGAGCCAGCACAGCCATACATTCCCGCCGGCGTCTTGCAGCCTGGGCAGAGGTGGCGTGTTGCTTACGTGGCACGGGGGGGTATCTTTACTCGTAACATTCCTGTCACAGGCGAAGGGCAAATCGTCGCCAGGGAAAGGATAACTGTTCCCGCAGGCACATTTGATACTTTTAGAGTGCAAACGACAACGTACTTAAGCAGCAACGTGCCAACGCTCTGCACAAGTTGGATTTCGGCCAAAGTACCAAGGCCAGTAAAAGTCGAGTGCGATCTCGGCACAATGCCAGGCATACCACCGATGGTTATGCGCGAAGAACTCGCCAGTTACAGGCCTCGAAGCTAGCATCGAAATATGAGCGATAGCCTATCTGTAAGTTGAATCATGGGATTGACCATGAAGAACAAGACATAGCCCTTCTGTCAGCAAATCAGGAAGTACACAAGTAAAGTAAGGGTCAATTTTTTACCCCCCGCCGTAACGCCGGGGGGTATTGTTATTTGTGGATCCGATGGAACTACCCAAACTCAACCCCGGCAAACGCTTCACCCTGCCCCTCCCCGTTGGTTCTGCCGACGCGCTATTGGTCGGCCAACTCGGCTTAAGAGAAAAAGCAGCCGGCAAGCTCACAGCCATCTTTACATCAGACGCCACAACCGCGCAGCGCCTGTTGCAGGAGCTGGCGTTTTTTGCACCCGACTTGCGTTGCGCGCTGTTCCCCGACTGGGAAACCTTGCCTTATGACACCTTCTCCCCACATCAAGACCTGATCAGCGAGCGTTTGGCCACGCTTTGGCGCATTCAGCAGCGCAACAAAGACTCAGGCGCTGATGTGATCATCGTGCCCGCCACCACCGCGCTGTACCGCCTGGCGCCGCCCTCCTTTCTCGCGGGCTACACCTTTGAGTTCAAGGTCAAGCAAAAGCTGGATGAAGCCAAACTGAAGGCCCAACTCACGCTGGCAGGCTACAGCCACGTCACGCAGGTCGTCAGCCCCGGTGAATATGCGGTACGCGGCGGCTTGATTGACTTGTTTCCGATGGGCTCGCTGGTGCCGTACCGGGTTGATTTGTTTGACGACGAGATCGACAGCATCCGCACGTTTGACCCGGACAGCCAGCGCAGTTTGTACCCAGTACCCGAAGTACGGCTGCTGCCAGGCCGCGAGTTTCCAATGGACGACGACGCACGGGCGCGCTTCAGAAACCGCTGGCGCGAACTGCTCGATGGCGACCCCACCAAAAGCCGCATCTACAAAGACATTGGCAATGGCGTCGCTACCGCAGGTATTGAATATTATTTGCCGCTCTTTTTTGAGCAAACTGCGACCGTTTTTGACTATCTGGGCAGCGAGGCAACGGTTGTTCTGCATGGGGATCTAGAACCCGCTTTTCAACGCTTTTGGCAAGACACCAAAGACCGATATCGTTTGGTCAAAGACGCACCCGACCGGCCAGCGCTACCGCCCGAGTCGCTGTTTTTATCCGCCGAGCAGTTTTACGCACGCGCCAACGACTATGCACAGCTGGCCTTACGGGCGGGCGTGGATGATGTTGAACACAACGCCTATTTTCAAAAACTGGAAGAAATGGCCGTGGTACGCGGCGCAGAAGACCCGCTGACCCAACTCAAAAGCCACATTAAAAACACGCCCCAGCGGGTGCTGATCCTGGCCGAAAGCGATGGCCGGCGTGAGAGCCTGCTTGATTTTTTGCGCGCCAGCGGCGTCAGCCCACCCGCCTTTGATTCTCTAGAGGATTTTCAGACCAGCCCCGAGAAACTGGGCATCGCCACCGCAGCGCTCAGTGTGGGTTTCAGCTGGCTGGACGGCGACATTGACTTCATCACTGAAACCGAACTTTTCGCTGCTGGTATGGCGGTGCGCCGCCGCAATAAAAAGCAGGAGAAAGTCAGTGATGTTGAAGCACTGATCAAAGACTTGTCAGAGCTGAACGTGGGCGACCCGGTCGTGCACAGCGCCCACGGCATTGGCCGTTACAAGGGCCTTATCAACATGGACTTGGGCCAGGGACCGAGCGAGTTTTTGCACCTGCAATATGCAGAAGATGCCACGCTCTATGTCCCCGTCAGCCAACTACAGCAAATCAGCCGCTACACCGGCGTCAGTGCAGATGAAGCGCCGCTGCACCGCCTGGGCGGCGCGGCCTGGGAAAAAGCCAAACGCAAAGCCGCAGAGCAAATCCGCGACTCCGCCGCTGAACTGCTGAACATTTACGCCCGCCGTGCCGCACGCGAAGGTCATGCCTTCAGGTATTCACCCAATGACTACGAGACCTTTGCCAACGACTTTGGCTTTGATGAAACCGCCGACCAAAGCGCCGCCATTCATGCGGTGATTCAAGACATGATCAGCCCGCGCCCGATGGACAGGCTGGTCTGCGGCGACGTGGGCTTTGGCAAGACGGAAGTCGCCCTGCGCGCAGCCTTTATTGCCATTACCGGCGGCAAACAAGTTGCTCTGCTCGCGCCCACGACGCTTCTCGCCGAACAGCACTTTCAAACCCTGTCAGACCGTTTTGCCAAATGGCCGGTCAAAGTCGCTGAAATGAGCCGTTTCAGGTCTGCCAAAGAGATCACCACTGCTATCAAAGGCATTGCCGACGGCACGATTGACATCGTGGTTGGTACACACAAGTTGCTGAGCAAAGATATCAATTTTCAGCGGCTGGGTTTGCTGATCATCGACGAGGAGCACAGCTTTGGCGTGCGCCACAAAGAAACCATGAAAGCCATGCGCGCCGAAGTAGATGTGCTCACGCTCACTGCCACGCCCATACCGCGCACGCTGGGCATGGCGCTTGAAGGCCTGCGTGACTTAAGCGTGATAGCCACCGCGCCCCAACGCCGTCTCGCTATCAAAACGTTTGTGCGCAGCGAGAGCAATGGCGTGATACGCGAAGCCGTACTGCGTGAGCTCAAACGCGGCGGCCAAGTTTACTTTTTGCATAACGAGGTTGAAACGATTCAAAACCGGCGTGAAAAGCTTGAAGCCCTGCTGCCCGAAGCCCGTATTGCAGTTGCCCACGGCCAAATGCCCGAACGCGAACTCGAACGGGTGATGAAAGACTTCATCGCCCAGCGCTACAACCTGCTGCTGTGCTCCACCATCATCGAAACCGGCATTGACGTACCTACGGCCAACACCATCGTCATGGCGCGGGCTGACAAGTTTGGCCTGGCGCAGTTGCACCAGTTGCGGGGCCGCGTCGGCCGCAGCCACCACCAGGCCTACGCTTACCTGCTCGTGCCCGACGTTCAGGGGCTGACGAAGGCGGCGGCGCAGCGGCTCGAGGCGATCCAGCAGATGGAGGAACTGGGCAGCGGTTTCTATCTGGCGATGCACGACCTGGAGATCCGCGGCGCCGGCGAGGTGCTCGGCGAGAACCAGAGCGGCAACATGATGGAGGTCGGCTTCCAGCTCTACAACGAGATGCTGAGCGAAGCCGTGCGCTCGCTGAAAGCCGGCAAGGAGCCCGACCTGCTGAGTCCGCTGGGTGGCCTGTTCGGCAGCGGCACCGAGGTCAACCTGCACGCCCCCGCGCTGCTGCCCGACGTCTACTGCGGCGACGTTCACGCGCGGCTGTCGCTGTACAAGCGATTGGCCAGCGCCGAGAAGGTCGAGGCGATCGATGCGCTGCTGGAAGAGGTCACCGACCGTTTCGGCAGGCTGCCGACGCAGGGCCAGACGCTGTTCGACACCCACCGCTTGCGCGTGCTGGCCAGGCCCTACGGCGTGCTGAAGATCGACGCCGGGCCGAAGCTGATGAACATCATCTTCCGCCCCAACCCGCCGATCGATGCGCTGCGCATCATCGAGCTGGTGCAGAAGAACCGCGCCATCAAGCTGGCCGGCAACGACAAGCTGCGCATCGACCGCGAGATCGCCGACCCCAAGGACCGTGCGTCGTTCATCCGCGATGTGCTGCGCTCGCTGGGTGCGCCGAAGGTGACCAGCACGGCCTGAGCACCGACCACGGTTTTGGCGTTCTGGTGGCGCGTGCCTTCGATCAACCCGCCGCGCTGGGCTTGTTCATGGGCAGCGTGGCCTACCTGGGTGGCCACGGCACGGCCACCGCGTGGTCCAGCGCACCCGAAGGCCTGGCGGTGGCCGGCGCCTTCGGCCTGGGCGCCATGCCGGTGGGCCTGTCAGTGCTGCGCCGCCTGAACGCCAGTGTGGGCGCCACCCCGCGCGCTTTGTTGGCCATCACGCTGGCCGCGTCGCTGTACCAGGACACGGCCAACGCGCTGATCCTGGCGGCCTTGTTCCGCTGGTTCGGCGGTGGCGCTTGAGGCCTATTTGTAGACCAGGTCGCGCAAGCCCAACGAGATCACCGGCACATAGG
>JBBRDA010000022.1:0-31456 GCA_038204335.1 Burkholderiales bacterium
AGATAAGGCAGCGGCTGCCCAGCCCGGCCCGGCAACTTGTACAAGGGATCGCCTTGCATGTCGGGTTTGACAAATGGCGACAGCACTTCCTGGCCCAATGTGACCATTTCATAGCGGTTCGGGTCGAGTTGAAACGGCTGGGAGTCATGGTGGTAGGCGATCAGCAAGTCGCAACTGCCCTCGACCAGTCTCAGCACAGCATCGTGGACGTTCAGGGCAATGAGCCGGCTTTTGATCGGACCAAACTTTTCCCTCAAGGAACTGACCCAAGCCGGGAAGAAGGTAAATGCCAGCGTGTGCGGCACCGCAAACTCAATCACGTCTTGCCCGGCTGATGTGTGACCCCGCAGCATGGCGCGGGTGGACTGCAAGCCTTGCAGCATTTCCAGCGACTGGTTGTAAAGCGTCTCACCGGCTGGCGTAAGCCGCGTGGGGTACGAACTGCGGTCCACCAAGTCAGTGCCAGCCCAGGCTTCAAGTGCCTGAATACGGCGGGAAAACGCTGGTTGTGTGACATGCCGCAACGTGGCCGAGCGGCTGAAACTGCGGGTTTCAGCCAGGCTGACGAAATCTTCAAGCCATTTGGTTTCCATGAACCGATTATGCGAGTTTGCAAGCCTTGGCGACTACGGGAATTCCCACATAAAGACACTCAACAGCTATTAAATTTATAGCTGCTTACGCCCATATTTAATGGATTTCAGGTTAATTCAGTACCCTTTTACTCACTGTTTTGCTGCAAATTCCACATTTTTGCGTATTTTTGGTCTTGCCCCAACAGCTCGGCGTGCGTTCCGCGCTCGACGATGCGGCCGTCTTCCATCACCAAAATCTCATGTGCATCCACCACCGTTGACAGGCGGTGGGCAATGACCAGCGTGGTTTTGTTTTGCGCTGCAGCGCGCAGCTCAGCTTGAATGGCACGCTCGTTGGCGGAGTCGAGGGCTGAGGTGGCTTCGTCAAAAATCACCACCGGCGGGTTTTTCAGCAGGGTACGGGCGATTGCCACGCGCTGCTTTTCACCGCCTGACAACTTCAGGCCGCGCTCGCCCACCATCGTGTTGTAAGCCAGCGGCGTGCTGGTAATGAAGTCGTGAATGCGCGCGGACTTGGCGGCTTCTTCTACCTGTGCTCTGGTGGCGCCAGTCTGTCCATAGGCGATGTTGTATTCGACCGTGTCGTTGAACAGCACGGTGTCTTGCGGCACGATACCAATGGCCTGACGCACACTGGCTTGGGTGACGTGCTTGATGTCTTGCCCAGCGATGGTGATACAGCCTTGCTGCACGTCATAAAACCTGAACAAGAGCCTGGCCAAGGTGGATTTACCCGCACCAGATGAGCCAACAACAGCCACCGTTTTGCCGGGTGGAATCTCAAAACTCACGTCCTTCAAGATCGGCCGCGCTGGGTCATACGCAAAGCTGACGTTTTCAAACCTGACTGCTGGCGAATCTTTGATATGTATGGGCAAGGCACCAGGCTCATCGGCAATTTCGCGCTCTTTTTCCATCAGCGTGAACATCTTGTCGAGGTCGGTCAGGCTTTGCTTGATTTCGCGGTAAATCACGCCCAAAAACCCCAGCGGAATGTACAGCTGAATCATGAAGGCGTTGACCATGACCAAATCGCCGAGCGTCATTCGGCCATCGACCACGCCCTGCGTGGCGCGCCACAACATGGCTACCAGACCGATGGCAATGATGAGTTGCTGGCCGGTGTTAAGCAGGCTTAACGTCGTCTGGCTTTTAACGGCAGCCTTGCGGTAACGCTCCAGGTTTTCGTCGTAGCGTTTGGCTTCAAAATTTTCATTGTTAAAGTATTTGACGGTTTCGTAATTTAAAAGCGAGTCAATCGCCCGGCTGTGGGCAGATGAGTCCAGCTCGTTCATTTCCTTGCGAAACTTGGTGCGCCACTCTGTGACGGTGACGGTAAAGGTGATGTAGCAGGCCAGCGCAGCCAATGTGATCCAGGCAAACCACATGTCGAACTTGACGGCCAGAATACTGAGCACCAAGCCAACCTCAATCAGTGTCGGGATGATGCTGTACAGCGAGTACGAGATGAGCGAATGCACGCCGCGTGTGCCGCGCTCAATGTCGCGCGTCATGCCGCCGGTTTGGCGCTCAAGGTGGAAACGCAAGCTCAGGGCGTGAAGATGCCTGAAAACTTCTAGGGAAATCTTGCGCGACGCCCCCTCGGTAGCTTTAGAGAAAACCAGCTCGCGCAGCTCGGTAAACAGGGATGTTGACAAGCGCAGCAAGCCGTAACCCAGCAGCAAGGCTGCGGGCACAACGAGCAGAGCCTGAGTGTCGCCAGGCTTGATGTTCATCGTGTCTACCAAGTTTTTAAGCAACAACGGCACGCCGACGTTACCCAGCTTAGCGCCAACCATGAAGGTCAGCGCGGCCAGTACGCGCCATTTGTAGTCCCAAAGATAGGGGAAGAGCCGCTTGAGCGTGTCCCAGTCAGAACGGGCGGGTGCTTTGGTGCCGGGAGTTGGGGAAGGCGAATCTGCGGGAGCAGAGGCACCGGGAGCCATGGAACGCATAAGGGACAATCGGTATCGTTATTTAACTTAACTGTAGATTGTGCCCATGAACACCCAATCAAGCCCGCAGCCGAGTAATTCCCGCGACCATGGCGCGCCCGACATCGTGCAAATGCCGACAGACAAAGAGCTGGTGCTCAAGGTCATCCCCATGCCGGCAGACAGCAACGTCAACGGCGATATTTTTGGTGGTTGGGTCATGGCACAGGTGGACTTGGCGGGTTCGGTCATCCCGGCCCGCATCGCCAAAGGGCGGATTGCCACCGTGGCAGTGAACCAGTTTGTCTTCAAGCAAGCCGTCAAGATGGGGGATTTGCTGAGTTTTTTTGCCGAGGTCGAACGCATCGGCACGACGTCTGTCACGATCAAAGTCGAGGTGTATGCCCAACGCATGCGCCAGCCGGAGCCGATCATCAAGGTGACTGAAGCAAACTTGACCTATGTGGCGATTGATGATTCAGGCAAGCCGCGCAAAATCGAAAAGACTCAAGAAACGATGTAAACCCCGTTGCCTGTTGCAATCAGCCTGCCGTCGTCAGCAAAAAAATCCATACGCGTATTGGCAATGCGTGAACCCAGTCGAATCACTTCAGCACGCATCTCAAAACGTTCGCTGATACCGGGGCGAAGATAGTCAATTCGTAGGTCAATCGTACCCAGCTTGGCAAAGCGCTCAGCGTGTTTTTCATAGCTGTCGCCATGGTAGCGCGCGCAAAGCGCGGCCGTGACAGCGATACCTCCTGTGGTGTCAAGGGCTGCACTGATCACACCGCCATGGAGCCGGCCTTCACTGTAGTTGCCTATCAGGTCCTGCCGCATCACAAGACTGGTATTGACATGGGTAGCAGACACAAGATCTAACTTCAAGCCAAGTAACTTGTTAAAGACAATTTGCTCTTCAAAGAGGTGTTTTAGCTTGCTATTTAGGTCAGCGTCAAATTCAACAGGAGTCAATTTAGGCATGCGCTTGATTGTCGCCTAGTAATACCACTGGCTTGCCCTTGATACGGTGCGATCGCCCCCGAAACACGGCAATGCATTCATCCTTCTGGTTCGACACCCTGACGTCATAAACCCCTGTGCGGCCGCTTAGCGAGACTTCTACAGCGCGCGCTGTCAATACATCGCCCTCAAAAGCCGGGGCTACAAAATCAATACTCAAACCTGACGCAACCGTCAACTCGTTATAGGAGTTGCAGGCAAATGCAAAGGCTGAATCAGCCAGCGCCGTGATAAAGCCGCCGTGACAGGTGGCGTGGCCGTTCAGCATATCGGGGCGAATGCACATATCCATATGAGCAGCGCCAGGGCTGATCTGGGTTAGCTGCATCCCCAGCCCGCTGGAGGCCCTGTCTTTAGTCATCATGCCCACGCCAACGGCATTGGCAATGTCTTGAGGTGTCATGGTTTGGCTCTTTTATCAATCACGCGGCGCGACTTGCCGGTTTGCGTGCGTTCAATCGCGCCTGGAGGAAGCACACTGACTTTGGCGCTGATACCCACCAGGCTTTTAATGCGTGCTTCAAGAGCATTCTTGATAACAACGACATCCTGCAATGGCAAGTTGGCGGCTGTGGTTTGAAGCTCGGCCAGGACCTCCACTTCATCCAACAAGGCATCCCGCGTGATGACAAGCTGGTACAGCGCGGTCAACTCCGGATGCGCCAGAACCAGCTCTTCAATTTGGGTAGGGAACACGTTCACGCCGCGAATGATCAGCATGTCGTCAGAACGGCCCACGATTTTGCCCATGCGCCTGAAGGAGCGCGACGTGGCGGGCAATAGCCTGGTCAGGTCACGCGTGCGATAGCGAATGATGGGGAAAGCCTCTTTGGTCAGCGAAGTAAATACCAGCTCCCCCTCCTCGCCATCAGGAACCAGTTCACCGGTGTCAGGGTTGATAATTTCCGGGTAAAAATGGTCTTCCCAAATCACCGGGCCGTCTTTGGACTCCACACATTCACTGGCCACGCCGGGGCCCATCACTTCAGACAAGCCGTAGATATCGACCGCATCCATATTGGTCGCGACCTCAATGTCACGGCGCATGGCGTTGGTCCATGGCTCTGCACCAAAAATACCAATTTCAAGCGAGGATTTTTTAACATCCAACCCCAGCCGGGCATATTCCTCAATGATGACCTGCATATAAGACGGCGTGACCATGATGATGCGCGGCCTGAAGTCTTCAATCAGTTGTACCTGCTTTTCAGTTTGTCCACCTGACATGGGGATCACCGTGCAGCCCAAACGTTCAGCCCCGTAGTGCGCCCCCAAGCCACCTGTAAACAGTCCATAGCCGTAAGAGATATGCACCATGTCACCAGCGCGCCCGCCCGCAGCACGAATAGACCGCGCCACCAGATCAGCCCAGTTGCTGATGTCGTTTGCGGTGTACCCAACCACAGTCGGCTTACCGGTTGTACCTGACGACGCATGAATACGCATGACTTGCGATTGCGGCACGGCAAACATGCCGAAAGGGTAATTGGCGCGCAGGTCCTTTTTGTTGGTGAACGGAAACTTGGCCAGGTCAGCTAGCACATTGAAGTCGCTTGGGTGAACCCCTGCCGCGTCAAAGGCCAGTCGGTAATGTGGCACGTTTTTGTAAACGTTGTCCAGCGTGGCTTTCAGTCGCTGAGTTTGCAGGGCGGTGATTTCGTCACGGCTGGCTTTCTCAATCGGGTCAAGCAGATTAACGGGCGTGGTGTGGGTTCGCATAGGCAGCTCGAATCACTATTGGCCGGTAAACACCGGTGGGCGCTTGGCAATGAAGGCTTGCACTCCTTCGGCGTAATCTTGGCTGTTGCCAAGCTCGCGCTGCATGCTGGCTTCCAAATCCAATTGCGCATCCAGCGTGCTGGTGGCCGCTGCGTCAATCGCTTCACGGGTACGGACAAAGCCCAGCGTTGGCCCGGCGGCTAAAGTTTTTGCCACAGCATTCACTTCATTCGCATAGTCATCAGCCGACGCGCACTTCCAGATCAAACCCCAGTCCTGTGCTTGCGCTGCACTTAACTTGTCGCCCAGCAAGGTCAAACCAACGGCGCGCGCGCGGCCCACCAGTTGCGGCAGCAGCCACGTGCCTCCTGCGTCAGGCACCAAACCAAGCTTGCAAAACGGCTGGATAAAGCTGGCAGTTTGTACGGCAACAACAATGTCGCAAGCCAACGCAATGTTGGCACCTGCGCCCGCCGCAACGCCGTTCACAGCGCAAATCACCGGCTTGGGCATGGCTCGCAAGCGGCGCACCAGCGGGCTGTAAAACGTCTCCACCACATCGCCAATATCGGCTGGGGTGTCCGACCCAGGTTTGGGCGACATGCTGGGGTCGGCCAGGTCTTGCCCGGCGCAAAATGCGCGGCCTGCGCCTGTCAGCACCAAGGCACGCACAGCTTTGTCTTGCGCTGCCAAGCCTAAGGCGCTAAACATTTCTAACATCATCGCGCCGGTCAAGCTGTTGAGCTTGTCTGGGCGATTCATCGTTAAGGTGGCAACACTGTCTTGAAGGCTGTAGGTGATGAATTTAAAGTCATGCATGATGGGTCTTGGTGATTCTTGGTGAACTAGGCCGAATGATGTTCTTGGTCGAAATCAATCACAAGCTTATCTGAGACAGGAAAGCTTTGGCAACACAACACAAAGCCGCGCGCCACTTCGTAGTCTTCAAGTGCAAAATTGTTGTCCATGTCAACCTCGCCGCTGAGTACTTGCGCGCGGCAAGTGGAGCAGACGCCGCCCTTACATGCGTAGGGCATGTCCAGCCCGGCTCTCAAGCCACCGTCTACCAGACTCTGGTTCTTAGACATGGTGAAAGTGCGTCGCGCACCGTCAAGCACCAAAGAAACTTCACACTCTTCAATGCCTTGCAGCTTGGCAGATACAGCCCGCGGGATGGTCGCCTGCTGTGTGCCAAATAACTCGGCTTTGATACGAGCCTTGTCAACGCCTTTGTCCTCAAGTGCCGCCCTAACAGCCAGCATCATGTCATGAGGGCCGCAAATGAAAGCAGCATCAATACTGGTCGGGTCAATCCAACGGGTCAACAACTCGCTGGTTTTCTCATAGTCAATCCGCCCATTGAACAAATTAATGTCCTGAGCCTCACGGCTCATGATCCAGACCAAATTGAAGCGCGTCAGAAATCTGTCTTTTAAATCCTCGAGTTCCTCTTTGAACATCACGCTGCTTGATGAGCGATTGCCGTACACCAGTGTGATGCGTGTAAGGGGCTCGGCCATCAGCATGGTTTTGATGATGGACAAAATTGGCGTGATGCCGCTGCCAGCGGCAATGGCCACCACATCACGTCTCAACTCCGGTTCAAGCGGAACATAAAAATGCCCCTGAGGCGGCATGACATCAACCGTTGTGCCTGGTAGCAAGGTAGTGGCAGCCCAATTGCTGAAAACGCCACCGGCTACTTTTTTAATAGCTACCCGCAATTGACGATCTTGTACGGCCGAGCAGATCGAATAAGAACGACGAACGTCCAACCCGTCAATCGTTGCGCGTAGCGTTAGGTACTGCCCCTGCACGTACGCAAATTCTTCCTGTAACTGCTCGGGCACCGTCAAAGAAACCGCTACGGAGTCACGCGTGGTGGCCTGTACGCTGTGCACAGTCAGTTGATGGAACAAATGTGTGCTCAAGTCATTTCTCAATGCGGCTTGAAGTAATCAAAAGGCTCAAGGCAACTGTTGCATTGGTAAAGCGCTTTGCAGGCTGTTGAACCATATTGCGACAGGAGGCGTGTTTTACGTGAATCACATTGAGGGCAAGGAACGATCGTTTTACTTGGCATCAATGCTGCAATATCAATCACCTGAGTGCCATCCGCACCGGGCGCCCGAGCGGCAGGCGGCGCAATGCCGTAAGCACGCAGCGCTTCCCGGCCTTGGGGTGTCATCCAATCGGTGGTCCAGGCGGGGGAAAGTTGTGTTCGAACTTCAACAGTCAAAACGCCACGCGCTTGCAAAGCATCGCGAATCGTTTTGGCAATGACTTCGGTTGCAGGGCAACCTGAGTAGGTAGGTGTGACCGTTACCATAACTGCAGTTTGACAGGCATCCAGCCACTGCACGTCGCGCAAGATGCCCAAATCAACAATGGACACCACGGGTACTTCGGGATCCATGACTTCGCCAAGCCAATTGAGCAGCATTTCCCGACTCGCCGGATTTGCAACCGCAGCTACCACTGAGCCTCCGGATGCGTGCGCTGTAGCACCTGCATCGGCGCCAGCAGATGGCTCAAATGCTCGGTGTGTAAACCGCGCTTGCCGCCTTTTTGGTGGCCTGCGCCCTCGGGCATCGTCAATGTAGCCTTGGCAAATACGGCTTTAACGGTGCTGTGCCATTGTTCAGCCAAGGTATTAGCAGCTGGGCACAAACCTTCTTTTACACATTGGGCATCGATCGCATCTGATTCAAACCATTCATTCGCAAAGGGCCACAGTTTGTTGACGGCCCCCTGCATACGCTCGTGGCTAAGCGCTGTGCCATCCCCCAGCGCCACCATCAAACCAGCCGAGCGCTCCGCGTGATAGCGAACTTCCTTGACTGACTTTTGAGCGATTTCAGCCATCCGGCTGTCGCTGGACTGGCACAGTCCCATCAGCACCTGTTGGTGCCACACATCGAATAAAAACTGACGTGCGATGGTGTTCCCATAGTGGCCATTTGGTTGTTCCAGAATCAGCAAGTTGCGAAACGCATGGGCATCGCGGTGGTAGGCCAATGCATCTTCATCACGGCCCTCGCCCTCTACCTCACCCGCATACGAGAGCCAAAGCCGCGCTTGGCCCAGCAGGTCCAGCGCAGTATTGGTCAGTGCCAAATCTTCTTCCAGGGCCGGGCCGTGGCCGCACCATGCGGACAACTGCTGCGACAACACCAAGCAGTTGTCGCCCAGACGCAGCAAATATTCAAACTTGGCGGTCATCGGGTTCAAATATGTTTCACACCATCCGGCGTGGGGAAAAACGTCGGATGCCGAAATTCTTTGCTTTGGGCTGGGTCAAACAAGGCCGCCTTGTCGTCAGGACTGCTGGCCACGACGTCGCTGGCTCGCACAACCCAGATGCTCACACCCTCGTTGCGGCGGGTGTACACGTCGCGGGCATGCTGCAAGGCACTTTCTGAATTGGCGGCGTGCAGGCTACCCACATGCTTGTGCGCCAAGCCGTGCTGGCTGCGGATGAAGACTTCCCACATTGGCCATTCACGCGGGCTGACTTCTTTTGTCATGTCATGCGGCCTGTTTTAAAAGTTCAGCATCCTGTTTATCCGCATGCGCCGTCAATGCCTCACGAAACCAGGCGCCATCGTCCCAAGCTTTGTTTCGCGCTGCCAGGCGTTCTTCATTGCACGGGCCCTTGCCTTTGACAACATTGAAAAAATCAACCCAGTCAATCTGGCCATAGTCGTAGTGGCCGCGCGCTTCGTTCCATTTCAAGTCCGGGTCGGGTAACTCCAGACCTAAAAACTCAATTTGCGGCACGGTCTGGTCGATGAACTTTTGGCGCAGCTCATCGTTACTGTTAAGCTTGATCTTCCACGCCATAGATTGCGCGCTGTTCACGGACGCTTCATCTGCGGGGCCATGCATGGCAATCGACGGCCACCACCAGCGATTCAGTGCGTCTTGCGCCATGGCCTTTTGCTCGGGTGTTCCGTTGCACAAGGACATCATGATGTCAAAACCCTGGCGCTGATGGAACGACTCCTCCTTACATACCCGTACCATGGCGCGCGCGTAGGGCCCATAGGAGCAGCGGCAAATCGGCACCTGGTTGACGATGGCCGAGCCATCGACCAGCCAGCCAATCGCACCAATGTCAGCCCAGGTCAGCGTGGGGTAATTAAAAATACTCGAATACTTGGCTTTTCCGCTCAACAAATCAGCGTAGACCGTGTCACGCGTTACGCCGAGCGTTTCAACCGCGCTGTAAAGATACAGGCCGTGGCCGGCTTCGTCTTGCACCTTGGCCATCAAAATCGCTTTGCGCTTAAGGGTGGGCGCACGACCGATCCAGTTTGCTTCGGGCAACATACCGACATATTCAGAATGCGCGTGCTGGGAGATTTGCCGTACCAGCGTTTTGCGGTAAGCCTCGGGCATCCAGTCTTTCGGCTCGACCTTGACGCCTGCGTTGACCCTTTCCTGCCAGGCACGTTCTTGTGGCGACATTTCCTCAAGGGACTTGACACCTTTGGTGCCAGTTTCAACAAGTTGTGCGTACATCACTGACTCCGGGTTGGGTGGCGGGCGAAGGGGGATGATACTGATACAAAAAGGTTCATACAATGTTATTTCGTGTATCACTTTTCCATTCGACGCCAGTCGCTCAAACCCCATCCTAGCCGACTTGACTGAGTTACAAGATCTGCCCGCCTCACCGGCCATCGCCAAGCTGCAACGCGGGCTGGTGTTGCGCGCCAATTCAGTGTTGATCACCATTTACGGCGACGTGATGGCGCGGCGCGGTCAGGCGGTGTGGCTGGGCAGCTTGATCCGTCTGGGCAGCATGTTTGGCCTGTCTCCCCGGCTGGTGCGCACCAGCGCGTTTCGATTGAGCGCCGACGATTGGTTGACTTGCACTCGGCTGGGCAGGCGCAGCTTTTACGCCTTGTCCGAGGCCGGCTTGCAACGGGTTCAGCACGCCGAGAGGCGTATCTACGACTTCAAACTGCCCCACTGGGACGGCTACTGGACGTTGGCCATTTTGGGTGCTGGCATGCCTGCCAGCGCACGCCTACACCTGAAACGTGAGCTGCGCTGGGAGGGTTTTGGCGAGCTGTCGCTCAATGTTTTCGCGCACCCGCACGCGAGCCATACGTCACTCAAAGAGATCATCCGCACAGCCGGGGCGCAAGAGCAACTGGTTGTCTTACGCGCCGAAAGCATCGCTGGCTACTCATCCACACCGCTGCAAAACGTGATGCATGCCACCTTCAAACTTGATCAGGTTGAGGCGGCTTTCAAACAGTTTTTAGCGCGCTTTGAACCGATGATGCATCAGGCTGCGAACCTGACACCTGAAGAATCCTTTTGTGCGCGGACGTTGTTAATCCACGAATACCGAAAGGTGCTGCTACGCGACCCGAATTTGCCCCAAGCTCTTCTGCCTATAGACTGGTCTGGCCTATTGGCACGCCAGCTGTGTGAGGCGCTCTATGGGGAACTGTTCAACGCTAGCGAGACTTTTTTGCTGTCACAGGTGGAAGTGCTCGATGGCAAGTTGACGAAAACAGCGCGACGGAGCGCCAAGTCGGTAGCGCACAATGGATGAATATTCACCCCGCCAAAGAGCCAACATCTCAATGAAAACATCTCTCTCAGATCAACCTGTCGCCGTGATTACCGGGGCAGCCCGCGGCATCGGTTTGGCTTGCGTTCAATGGTTCTTAGCCCACGGCTACAAAGTGGCGCTGCTGGACGTGGACGACGCAGAACTGCCTAAGGCCAGCGCAGCATTGGCCAAAGAACAGACTTTGTCAGGGCGCATCCTGGCCCTGCATTGCGATGTCGCCAGACAGGCAGATGTTGCTGCCAGCATTCAAAAGATCGTGGTGGAGTTTGGCCGAATCGATGCGCTGATCAACAACGCGGGCGTAGCGATCTTTAAACCCCTGCTAGAGACCACATTCGACGAATGGCGCGAGGTGATGTCAGTCAATCTGGATGGCGCTTTTTTGTGCACCCAGGCCTGCGCGCCTGTGATGCTGAAAAACGCCAAAGCTGTCGGTGGCTATGGTGCAGTGGTCAACATCGCATCCATTTCCGGCCTGAGGGCCAGCTCTTTGCGGGTCGCTTACGGCACCAGCAAAGCCGCCTTGATTCATTTGACCAAACAGCAGGCCGTGGAGCTGGGTGACCTGGGGATTCGCGTCAACGCGATCGCGCCTGGTCCAGTCGACACCGAGATGGCAAAAAAGGTGCATAGCGCCGCGATTCGCGCCGACTATGCCGATGCCATTCCGCTGGCTCGCTACGGCACCCCTGAAGAAATTGCGCAAGCTGTAGGCTTTCTATGCAGCCCTGCAGCAAGTTATATCAACGGCCAGACACTGGCAGTCGATGGTGGATTTGACGCCGCTGGCATTGGCTTGCCATCTCTGCGTCAAATCTAAATCGCTATATTTTTAGGAGCTTCTTTCGCCCGAATTTATTGGCTTAAATGCATAAAACATGCCTTAAAAACAGAGCGTTAGTGCCTATAGAGGTCGAATTCAGACGTTTGAAAAATCGGGCTTTCGCTTTTGCATGAAAGCGGTGAAAGCCTCTTTTGCTGCGGGCTCTTGCAGCATACGCCCAAAACTGGCGCTCTCGTAACCAATGCGTTCGGTCACCGCACTGGCGCCACTTTTTTTCATCAAGCGTTTGGTTTCAATCACTGACGACAGCGGTTTGGAAGCCAGTTTTTTGGCTTGCTGCTGCGCCAGGGCATTGGCCTCGCTGGGCGGCACGATGCGGTTGACCAAACCCATCTCCAAGGCCGTCTCGGCAGTGAAAGGCTCGCCGAGCAGCAGCGCCTCCGCAGCACGCTGGTAGCCCATGAGTTGCGGCACCAGTAGGCTGGACGCAGCTTCAGGGCACAGCCCTAGATTGACAAACGGCATGGAGAAAACGGCGTTGTCGCCTGCGTAAACCAAATCGCAATGCAGCAGCATGGTGGTGCCAATACCCACGGCCGGGCCGCAAACCGCCGCAACAATCGGTTTTGGGAAGGCGCTGATGCCATATAAAAAACGAAACACAGGGGTGTCTTGGGTCGTGGGTGGTGCTTTTAAAAAGTCAGCAATGTCGTTACCCGCACTGAAGATGGTTTCATGACCTTGAATCACTACTGCACGTATCGATGTATCTTTCTCGGCAGCGGTGAGCGCGTCAGCCATAGCGGCGTACATGGCGGCGGTGATTGAGTTCTTCTTGTCGACTCGGTTAATCGTCAGCGTCATCACACCCGCATCGGTATTGATCAAAATTTCGTTCATTTCACTCATGTTATTTTTCCCGTTCATTCTTTGAAATACACCACCTGATGGGTGGTGGCTAGCAACAAGCCTGTATCAGACCATAACTGGGCGCTCTGGTCGAAAAACCCATTGAAAAAACCCTGCGCTTTGGCTTGCCCCAGTATGAAACCGCTGCCCAGCGCCGCTAACTCGGCTGCATCCGCATGAAAGTACACCGTCATCGACACGGTGCCAATCGGCACCCGGGTGCGGCGGCGCAAAAATACCCGCGGGAAAAACGTGTCAGCCAGCGCGGTGAGGGACACAAAATCAATCTGCCGCTCTTGCACGTCGCGCACCCACATCTGCGTGAGCGTGTCGCCTTCAGTGCCGTCCCACACAGTGGGTAGATGTCCTGTTAAAGCGCGCATGTCGTAGCGCTGAGTCCACGGCAACGTTGGCGGCGCAGAGCGCTGCAGACCACGTGCAGATGTCAACGCGGGCATCGGCGACTCGTTGCTGCTGAACGTGGTGCGGCGCACCGCAGTCACGGCTGTAGCAGTGATCACCGTGCTACCTGCTTGTGTCAGCTCAATCGTCCAATGCTGGGTTGAACGATTGGTGCGTGCTGGCTTGGCCGTCACTTCAAACGCGCCATCAGCCACACCAGAACAGAAATTTACGGTGAAAGATACCGGGTTACCCAAGCGCTCTGGGTGCAACATGACGGCCTGCAACAACACCGCAGCTGTAATGCCGCCAAACGGCCCGACCATGTTGGCCCAGGCGCTGTGGGTGCTGCCGGTGTAGCGGCCTTGGCCTATCGGCTGTAGCGAGACGGCTTGGTCAAAATCAAAGCTGGGGGTCATCATTTACCGCTTTTTTTTGGAATTTTAGGGATTTTTTAGCTATAAATTAAATAGCTGTTTGCGCCCGTATTTGTTGGGCTAAGGCCCTAAAAAATATCCGAAAAAGAGTTTTTTTGACGATTTTCGGTGACCTTTTTTCCTAGACACGCTCAAAAATGCCCGCAGCGCCCTGACCCATGCCAACACACATCGTCACCATGCCATATTTGAGCTTGTGCCTTTGCAAAGCATGGATAACCGTGGCCGCCCGAATGGCACCTGTTGCGCCCAACGGGTGCCCGAGTGCAATCGCGCCACCCATCGGGTTGACCTTGGTCGGGTCCAGCCCCAGGGTATTCAGCACGGCGAGAGACTGCGCGGCAAAAGCCTCGTTCAGTTCAAACCAGTCAATGTCGTCCTGCTTCAAGCCTGCGTAGCGCAGCGCAGCAGGTATCGCCTCAATCGGGCCGATGCCCATGATGTGCGGCGGCACGCCTTTGGCGGCGTAGCTGACAAAGCGGGCCAGTGGCTTCAGGCCGAATTGCTTGACGGCCTTTTCGCTCGCCAAAATCAACGCGCCGGCACCGTCAGACGTTTGCGAGCTGTTGCCCGCCGTCACCGAGCCGCGTGCCGCGAAAACGGTTTTGAGTTTGGCCAGTCCCTCCACCGTGGTGTCTGGCCGCGCGCCTTCGTCCATGCTTACCGTGCGGGTGGTGGCAATGACTTCGCCTGTTTCCAGATTAGCGGTACGGTCTGTCACTTCAATAGGGGTAATTTCGTTGGTGAATTCACCGGCCTGCTGTGCCTTCAGGGCCTTCATGTGCGACGCATAGGCAAACTCGTCTTGCGCTGTGCGTGAAACTTTCCATTGCTGCGCGACCTTCTCGGCCGTCAGGCCCATGCCGTAGGCAATACCGATGTTTTCATCGTTCGCAAACATGGCGGGAGACAGCGACGGCGAGTTGCCCGACATGGGCACCATGCTCATACTCTCAACGCCAGCGGCAATCATGACTTCCGCCTCACCCACGCGAATGCGGTCAGCCGCCATTTGTACAGCCGACAAGCCCGAGGCACAAAAACGGTTGACGGTGATGCCGCCCACGCTGGTTGGCAAACCCGCCAGCACAGCACCAATACGCGCAATGTTCAAGCCCTGCGGGCCTTCAGGAATGGCACAGCCGCAAATGATGTCTTCGATTGTCTTTGGGTCGAGCGTGGGCACTTGCGCCAGGGCCGCTTGCAGCGCCTTGACCAGCAGATCATCAGGCCGGGTATTGCGAAAAAAACCGCGATGTGAACGACCAATCGGTGTGCGGGTGGCGGCAACGATATAGGCTTCTTGGATTTGTTTGCTCATGGTGAGTCCTTGTGCCTTAAAAGGCGTTAAGCGGCAGTTTCAGTTTTGGGTGGGCGCACAGACGGTATCCAGGCCCAGATAAATTCACATTCAATCGGCTGGTTGCCCGATTCGTCAGTCACCGTGACTGCCACAGTCACTTCGCCTTTGGTGGTGCTGCCGATCAGCTCGCGCTGGGCATCCGTCAAAGTGGCCACAGCTCGCATGGCACCCTGGCCGCGTTTTTTGAATTGCACACGCATGTCTTTGACCACAGGGATGCAGTCGTCGCGCACATTCATGCCCATCACCATACCGGTAGCCGTTTCAGCGGCCAGCGTGCTGGCCATGGCATGCACACCACCGATGTGATTGCGTACTTTATGGTTGTTAGCCACGAAGATTTGCACACTGCTGGCCGACATTTCTTCGTAGCGCAGCTTGGCTGTGCCGGTAAAAGGCACGGCACGCCCCAGCACCACGCTGCGAAACCAGGGCCGAGCAAAAGCAGGCACTTCATTGAGCCGCTCCAATTGACGCGCTAGGCGATTGGGAGTGTGGGCAGCGGTCATCAATTGCGTACCGGCTTACCCGTTGACATCATGCCCATAATGCGTTCTTGCGTCTTGGCGTTCTCAAGCAAGGAGCAAAAAGCCTTTCGCTCCAACGCCATCAGATACTCTTCCGTCACCAGCGTGCCGTTGTCAACATCGCCACCGCAAACAACATTGGCAATCAGGCTGGCAATATGAAAATCATGGGCACTGATAAAACCGCCGTCCCGCATGTTGACGAGCTGGCCCTTGATGGTCGCCAGGCCGTTGCGACCCACGACTGGGAAGCTGCGCTTGTGCGGCGCGCGGTAACCTGAGTCGAACATCGCACGCGCTTCGTTGATGGCCACAAACAGCAGCTCGTTGACATTAGGCACGATGACATCGCTGTCAAGCAGATAGCCGATTTTCCGGCTTTCAATGGCGCTGGTGCCTACCGTGGCCATGGCCGCTGCGGTAAATCCCTCAATCAAAAACGGTAGCATGTCCTTATTGGTAGATTTGGCTGCGTTCTCTGCCGCACGGCGCGCGATGTAGGCCAAGCCGCCCGCGCCGGGTACCAGGCCCACGCCGACCTCTACCAGGCCGATGTAGCTTTCCATCGCCGCGACGCGCTTGGCAGAATAAACCGCCATCTCACAACCACCGCCCAGCGCCAGGCCGCGAATGGCGGACACCACGGGCACAGCGGCGTAACGCATTTTGAGCATCACGTTTTGTAGCTCGGCCTCGACCTCGTCAATAGCTGCTACACCACTCATCATGAAGGCGGGCAGCATGGCTTGCAGGTCAGCACCCACTGAGAACATCTCGTCGTTTGACCAGATCACCATGCCTTTGTAACTTTTCTCGGCCATCTCAATGCCCAGTGCCAGGCCTTCCGCTACATCGGGGCTGATGGCGTGCATTTTGGTTTTGATGCTGGCGATCAGCACGTCGTCGTCCAACGTCCACAACCGGATAGCGTCGTCCTCATGCAGGGTTGTGCCCGCCGTGGTGAACGAAGGTGCATTGGAGCCCAACACGTCTTCGGGGAAATGCTGACGCGCGTACACCGGCAGCTTGCGCTTGGGGATGAACTTTTTAGCAGAGGCTGACCATGACCCCTGCGGGGTGTGTACACCGCCCGCATCGGCAACCGGGCCTTTGAAGACCCAATCTGGCAGCGGCGCACTGGATATGGCTTTGCCCGCGTCAATGTCTTCCTTGATCATGGTGGCGACTTTCAGCCAGCCCGCTTGCTGCCACAACTCGAACGGACCCTGCTTGGCGCCAAAGCCCCAGCGCATCGCAAAGTCAATGTCGCGGGCTGTTTCAGCAATGGTTTCCAAATGCACGGCGGCATAGTGAAACTGGTCACGCAGGATGGCCCACAAAAAGCGCGCCTCTGCGCCTTCGGCATTGCGCAGCAACGCCAGTCGCTCGCCTGCTGGCTTTTTTAACATCCGGCCGACCACGTCGTTCGACTTGGCGCCGCCGGCCACGTATTCCATGCTTTCAGGGTCGAGCCGCAGAATGTCGCGGCCGATTTTTTTGTAAAAGCCCGCGCCAGTTTTCTGGCCCAGGCTTTTAGATTCGAGCAACTTGGCCAGAACAGGTGGCGTACCGTACATGCCCACAAAAGGATCTGGCGTTTTGCCTTCTTCGTCACCTAGGTTGTCTTGCAACGTTTTGATGACGTGCGCCATGGTGTCCAGGCCGACCACGTCTGCAGTACGAAAGGTGCCCGAGCTGGCGCGGCCGAGTTTTTTACCCGTCAAATCATCGACCACGTCATACGTCAAACCAAAAGCTTCGGTCTGCTTGATGATGGCCAGCATGCCCGCAATGCCCACGCGATTGGCAATGAAGTTCGGCGTGTCATGTGCGCGAATCACGTTTTTACCCAAGCCACTGGTCACGAAAGCTTCAAGATCATCCAGCACCGCTGCGCCGGTAGTAGGCGTGTTGATCAATTCGACCAGCGTCATGTAGCGCGGCGGGTTGAAAAAGTGAATGCCGCAAAAGCGCGGTTTGATCGACTCCGGCAAGGCTTCACTGAGTTTGGTGATCGACAGGCCCGAGGTGTTGCTGGCCACGATCGCGCCTTCTGCAATGAAGGGCGCAATCTTGTGATACAAGTCGGTCTTCCAGTCCATGCGCTCGGCAATGGCCTCGATGATCAAGTCGCACTCTTTGAGGACGTCCATGTCTTCCTCATAGTTGGCCTGCTGGATCAGCGCTGCATCTTCGGCCACGCCGAGTGGCGCGGGTTTGAGCTTTTTCAGGCCCTCAATCGCGCGGGTGACGATGCCATTCTTTGCACCTTCTTTGGCTGGCAAATCAAACAGCACGACCGAGATTTTGCAGTTGACCAGATGCGCCGCGATCTGCGCACCCATCACGCCTGCGCCAAGGACGGCGACTTTTTTTACATTGAATTTTTGCATCGTGATTTCCAGTGCGTTCAAGCCAGCGCTTCGTCAGTTTCCATCAACGACTTAGCGCCACTGCGCGCGGTGCGCATCAGCGTTGCGGTTTCCGGGAACAGCTTGGCGAAGTAAAAACGTGCAGTTTGCAGCTTGGCGATGTAAAACTTGTCTGTGTTGCCAGCAGCGATTTCACGCAGCGCAACCTGTGCCATACGTGCCCAGAAGTAGCCAAACACCAGATGGCCCGCCACACGTAAATAGTCCACTGCTGCAGCGCCTACTTCGTCCGCGTTCTGAAAACCTTTGAAACCGAGTTCAGTGGTGAACTTGGTCATCTGCTCTGCCAGTACGGCCAACTGGTTGATGAACTCGGCCATTTTTTCGTTCACGCCTTCTTCTTGTACCAAGGCACCAATCAGCTTGCCGAATTTCTTCAGCGTTGCGCCGTTGTTGCTCAAGATCTTGCGGCCCAGCAAGTCCAACGACTGGATGGTGTTGGTGCCTTCGTAAATCATGTTGATGCGGTTGTCGCGTACAAACTGCTCCATGCCCCACTCTTTGATAAAGCCGTGGCCGCCAAATACCTGCAAACAAGCATTGGTGGAAATGTGGCCGTTATCGGTCAGGAAAGCTTTGACGATGGGTGTCAAGAGTGACAGTACTTCACCACTCTCTTTGCGCACCGCCTCATCGGGGTGGCTGTGCTCTTTGTCGAGCAATACGGCGCAGTAGGTGGCCAAGGCGCGACCGCCTTCAGCATAGGCCTTGGCTGTCAGCAGCATCTTGCGCACGTCAGGGTGAACAATGATGGGGTCTGCTGGTTTGTCTTTGGCTTTCGGGCCAGACAAAGAACGCATTTGAATACGGTCTTTGGCATAGGCCAGCGCGTTTTGGTAAGCCACTTCGGTCAGACCCAGTGACTGGTTACCCACGCCGAGTCTGGCGGCGTTCATCATCACAAACATGCCCTGCATGCCCTTGTTAGGTGCACCGACCAGCGTGCCGATGGCGCCATCCAAAACGATTTGAGCAGTGGCGTTGCCGTGGATGCCCATTTTGTGCTCCAGGCCGCCGCAGTAAATTCCGTTGCGTTCGCCCAGCGTGCCGTCTTTGTTAACCATGAATTTAGGCACGATGAACAGGCTCACGCCCTTGATGCCGGGAGGCGCATCTGCCAGCCGAGCCAACACCAGGTGAATGATGTTGCCCGCCATGTCATGCTCACCAGCGCTGATGAAAATTTTGTTACCCGTGATTTTGTAAGTGCCGTCTGGCTGGGCTTCGGCCTTGGTGCGCATCAGTCCCAGGTCCGTTCCGCAATGCGGCTCTGTCAGGCACATGGTGCCTGTCCATTCGCCGCTGGTCATTTTGTGCAGGTAAGTCTGTTTCTGCTCTTCCGTGCCGTGGCTGTGCAATGCGGCATGCGCGCCGTGGGTGAGGCCGGGGTACATGGTCCAGGCCTGGTTGGCGCTGTTGAGCATTTCATAAAAGCACTGGTTGATCACCAGCGGCAAGCCCTGACCGCCAAAGGCTGGATCACCACTCAATGCAGGCCAGCCGCCTTCAACATATTTGGCGTAGGCTTCTTTGAATCCCTTGGGGGTGGTCACGGCGTGGGTTTTGATGTCCAGCGTGCAGCCTTCTTCATCGCCGCTGATATTGAGCGGGAAAACCACTTCAGTTGCGAATTTAGCGCCTTCTTCAAGAACCGCATTGATGGTGTCGATGTCCGCATCGGCATACTTGGCCATCGGCTTGAGTTCCTCAGAAACCTTGAGCACTTCGTGCATCACAAATTGCATGTCGCGCAGGGGTGGGTTGTAAACGGGCATGGAATAACTCCTTGAGAAATAAAATTAAATGGGATGAATCAGAAATTAGTTGCTGCCGTAGCGCGCAAGAATATTGGTGAAGCCGGTATTTGCACGTGTTACCGACCCTGGAGTTTTTAAGAATCGGGCTTCGTAGTGGAGCGCCAAAATCAGGCCATGAATCTCAAATGCCATCTGGTGCTCATCGGCATCGCGGTGCAGATGTCCAGCCTCCTTGGCCTGCACCACAGCACGATTCATGGCAGCCAACCAAGTCTGCACAGAGCCTGCCAGCGCATCACGCACCGGTCCAGGCCTGTCATCAAACTCAACCGCACCGCTGATGTACAAACAACCCGAATCAATCTCAACCGAGGTCCGGTTCATCCAGTTTTCGAACAACGCGCGCAAGCGAGGCATACCTTTGGCTTTTTCCAGCGCGGGGTAAAAGACCTCTTCCTCAAAGCGGGCATGGTATTCACGGATCACCGAAATCTGGAGCTCTTCTCGCGAGCCGAAATGCGCAAACACACCCGACTTGCTCATACGCATAACTTCAGCCAGCGCCCCAATGCTTAAGCCTTCTAGGCCAATTTGCGTGGCCAGGCCCAAGGCAGCATCCACAATGGCAGCTTTTGTTTGCTGCCCTTTGTGGATAGCGCCGCTGGCCGCTTGTGCGGGAGTAGCGCGACCAACTTTTGCAGGAATTTCAACAACAGCCATGATGTACAAATTGAGTTAAACCGAACAAAAAGAACGGTCGTGCTATTTTGCACCAAGTTGCACCTTGGCAAGTCGCCTTTGCGTGAAATACCGCTTTATAGACGTAGTTATCTAGGCAAGTGAGGGGTAAACCCTCGTTTGGCTATTTTTTGAAGGGGATGACCACCTGGCGCTGCCCACCCAGACCCTCAATCCACAAAGCCATCACATCGCCTTTTTTGACATACAGCGGCGGCTTCATGCCTAGGCCTACCCCGGGCGGGGTGCCTGTGGTGATGATGTCACCAGGCTCGAGGGTCATAAACTGGCTGACATAGCTGATGATTTTGGCGACGCTGAAAATCATGGTTTTGGTATTGCCGGTTTGCACGCGCTTCCCATTCAAATCCAGCCACATGGCGAGTTTTTGCGGGTTAGGCACTTCGTCGCGCGTTACCAACCAGGGGCCGACCGGACCAAAGGTATCGCAGCCCTTGCCCTTGTCCCACGTCCCGCCACGCTCAATTTGGTATTCGCGTTCGCTCACGTCATTGATGGTGCAATAACCGGCCACATGATTGAGTGCGCCTTTTGCGGCCACATAGCGCGCTCGGCTGCCGATGACCACACCGAGCTCAAGCTCCCAGTCCGTCTTAACCGAACCTTTGGGCAGCATGACCGGATCGTTCGGGCCCTGAATGCAACTGGTCGCTTTCATGAAAACAATCGGCTCTTTTGGAATCGGCATGCCAGCCTCGGCCGCGTGGTCGGCGTAGTTCAAGCCGATGGCAATGAACTTGGGCGTGCCCGTGACCGGGCAGCCCATGCGGGGAGAACCTTTGACGAGCGGCAGGCTGGCGGTTTTGATTTTGCGCAGCTTGGCCAAAACCGCATCACCGAGCTGAGCCGGGCTAATGTCAGCGATGTGTTTGCTCAAGTCGCGCAACTTGCCATCGGCATCAATGAGGCCGGGCTTTTCTTTACCGGGGTTACCGTAGCGAACGAGTTTCATAAAGCTTCCTTTTTGGGGGTGGTGTGTTGGTTTGATGGCCTGATAGGCTCAAAATTGGGCTGTTAAATGGTGGCATTCAACATGAAGCCCGCAAAAAATCTTGCCAGCGTATCGGTGGCATTTAGAGGTAGGACATGCGCGATGTATTGATCCGGTCGCACCACGACCAGGCATCCTTGTTCACGGTTGATGCCGCGCAAGGTGTAAATGTTTCGTTCAGCGCCGGCCAACGCACAAAATACTTTTTCATAGTCGCGCAGCCCGTAGCGGCCTTTTTGCGGAAACAGCAAGTGTGGCATGTCCGTGGCAGCGAGATGATGATGGCTTTGCTGAAAAACGGCGCGTACATCAAACACAGCATCGACATCGGCGCCTTCAGGTGTGTAGCGCTTAATGGGGGAGTCGATCGATTCACTGAGAAACCTGCACAGCTTGGAAAGGTTGGAAGTGGGAGAGTCTGGCGCAGCACTGTCATCATGACCTGCAAACGCCAACAAGCGCCAGCGACCATCTGCCAACAGTGTCTCGCCAAGTTGAATATGCTTGCCATCGCCAATTCGAAGCACCGGCGCAGAATGAAAGCGCGTACCAATGACAAAACCTTCTGCCAAGTGCTGACTAGTCGACGCACCTGTGAGCAGCGATGGCTTGTAATGCGTTGCCGTGCCCGCTGTATAGCGGCCGTGTTGTACGAAATAACGTTGAACGGCGCTGGGATCTTGGACAGCACCACCGCTGAGCATGGCCGCCCACTCGCGGTCAAAGTTGATGAGTTCCTGGGCGACCGCTTGCCGCTCAGCAGAATAGGACCGCAAGAGGCTAGCCGGGCTGCGCCCTTGCAACACGGCAGCCAGCTTCCATCCCAGGTTAAAACCATCTTGCATCGACACATTCATGCCTTGCCCAGCCTTCGGGCTGTGGGTGTGGCAGGCATCGCCCGCAATAAAAATATGAGGCAGGCGAGATGCCCTTTGATCTATCGCTACATCATCAAATCGGTCGGTCAGTCGCTGCCCGATTTCATACACTGACCACCAAGGGACTTCTTTAACGTCCAGCGTGTACGGGTGAAAGATACGCTGGGCTGCCAAGATCAATTGCTCAAGTGTGATGTTGCGCCCCGCGACGCGCTCGTTGGCATTTAACTTGTCCAGCTCTACATAAATCCGGACCATGTAACCGCCTTCACGCGGGATCAGCAAGACGCTGCCCTCGCTCGCTGACTGTATCAATGATTTAAAACGAATATCGGGAAAGTCGGTGTTGATCAGCACATCCATCACGCCCCAGGCATGGTTGGCCGAATCACCTTTGAGGGCTAGACCCATGGATTGGCGCACAGCGCTGCGGGCACCGTCGCAGCCTACGACATAGCGCGCTCGGATAGTTTCTATCTGTGCCTTTTGGCCACTCGCATCAACATCACCATGCCGCTCAAACTGCGCTGTGACGGGGCAGGGATTCGATTCATCGGCGTCGCGCTCGAGCTTTACAAGGCGGCGGCTGTAATGTGGCACCATGCGCGCTGCTGACTTTTGCATTTTTTCAAGATAAAAGTCATGCACCCGCGCTTGGTTAAGAATGACGTGCGGCATGTGGGACAGACCTTCTTCCACATCAGGTACCCGCCCGCTGCGGACGATGCGGCTACGGTCTGCACCTGCCGCATCGTCAGGCTTCCAAAAGGTGGTTTCGTTCACCCAGTATGCTTCTTGCAACACCTGCTGCGCAAATCCGAAAGCCTCAAACATCTCCATCGTGCGGCAGGCAATGCCGTCAGCTTGCCCCAGCTGTAGCGGGCCGGGCTTTTGCTCCACGATGACGGTGCGGATGTTGGGAAACGCCGCCAATTGCGCGGCCAGCGTCAGACCTGCCGGACCGCATCCGACGATGAGAACATCAGCCTCGGCAGGCAGGGCGGCGTCCGCAGCGCTAGCCGTAGTTGACGTAAAGGCGTCGAGAAGGCCGGGGTCGCCGGTTCGAAAACCGTTGAGGTGAAACTGCATTTCTGACCGTTTGTCTTGTTTGGCGAGTTCAGACTATCGCAGGCAAGAGGCAAAGATAGTTCATTTTTTAATTTCTGGCCTATATTTGTCTACCAAATAAGGCTAAAAACAAATAGTTACGGGCGCAAGCAGCTATTAAATATATAGCAGCAAATCTCCCACCCAAAGTATCTGATCAGCCTAAAATGGCTGCGAGGCTGGCCTCAAGGTGCTCTGAGGGCAGTCGCTTGAAGCCCGACCTTGCGAAGCGCTGCAAGCGACCCGCCATGAAAGCAACAGCTACTGACGCCCTGACCTGCGCATCAACGGTGGGGGTGGCGGCGCCGCTGGCCGCGGCTGCATCACGCAGGCTTAACTTCAGGCTGGATTCAAGTTTGTCAAAAAACTGGTTCATGCGTTCTTGCAGGCGGTCGTTTTCAAACACCAAGGCGTCGCCCACCATCACCCGGGTCATCCCCGGGTTTTTTTCGGCAAATTGCAGCACCATCATCACCAAGCGGCGAGTACGAGCTGCTGGGTCTGGCTCCCGTTCGGCTATCTGGTTAACGAGCGTGAAAACGCTCTGCTCGATGAACTCAATAAGGCCTTCGAACATTTGCGCCTTACTGGCAAAGTGGCGGTAAAGTGCGGCCTCACTGACTTCCAGTCTGGCGGCGAGAGCCGATGTGGTGACGCGCTCGGCCCCCGGCTGCTCAAGCATGGTGGCCAGCGCTTGCAGAATTTGAACCCGACGCTCACCTGGCTTCGGTCGCTTTCTCGCCAAGCTCGGTTCAATTAAGCCGTTTGAGAGGGCGTCGGCATCGAGCGCTAGGTCGGACATAGTTTGTTTTAAAAAGAATTAGATAAATCAGGCTTGTCGCAAACGGCTAAAGACGTATTCGAATGATTCTCGCATAGGCCTGTGAAGCTTTTCAGGCCATCGTGTGCGGGTTTTCCTGCTGGAGCACCAGGCACGCCCGAAGGCCTCGAGGCTCTGACTGCGCTGTGTGAGCGTCAGCAAGAATCAGCTGAGCTTTGTGGACTCTGGCAATTTCATCAGCAATAGCCAAACCAAGCCCATTGCCCTCACCCTCAGTGCCCAAAACCCGATAAAACCTCTCCAGAGCCTTGCTGCGCTCCTGCACAGGTATGCCAGGTCCATCGTCGACCACTTCCAGAAATACCGCGTGAGGCGGGTCTGCCAGTACGCCACACCGTATCGTCACTGATCCGCCCCCAGGCGTGTATTTCACGGCATTGTCGACTAGGTTGCTCAATAGCTCACGCAGCAACCATTCGTGGCCCAGCGCCCGCGCAGGCTCGGCCTCCAGCCCGAGGTCAATACCTTTTTTGGCGGCAGCGTCTAGGTGTAGCGGCAAAATGGATTCGCACAAGTCCTTCAAATCCACCCATTGCATAGGCTGAGCGGCAACGCTCAAGGAATCAGCCCGTGAAAGTGCCAGCAACTGATTGGCTAACTGCGACGTGCGGCGCGCGGCGCTGCGGAGTTTGATGATTTTATCTGCCGCCAGCGTGATGGCACCCTCGCCACCTTTGGCTTTTGACACACGTGCCGCCTGAGCCCAAGCCTCCACCTGAGCCTGCAAACCGGCCAGCGGCGTGCGCAGCTGATGGGCCGCGTCAGCAATAAATCGGCGCTGACTTTCGGCCTGCGCATTGACCAAGCTAAACAGGCGGTTGAGCGCTACTACCAAGGGTTGCACCTCAGCAGGGGTACGCAGGGGGTCAATGGCGCTCAAGTCGCGCGGGCTGCGTCTTTCAACATCATCGGTCAACTCGTTCAAAGGTTTGAGCGCACGCGTCACAGCCCAGTTGACTGCAAAACCTACAGCCAACACCAGCACCAGATTAGGTAGCAGCACCTTTAACCATATAGAACGTAGCCACTGCTGGCGCGCGTCTGAGCCGTCGGCCAGTTGAATAATCAGCTCGCCAGCCGAGGTCTCGACCCGCTGCGCAGCAATGCGGTAAGTGATGCCATTGTCTTCAATACTGTGAAATTCTGGCTCGCGGGTGGCGGGCAAGACGCTGTCAATCCACACCTCACCCGCCAAAAAGCCCCCAGCTGAATCTGAAATACGAAACCCTGCAGAACGCTTTTTATCCTTGATGAAATCTTCAATTTCGGGAGCTAAAAGGAGGAGCAAATCAGCGTCTCCTTGCACGCCAGGAGCAAGCACCGAGTCTGCCATCAGCGGTATCAGGCGCAGCAGTTGCTCGTCTTTTTGCAAAGCAACATTGCCCGCAGTCTGGTAGTCAAAATAAATGCTGACCAGCGCAAACAAACCCAGCGGCAACAGCAACAGCAGCAGCAGCCGGCGTTGCAGGCCTGACCGCATGGCGACGGGGGTCATTCAGCCCCGCTGCCTGAAACCAGCCCTGCAATTTCAAGACGGTAGCCAAAGCCACGAATCGAGCGAACGGCAATGCCGTGCGGCTCAAGTTTGTTACGCAAGCGCGAAATATAAACCTCTATCGCGTTGGAGGTGATTTCCTTGTCCCAACCGGTCAGAGCCTGAAGCAGCTTGTCTTTGTTGGCGGGTTTAGGCGCGTTGATGAGCAAATACTCCATCACCGTCCATTCCCGCGGGCCTAGTTCAATCAGTTGGCCATTGGCCCGCGCCTGACGGTTGGCACAGTCCAACTCGAGCGCACCAAAGCTCAAGGTAGCACTGGTAGCCGCTTGAGAGCGGCGTAGCAAAGCCCTCAGGCGTGCCAGCATCTCTGGCAGCTCGAAGGGCTTAACCATGTAGTCATCAGCGCCCAAATCGAGCCCTTGCACCCGATCTTGCAATGCGTCTCTGGCGGTCAGTATCAGGAGTGGCATCGTGAGCCCGCTCTTCCTGATAATTTTGGTCAGGGCCAAGCCATCCATTTTGGGCAACCCAATGTCAATGATGGCAGCATCAAAGGTTTCGGTAAGAAGCACAACTTCTGCGCGCTCTGCACTGCCGACCCAATCGACAGCGTAACCAGCATCGCACAGCCCCAGCTTGATGCCGCTGGCAACCATCACATCGTCTTCAACCAGTAAAAGTCTCATAAGCTTCAAGCATAGATGCGAGGAAGCATCGCTCTCATGCGGGATTACACCAGCGCGCCAGCATCTGACAGCAACACGTCAGAAATCAGCCGACTCAGTGCGAGCGGATCATGGTGCCGAACGCCTGCTCTGTAAGGATTTCCAGCAGCATGGCGTGGGGCACACGGCCATCAATGATGTGGACTGAATTGACACCGCTTTTGGCAGCGTCCAGCGCGCCTGCAATCTTGGGCAACATTCCGCCCGAAATGGTGCCATCAGCAAACAAATCATCAATTTCGCGCGCCGTCAGATCTGTCAGCAACTTACCCGCTTTATCGAGTACGCCGGGCGTGTTGGTTAACAACACCAGCTTTTCAGCTTTCAAAACCGTGGCCAACTTGCCGGCCACCACATCCGCATTGATGTTGTAGCTTTCATTGTCTGCGCCAAAACCAATCGGACTGATGACAGGAATAAAAGCATCATCCTGCAAGGCCTTCACCACACTTGGGTCAATGCTCACAATGTCGCCAACAAAGCCCACGTCATAGGCTTTGCTGGGATCTTTGTTGTCTAGCATGCTGAGCTTCTTGGCTCTTATCAGCCCGCCATCGCGACCCGTCAAGCCCACCGCTTTGCCGCCAGCCTGATTGATCAGGCCCACAATGTCCTGCTGTACCTGGCCAGCCAGTACCCATTCAACCACTTCCATCGTCTCATCGTCAGTCACCCGCATTCCCTGAATAAATTCACCCTTTTTACCCAAGCGATTCAGCGCAGTTTCGATCTGCGGGCCGCCGCCATGCACCACCACCGGGTTGATACCAACCAGCTTCAAAAGCACAACATCTTCAGCAAAATCGGCCTGCAAGGCCGGGTCGGTCATGGCGTTTCCGCCATACTTGATGACCATGGTTTTACCGTGAAACTTGCGAATGTAGGGCAGCGCCTGGGCGAGTATTTCAGCTTTGTCACGATGCGAGATATGGGACAAATCCGGGTCAGCGCTTGAAGGATTGGTCATAAAATTTCTATTCAAAAAGTTAAGAAGGAGCTGACAATAAATCCAAAGTTAAGGCGAGACGAAGTCACCTTCCGTTTAAGTACCAACCCGCAGTTTTCTTCAAAGCTGTGTCTACAGTGACCGGGGGCGTCCAATTTAAAAGACGTCGCGATTTCATAATATCTACTTGCAACGGCTCGCAAAGCCGATGGATGACAGCCTGCTTTCCAAAAACACGGCCAACAAACTTCAAGAGAATAATTGGCATCATCAATAGCCTTGCGCGGCGACCAAGAGCAAATGAGGTCCGCTCCATGAGCTCTGATACTGTCAGATCCTCACCATCACTGACAAGAAACGTCTGATTGGCAGCGGCGGGATGAGACAGGCACGTAACGATCATGTCGACCAAGTTGTCAATAGCAACTAGGCTGCGCTGATTATCCAAGGCTTTAAGCGGAAGCGGCACGCCCTTTTTCAACCAGTCCATCATTTGGTAGAAGTTTGCTCTGACGCCCGGTCCATACACAAGAACAGGGCGAACAATAACCACCTCCATGCCCGAGGACTTAGCCAGCTTTTTAAGTAACTGCTCTGCTTCAAGTTTGGATACCCCATACGGATCTGTAGGGAAAGGAATATCTTCGGCTGTAAATGGCTGGCCAAAAGGCGTGTTTTCACCGTTGACCTTGACAGAGCTGACAAACACAAAACGGCGCACGCCAGCTGCAGCGGCTTGTCGCGCCAGATTCATGGTCAGGTCGACATTGAATCGCCGGAATTCTGCCAAAGGATCCTGAGCGGTATCGTTCATCAAATGAACACGCGCTGCCAGGTGCACAACACAATCAACTCCCTGGACGACAGACGACCAATCGGTCGACTCATCCATATGCCCCATCCCTACATATTGAACTGAAGCTGATTCCCGAGCGCCATCTCGCTGACGCAGTGCGCCAATCACCTGATGCCCCCTGATTCGAAGCTCCGCACATACAGCCTGACCAATAAATCCACCAGCACCCGTAACCAGTACGCGCCGGTTGTTCGTGAGCTGAGCATGCGGGGTCGATGCCTTATCAATGGCAGGCGCAAAGCTGGGCAATTCGATAGTAGCCCGGCTGAAAAACAAGCCGCCCCACTTTCGCCAGTACAAAAACCCAGATCTAACGGTGATTAGCTTTGCCTTAATTGAACGATGTGTATCGCGAGCCCACTGGTGAACCACTCGAACCTGGGGGACATACACCACTCGGGCGAGCTTGAGCATTCGGCGGCCGATATCAGCATCCTCATAATGCAAAAAGAAATCAGGATCGAAACCCCCTATGGCTTTTAGGGGTGCAGTACGAAAAAACATAAAGCAACCCGTCGGATACTCGATAGGATGAATTGACTTTTCATAATCGCAATCTCGCATCTCGAAGTTGTCCACTACAAATTTCAACGAAGTCTGTAGCCAGGACGGAGAAAAACTACGCAAATACATCGTCAAGAGAGTCGGGTTTCGCTTGCACATGTAGTGCCGTTCGCCCTGTTCACCAAAAACTGCAGGTGTCAACAATCCCACGTCAAGGTTATCTTCCATGAAGCGTATTGCCTCAAGCAGGGCGTCCGGATTCACAAATAGGTCTGGATTGATGACCAGGTGATACTCAGAATTGGCATCGGCAATCACCAAATTGTTGCCGCGCCCGTATCCCACATTTTCGGGCGGGCGGATGAGCGACAAGGTCCAGCTTGGTACTTGCATCCGAAAATTCACGAGCCAGTCATCGATTGTGATGGCGAGGCCGTTGTCATGCGAATTGTCTACCAGGGTTAATTGCGCCTGAACAGAATAAAGCCCCCCAGCCGTCTGAGCAGCGTTTTGTAACGCCAAAAGCGTGCGCTCAAGAACCCGGAAATCTGGTCTGTACAAAACCAGAGACGCGCTTACTCCAATAGGCTTCGCATCAATCAGCATTGGATTCAACATTTTGGCTTTTAACAATTATTCTTGCAGGCACACCCACAGCAACTGAATACGCAGGCACATCACACAATACGACGGCATTGGCTCCAATCTTGGCATAGTCACCGACAGTGATGCCCCCTAATATCTTGGCACCCGACCCAATGACAACCTCGTTGCCAATAATCGGTCGTTTAGTCACAGTAAAGCTCAAATCAGAGTCCACAGCCCCTAAAGTGACACCCTGCATGATCGTGCAGTTATTACCAATGGACGCAGCGCCAATGACCGTGCCAACCGTATGAGGCAAGAACAGCCCCCCCTCTATTTTTACCCTTGGCGAAACTTCTATACCAAAAATAGCAACATTGAAAATTGAACACAATTTGGCAAAAGCACCCAAACGCCTGATGTGAAAAAACTCAGCCAGCCGCACTAGAACAACGGGTGCCATGCGAGGATTAGCGCATGCAAGCACAAACCGAAGCGCACTTAGCCCTTCCGCCTTCCCGCACAAACGATTGAACTGCAAAATATCAGAACGCAGTTTATTCACAGAACAACTTTCTTGTAAGCGACGAACGCTAAGGCGCTCACCAACAATCCACAAAACAACAGTAGCCAATGTGCATGCTGTAAACCTACCCCATGAAACACCCCAGGCATCAACGCCACATACGAAATTGGCACTGTACCAGCCACCAACAACGGCCAAACAAATCGCCGCTTCATCAAGCTATTTCTATAAGAGGCATACTCCACAACAAAAATAAGATATATAAAGTTTGGGAATACGAAAGCCCAGCTTAATGCTTCTAGAGAGTCAAAGTTTTGCAAAGCATAACGCGTCGTCAAAAGCAACAGCAAGTTGAGTGCCACATCAGAAGCCAGCAAAACACGAGCCTGACGGGTAGCAAGAATCAATGTGCCATACACCCACGAAATGCCGCGAAATATCACTGCAATGACCAAGACCATTAAGACGCGCCCGGAGGCCTCAAATTCTTGGCTATAAAGCAATCGAATCAAAGGGTCTTTGAACAACACCATGGCGTAACAGATCGGCACACTGATTCCGAGCACCAGGTAGGCAGTTCTCAACATGTAAGCTTTCTGGCTCTGAGCATTTGTAGCGCCAGTCAGCAGCGGCAGATAAATCACACTACAGGCCGTCAAAAAAAGGGTCGTGTAGTTAAAAGTCAGAGTCCATCCTGCGTCGAACAAGCCCGCAAATGCCAGTCCCTTTATATCGATCATCCAAGCGCGAATCACCAATAGGGAAGCAGTCGCAGAAAGTGCGGCGAATAGATTCGACAGAGCGAACCGGATAAAAGCGCGACTTTGCTCGGTGGATAGGACGCCCGAGTTAGGAATCGCCGTTAACTTGGGTAACCTCGAAACGCCCCATCCGCCGATGAGGCAAGTCATCCCAAAACAGATCACGAACGAAGCCGCCAAAATTTGCGGCACTGGTGACACACCGCTCAAGCTGACAATCAGCAATGCCATCACAAGCGATACGGGCCCAGCAATTTGAGCCAGCGCCAGGTAACGATAGGCGCGGTAACCGTTCAATACCGCCAAGGCATACGTCGCACCAACGTTCAGCAAGACCGCGACAGCAATCCAGCGCACCGATGAGACAAGGTCCGTATCTACCGACGACAAGAAAAAATTCGAGAGCGATGGTGCTATCGCCAACATCATCGAGACCACCACTATTGCCGAAACACCAACGATTCGCGCAGCACTGGCACGAAACTGGATGCGCGCCAGTTCTTGCGGGCGCTCCGCGAGACCCTGAACAACCGAATTCGTGCCGCCAAAAGTAGCACCAATTGTGCCCGCCTGGGCAATTTGCCGCAGCTGCGAAAACAATCCAACACCTTCTGGCCCCATCCACAGGGCAACGACTTTAAACCCAAGTAACCATAAAAAGGCCGATATGAAAACACCAGCGGCGCTGGTTAGAACCCCAATCTTTTGTTCTGAAAGAAAACGCCGCATTGAATTCCGGCCAAATCAGCCTGCCGGCTTGGGTAAGGTTGGGAATCGTAAACGCGACAGCAAAATACCCCACAGGAAGTAAGTAAAAATTCCTGGGTAGGGCTGACGCAAAGTGACTTTGAAGCTGCTGTCAACAACAACCAGAAAGAATACGATGGCGACTAGCCACCAGGTTTCGACAGGATTTGATTTTCCTTGTTTTAAACACAGATAGGCCGTGTAGGTTATCAAACCAAATATGGGAATCAGGGCTAAGACACCGAAGGTATAGGCT
>JBBRDA010000023.1:0-31406 GCA_038204335.1 Burkholderiales bacterium
GGCGTGGCCGTAAATTTCGGCGCCAAACTGCAAGGGCTCACGGGTAGCGTGGGGGCGGTCAGCTCGGGTGTGCAACACCGGGCCGCAGTAGCACAGTCGGGCTACACCGCTGCGATTAAGCAAATGCGCATCAATGCGGGCGACTTGGGGCGTGGTGTCGGCCCGCAGGCCGAGGGTGCGGCCCGACAACTGGTCAACCAGCTTGAAGGTTTGCAAATCGAGCGCTTCACCGGTGCCTGTGAGCAGCGATTCGATGTGCTCAAGCAGTGGCGGCATGACCAGCTCGTAGCCGTAACTGCGAGCGGTGTCTAACCAAAGGCGACGCAGCTCCTCAATGTGACGTGCCTCGGAGGGCAGGACATCGGCAATTTGATCCGGCAATTGCCATGATGACGACCAAGCGGGCATGTGGTTTTGGGTACGCTGTTAAAAACAGGATTTTACCGGGCGAAACCGGCGCTTTTCTGGCCGTTTGCCTGCGAGGGCGAGCTCAGGTCAAAAAAGCGATTGCCAGTATTCCCAAAACAACACTGCACAGGCCGAAAAACCTGATTTTCCCATCGGTCAGCTTGAGAGCCTGCTCAAAAGCCTTGCGCCAACGGGTGGGAGACACAAAGGGCAGTAGCCCTTCAATCACCAGTACCAGGGCAAGAGCCAACCAGATACTGGAATCCATCGAGTGCCCTACTTTTTGGCTGGCGCTGCGGCGGGGCCAGCACCGCGCATGGTCTTGAAGAACTCGGATGACGGGTCAAGAACCATCACGTCGCTCTTTTTATTAAAGGTGGCTTTGTAGGCATCCAGGCTGCGATAAAACTGCGCGAACTGCGGATCTTTACCGAAGGATTCAGCATAGGTTTTTGCGGCTTCTGCGTCGCCCTCACCCTTGACCTTCTGGGCATCGCGGTAGGCATTGGCAATCGTGACCTCACGCTGGCGGTCTGCATCGGCACGGATTTTTTCACCTTCAGCGGCGCCGGTTGATCGCAACTCGTTGGCAACCCGCTTGCGCTCTGCCTCCATGCGTCGGTAAACCGACTCGGTGATGGCGTCAACGTAATCAGCACGTGTCAGACGCACATCGACAATTTCAATGCCCCAGTTTTTACTTTTGACGTTCTGCTGAACCTGACTCTGCACCTCGACCATCAGCTGTTCGCGTTTGGACGAAATCAGTTCTCGCACGGTGCGCTTGCTGATTTCGTCCTGAAACGCGTTACGCACCTCGCGGCTGAGCTGGTTGGCGCCGGCTTTTTCATCGATACCAATGGCACGAATGTATTCAGACGGATTGGTGATGCGCCAGCGCAAATACCAGTCAATCACCAAACGCTGCTTTTCGGCAGTCAAAACAGGCTCGGTATCGGTGCTGTCCAGCGTCAGCAAGCGCTTATCCAGGTACTTGACGTCCTGAAAAGGTGGCGGCAATTTGAACTTCAAACCTGGCTCGGTGATGACTTCTTTGATCTGACCGAGGGCATAGACCACACCGAACTGGCGCTGGTCGACGACAAAAAACATGGAGCTGGCAAGCGCCAGTAACACCAGCAGCGACGATGCAATAAATCCGACTCTGTTCACTTTATTCTTCCTTAACGGGTTCGTGCGTCACGCGCGCGGACATCGGCCGCAGGCACCGGTGCGGGGGCTGCAGGCGCAACCGGCGGCGCTGCGGGTATCGCGCCCATGATGGGGTCTACTGGGGCAGCCACACTGCCTGGGCCGGTCATCTGCAAGATTTTGTCGAGCGGCAAATAAAGGAGATTGGAGCCCTGGCGAGACTCAATCATGACCTTGGTGACATTGCCATAAACCTGCTGCATGGTGTCAATGTACATCCGGTCGCGAGTCACCTGAGGTGCCTTTTGATACTCGGTCAACACTGATTTAAAGCGCTGCGCATCACCCTGGGCCTGTGCCACGATACGCGCCTTGTAAGCGTCCGATTCTTCCTTCAGTCGAGATGCCGAGCCGACTGCACGCGGAATCACATCATTGGCATAAGCCTGCGCTTCATTTTTGGATCTTTCGCGTTCCTGTCCGGCTTTAAGCACATCGTCAAACGCCGTTTGCACCTGCTCGGGCGGTCGCACACCACCCTGCTGCATGTTGATGCCCACCACTTCCACGCCGACTTTATAGCGGTCCAAAATGGTTTGCATCAAAACGCGTACCCGGGGGCCGATCACATCGCGCTCTTCGCCCAGAGCAGCGTCCATCTTCATTTTTCCGACCACTTCACGAACGGCGGTTTCAGCCGCCTGGAGGACGCTTTCAGCGGGATTTTTGCTTTCAAACAAAAATGCCCGTGCATCGCTGAGGCGGTACTGCACGGCAAACTTGATTTCTACAATATTTTCATCTTCCGTCAGCATGGCTGATTCGCGCAGACCTGTCGCCTTGATGACTGCGTCCCGTCCTACTTCAAGCGATCGAATCTGGGTAACGAACAACACCTCGTGGCGCTGTATCGGGTAAGGCAAGCGCCAGTTGAAACCAGCGCCGACGGTGGAGTTGTATTTGCCAAACTGCGTGATAACTGCCTGCTGACCCTCTTGGACGATAAAAAAGCCGGTGCCCAGCCAGATCAAAACAGCGACGCCAGCAACCAGCCCCGCGCCAATACCCGCACTTTTCATGTCGGGTTGAAAACCGCCGCCAAAACCATTGTTGTTATTGCCATCACCACCACCGTTGCCGCCAGTCGGACGACCGCCGTTTCTGCCGCGCGAATTTTTATTGCCACCGAACAGGCCATTCAATTTGCGATTGAAGTCACGCCATAACTCATCGAGATCTGGTGGACCTTGGTTGGCACCTTTCGGCCGAGGGCGTTGTTCTGGCGTTGGTGCCGGGGCTTCAGGCTCGGCTTGGGGTCTTGACTCGTCTGGGGAAGGCTTGTCAGAAGGCGGTCTTTCGCCATCACGCCCCCAGCGGTTGTCATTTAAATTAAACATCCCAAGGGTGCGATGTTTTAGTCTGGCAGGCCAGGCAGCCAAGGACTGCAGCACGGGGTTCAGGTTCATGAAATCTTGCTCGCTTTTTTCAATACTTCGACATTGTGCCCAATTCGGGCCGCCATCTAGCCAACGACCTCAAATGTCCCGGGGATATCGTGCACTTGCGCGATTGCAGCGTGGCTGGCCAACAACTGCCTGAGCGCGGGCAAACCTTCGCCTGTTTGGGCACTGGCAAAAACCCGCTCCACTCTGCGGGTGCCATCAGAAAACGCGTCTTTGACTTCAAACATATCGGTCAAATGCAGGGGCCAGCGCGATTTTTCAAGAGCATCAAGCTTGTTGAAAACCAAAATTTGCGGAACCTCAGAGGCACCAATCTCTTCAAGTACCCGCTGTACCTGCTCAATTTGCTCTAAGTAATCAGGATTAGAGGCATCGATGACGTGAAGCAGTAAATCCGCATCTGCGGCCTCTTGCAAGGTAGCGGCAAATGCATCGACCAGCCCGTGCGGCAAATCGCGAATAAACCCCACCGTGTCAGACAAAGAGACCATGCGTTGCGCATCACCCAAATAGAGCTGCCGTGTGGTGGTGTCCAGCGTAGCAAACAGCTGGTCCGCAGCGTAGGTTTTGGCTTTGACCAGCGCATTAAACAAGGTTGACTTGCCGGCGTTGGTGTAACCCACCAATGAAATGCTGAAAGCATTGCGCCTGTCCCGCTGACGGCGCTGGGTCTGACGCTGCTTTTTAACTTTGGTAAGGCGCTCTTTGCAGCGTTTGATGGCCTCGCCGATCATCCGTTTATCAAGCTCAATCTGCTTTTCACCCGGGCCGCCACGCACACCTGCGCCGCCCGTTTGGCGCTCCAGATGCGACCAGCGGCGCACCAAGCGGGTCGAGGAGTATTGCAGGCGCGCCAGTTCAACCTGCAATTTACCCTCGTGGCTGCGGGCTCGTTGGCCAAAAATCTCAAGAATCAGCAGCGTCCTGTCGTTGACGGGTAGCTCTAAGTAGCGTTCGAGATTGCGCTGTTGGGCCGGGCTCAAGGCCTGGTCAAACAGCACCTCGGTGGCACCGACCTGCTGCGCAAGCATCTTTATTTCGTCAGCTTTACCGCTGCCGATAAAAAGCGCAGCATCAGGCGCGCGCCGTTTGCAGGTCACGCGTTCGACGGGCTCGAGGCCAGCGGTTTGCGCAAGCAAACCAAGCTCCTGCAACTCACGGTCAAAATTGGGAAGACCAAGGTCAACACCCACCAGAATGGCAAGCGGCTTGGCGCTGGAATGCAGGCTGACGGAACTCAGCTTGATGGGCTTTCTTCGGAGTCTGCGGCTGAAAAGTTAACCGCACGGCCTGGAACGATGGTTGAAATGGCGTGTTTGTAAACCATTTGGGTCACCGTGTTGCGCAGGAGAACCACATATTGATCAAAAGACTCGATTTGGCCCTGCAATTTAATCCCGTTGACGAGATAAATCGAAACAGGAACGTGCTCTCTACGCAGGGTATTGAGAAACGGATCCTGAAGTAACTGACCTTTGTTATTGCTCACGATATTTTCCGTGTTCAAGAGTTAAGAGACCTAAACAATATCACACTAGAACAGCGCGCCATGTAGGCTTAAGCCGATTCCTTATCTTTAAAAGGGTTTGTCGAAGTTTTCATTTGAATCCGCATCGGCGTGCCGGTCAGGTCAAACTCTTTGCGAAAGCGCCCTTCCAAATAGCGCTTGTAAGACTCGCTGACATGCTCAAGGGAATTGCCATGCACGATGATGATCGGTGGGTTCATGCCGCCCTGGTGGGCATACCGCAGCTTGGGACGAAACACGCCCACCCGCTGAGGTTGCTGAAACTGGACGGCTTCCAGCAGCAAGCGGGTCAAAATCGGTGTGGACATTTTCCGGTTAGCCGATGCATGCGCCTGGGCGATGGACTTCCAAACTGGGCCAAGCCCTTGCCGCTTGATGGCCGAAATGTAGTGAATAGCAGCGAATTTTAAGAACCCTAGGCGCGTTTCAACCGAGCGGGCCAGCGTTTCGCGCTGGTAAGCATCGACCGCATCCCATTTGTTGATGGCCAGCACCACAGCGCGGCCACTCTCAAGGATGTAGCCGGCAATATGCGCATCCTGGTCCGTCACGCCCTGCGTGGCGTCAAGCAGCAGCAACGCTACATTGCAGTTTTCGATGGCCTGCAGCGTTTTAACCACCGAGAATTTTTCAATCGCCTCAAACACTTTGCCTTTGCGGCGCAAGCCAGCGGTGTCGATCAGCTCAAACTTTTGTCCGGCACGCTCAAAAGGCACGGAGATGGCATCGCGGGTAGTACCGGGTAAATCGAACGCCACCAACCGCTCTTCACCGAGCCAGGTATTGATCAGGGTGGATTTACCGACGTTTGGTCGGCCAGCAACTGCCAGTTTGATGATGGACGGGTCTTGCGGCTCGGCGTCTTCATCGGCTTCCGGCAGATGCAGCAGTTCAAGCGCGGTATCGACCAATGTGCGCATACCCTGCCCGTGGGCGGCCGAAACACCCAGTACTTCACCCAGGCCAAGCTCGAAAAACTCGGAGAGCTGGACGCCCTCCAGCATGCCTTCGGCCTTGTTGGCCGTCAGCACAGTGGGTTTGCCGAGCTTGCGAAGGTACTTTCCGATGTCATGGTCTTGGGCGCTGACACCCGCACGCGCATCGACTACAAAAATAACCACGTCCGCTTCAGCAACTGCCTGGCGGGTTTGCTTGGCCATTTCTTTGTAAATACCGCTTTGTGCGTCGGGCTCGAAGCCCCCGGTATCGATCACGATGTACTCGTGTGACCCCAAATTGCCATTGCCGTAGTGGCGATCACGGGTCAGTCCAGCATAGTCGGCGACGAGGGCATCGCGCGTTTTCGTCAGCCGATTAAATAAAGTGGATTTGCCAACATTGGGGCGGCCAACCAAGGCAATAACGGGTTTCATTTTTACTTTTCATGCGACCAAGTGGTCTGTCGTGCTGACGGGCAGCTATTCCGGTACGAAGCCGTAAATACCGCCATTGCGCGTCACGGCTACCAACGTATTACCTGCCAAAATTGGGGCAGCCACAATTGGCGAACCATCGGTGGTCAAGCGATTGAGCAGGGAGCCGTTTTCACGCGACAGAAGATGGACAATCCCGGCAAAATCGCCAATAGCTATAGAGCGACCAACGACCAACGGCGCTGTCAAACTGCGGTAACGCAGCACATCGGTGGTCCAAGCACGCTCGCCATCGGTACGCCGCCAGGCCTGAACCACACCGTCTGATTCAGTGCCGAAAACGCGCTGATCGTCTCCGTGGATGCCCTGGGCCCCATTGGCAGGCTTGGTCCAAACTAGATTACCACGTGCGGCATTGACGCAGCCTACGTTGGCCTGAAAGGCTCTGGCGCAGACAACGTCACCCTCGCGGCTGACGCGGCCTACCAGGTCCACCAGCCTTTCAATGTCGTTGACGCCACGTGGCGAGGCGATCGGGGCCTCCCAGCGAATGACGCCACTGGACGGGTTCAAGCCCGCCAACCGGCCAGAAAAACCAACCACCAGGGTGTCGCCAACGGCCAAAATCACACCTGACTGTTTCAGGACCAGCGGCTCATTGGGGCGCTGCTGGGACCAAAGTTTGCGGCCCGTCTGGCCGTCAAATGCACTGACCGACCTGTCAGCAGCCAGCACGAACACACGGCCACCAGCCACCAGGGGAGCGGTATAGGCTTGTGCGTTCAGCTTTTGACGCCAAGCCTCGCGTCCATCTACAAACGCCACCACATCGTTAGTTTGAGTGACCACAGCGGCGGTTTTGCCATCGCTGCCAACACCTGTCGCTGCCGGGGCGCCGGCGCTGGCACGCCACTGGTCTGCACCTGTACGGGCATCGATGGCTGCAACCGAACCATCACCGCCAGAGACAAACACCGTGCCTCCCACTGCATGAAGCTCCAGCGGGAAATTGATCGCACCAATGCGGCTGCTCCAAACCTGTTTAGCCGACACTGCTCCGCTAACGGCCTGAAGCGGGGCTGGCTGCGGTTTACTGGGGCCGCTAAAGTAGGACATCACCGAGCAACCTGACAAAGATGCTATTAAAATAATAGCTGCTTGCGCCCGTAAAATAAGGGGAAAAGGCTTAAAAGATGGGTAGAAACTCACTTTTTGGTCTCCGAATCAGCCGCCGAAGCGGGTTTACTGGCCGAATTGGCCGCAATGGCCACAGGATCCAGGCCCAATGCGTTGAGTTTGACTTCCACCAGCCGCCGGTACTCCGCGCGCTCGTCCAGACCCTTAAAGGCTTTTTCATATTCGGCTCTAGCTTCAGCTTTTTTGCCTTGCAACAGAAAAATGTCCCCGCGCCTATCGCTGGCTAAGGGCGCGAAATCTTTGGGAAATGAGCCGGTCAGTGACTTCAAGGCCTCATCGTAGGCCTTTGTTTCAAGCAGAATACCCGCCAAGCGCAATTTGGCAATCGACCTGTAACCCTCGTCAGTGGCCTTCTCGGAAACCCAAGTCAGTGCGGATTTCGCGGCATCAACATTGCCTTTTTCATAGTAGGTTTTGGCAACCAAAAGCGCGGCCTGCTCAGTGTAGACCGTGCCGCCGAACCGGTCCTTCATGTCTGCCAGTGATCGCTCAATGCGGGTCAAGTCACCCGACAGCACCGCCCGGTCGACCTCGTCGTACATGCTTGAGGCCTGCGTCGCTTGGCGGCCTTGCCAATACTGGTAACCATTCCAGGCAGCAACCGTGCCAAAGACAGCAATTAAAACCCACGTGATGAGGTCGCCGTACTGCTTCCAGAAGTGCTTGAATTCAGCAAGTTGTTCCTGCTCTTCAAGATCGAGATGTTTTGCCATAAAAGTCTGTTTGAGAATCGAGAATCAGCGACAAGGAAGCACTGAATATATTGCCTGATTGTAGATGGCCATCAGGTAGCTAAAAAAGACGGCTTAACCGCGTAAAGTTTTAGCCCATTCAACCGCGTCGTCCAATCGGTGCAGAGTTTGCGCCAGTATTGCCTCATTTTTATCATCCGCGATCGGTCCGCGCAGAGGCTTGATCGCAACGCAGCCCTGCTCAAGCTCAACACTGCCAAAAATGAGAGCGAAGCGGGCCCCACTCGCGTCGGCCTTTTTAAATTGCGACTTCATGCTTCCCATACCATCCAGGCTTGCGCCCGCATGCATTTGTACGCGCACACCCGCAGCCCTCAGCTGTTGCAAAATCTTCAAAGCGACGGGCAAGGCCGAGGCATCTGGAATGACCGCGTAGACGTCAGGCGCTGGCATGGGCACTGGTGTACCTTGCTCCTTGATCAGCTCTAGGACTCGCTCAACGCCCAGCGCCCAACCAACAGCAGGCGCTGGCTTGCCGCCGATCTGCTCGATCAGATAATCGTACCGGCCTCCACCGCAAATCGTGCCTTGCGAACCCAGGCTTTGCGTCACAAACTCGAACACTGTCAGGTTGTAATAGTCCATTCCGCGCACCAAACGGGGATTGATGCGGTAGGCAACACCGTTGGCATCGAGCATGGCTTTGACGCTGTTGAAGTGCTTGAGCGACGCTTCACCCAAAAAGTCCATGAGTTGAGGCGCCGATTCCAGCATGGCTTGCATGGCAGGATTTTTACTGTCAAGCAATCGCAGCGGGTTGCTGTACAGACGACGCTTTGCTTCGTCATCGAGCAAGTCGCTGTGCTGCTCAAAATAGGTGATTAAAGACGCTCGATGCAATTTGCGCTCATCAGGCTGACCCAGACTGTTGAGTTCAAGCCGAACGTCACTTAAACCGAGCTCCCTCCAGAGTGCATCGGCCAGCAAAATCAGCTCGGCATCCACCTCTGCGCCCGGAAAGCCCAGGGCCTCGGCGCCAATTTGATGAAACTGCCGATAACGACCACGCTGCGGGCGCTCATGCCGAAACATCGGACCCATGTAGTACAGGCGCTTGCCGCCTTCATACAGCATCGAATGCTCTGCCACTGCGCGGACCACACCGGCCGTGTTCTCAGGTCGCAAGGTCAAGGCCTCACCGTTGAGCCTGTCTTCAAAAGAGTACATCTCTTTTTCAACAATATCGGTCACCTCTCCCAGACCGCGAACAAACAGTGCGGTGGGCTCCACAATCGGCGTACGAATGTTGCGGTAGGCATAGCGCGCCATCAGCATGCGAACTTTTTCTTCCAGCCATTCCCAGCGCGCCGAGTCTGGCGGCAAGATGTCGTTCATGCCTTTGACGGCTACCAGTTTCTCAGTCATGCTTGTCAACAGCCTGCTCAAGCGACATCAGCGGTAGTCTTGCCAAAGCGTTTTTCAATATAGGTTTCAACAATGGCGTGAAACTCTTTGGCAATATTGTCGCCACGCAAAGTCACGCTTTTTTCGCCGTCGATGTAAACCGGCGCTGCAGGCGCTTCCCCGGAGCCCGGCAGACTGATGCCGATGTCAGCATGCTTGCTTTCGCCCGGCCCGTTGACGATACATCCCATGACGGCGACTTTGAGTTTTTCAACGCCAGGATACTGAGCTCGCCAAACCGGCATCTGCGAGCGTAAAAAATCGTCGATCTGCTGGGTTAACTCTTGAAATGTTGTGCTGGTGGTTCGTCCACAACCTGGGCAAGCAGTCACGCTGGGGTTAAAGCTTCGCAGGCCCAAGCCCTGCAAAATTTCTGAGGCCACCACGACCTCTTGGGTTCGCGCCTCTCCAGGTTGGGGGGTCAGCGACACCCGAATTGTGTCGCCAATGCCTTCTTGCAGCAAAACAGCCAGGGCTACGCTGGACGCCACCGTGCCTTTGGTGCCCATACCTGCCTCAGTCAGGCCCAGGTGTAAAGCGTAGCTATCGCGTTTTGCCAACTCGCGATAGACAGAGATCAAATCCTGCACACCACTGACCTTGCAAGACAAGATGATTTGCTCATGTTTCATGCCCATCTTTTCAGCCAAATGTGCGGAGTCGAGCGCTGACGTGATCAAGGCCTCATACATTACCTGTTTGGCATCCCAGGGCTGACCACGCGCACTGTTTACGTCCATCAAGGCAGCGAGAAGCTCTTGATCGAGGCTGCCCCAATTGACACCAATGCGCACCACTTTGTTCCAGCGCATAGCTGCTTCTATCATTAACCCAAACTGCCTGTCATGCTTGTCACCTTTGCCAACGTTGCCCGGGTTGATACGGTACTTAGACAAGGCTTCGGCACAAGCCGGGTAGTCAGTCAGCAAGCGATGCCCGTTGTAATGGAAGTCACCGACCAAAGGTACATCAATGCCCATCCGGTCAAGCTGCTCACGCACATAAGGTACAGCCTCAGCCGCCTCGGGTGTGTTCACGGTGATGCGAACCATCTCGGAGCCCGCTATGGCCAGTTCCTTGACCTGAATTGCCGTACCGATTGCGTCGACAGTATCGGTGTTGGTCATGGACTGAATGCGCACGGGCGCATCACCGCCAACCGTCACGACGCGCGAGCCCCACACAACTTTTGCCTGGCTGGATTTGCGAAGCTTGGGCTGAGCGACCTCAATAGGATTGCAATCTGGCATCACTGCACCTCAAATCTGGCAACATTGTCTTTGGCAACCGCATTCACATCAAAAACCTCTCCGCGAATTTGTACTAGCGTAGCGTTGGCCCGGCCTACAACGACTTTCAGTGGCAATGCACCAGAAGTACCGACAACCTCACCCGCTGCGAGAGTGCGGCGAAGTACCACCTGACCCTTCGCGTCTGTTGCCTCCACCCATGACTCGGTTTTGGCGGTAAATACGACAATATCGCTTGCCAGCGGGGCGTTCGCACTCACTACCATTGAAGGCGAAGAAGTGGCGACACTTAAAACTTTTGACGATGACAACGCCGATGGACTGGATAACGTCATCGTGACAGAACCCTTTGCCGCTAGGGGAGCGCCAGCGATGACCGTAGTTGAGGTCATGACTGATACGGGCTCAGGGGGTACAGCACTGATACCAGTGGCCTGCATCAATGGCGCCGGAGAAACTGCTGCTTTTTGCGAATCTGCGAGACGTTCTTCAACCACCGCAGCGGACGGCACAGATCTCTCGGTTTCGGCACTTTTAGTTTTGATTTCACTGGTCTCGAGTCTGACCTCACTGATGCCAGTTTTAATAGCTGGCAAAAAGATTAAGACCAGAGCACCCATCAACAATAAGAGACCAGCAAGCACAGCGGGCCGCGACACCTGCGCCCAAACTGATGGGTTCGGCCCGTCGCCAGGCGAGCGAAACGGTGCGTTGATGCCCGTGCCCTGATAAGTCAGCTTTGGTGCGTGGGTCTGTGGCAACTGAGCGAGAACGACCACTGGATCAATTTTAAGTGTGCGGCAAACGCTAGACGCCAGGGCGCGCACAAAAACAGCGTCGGGTAGCAGATCAAGCCGGTCAGATTCCAGTGCCTCCAGCTTTTTGACCGGAACCTTCAGCAAAACCGCCAGCGCAGCAATATGCAAACCGCGAGCCTCGCGCGCCTGCTTGAGCATGGCTCCTGCGCCTAGCGGCACAGCTATCGGCTCAGGCTCGCTGCCGAACGAAACAGCAGCCCCGTCATCTTGAGACATTGGCGAGGTATGGGCCTCACTCATTGAATGCCCCACGGTCATACGCAGCAGCTTCACGCGACTGGCCGTAGCGCTTTTTAAGCTGGCTTGCCAATTGCTGAATCACTTGTTGATTGTTCAACTTTTGTTCGATTTTGATGCCTAACCAGAGAGTTTCTGCATTCGCCAATTCACTGTTGTTCAAGCGCCTAATGTAAAACTGGGACCGATCAAGTTCACCGCGCTCGAACAGCAAAAGCGAGAGGTTATAGGCGGTTAAAGGATTACCCGCGTCAAGCTCATAAGACTTGGTCAGGCTCTGCTCAGCCTCAGCACGCTGGCCCGCACGCACTTGACACATGCCCTGCGCCATCAGACTTTTAGCCTGCCCCGGATAGGTCGGGTTGGCAATCGCCTGCCCGAAAGAGCGAAATGATTCAGGAAATCGGCCCTGCTGGCATAAAAACCACCCATAGTTATGAGCCACACCTGCATCCCTTGGGTTAATGGCCAAAGCGCGCCGAAAGCTGTCCTCAGCCAAGGGAAGATCGTTCAAACGCATGTAAACCAGGCCGCGCAAGTTGTAGGCATCGACGTAAGTGGGGTCTGCAATCAAGGCTTGTTTGAGCTCATCAAGCGCTACGTTGGTTTGGCCCTGTTCAAAATAACCGCTAGCTAACTCAAGACGAAGACGTGCCCTTCTGCGACTTTCAGGCTCATCAGACTCGGTGACGAGGTCTGCCTTGCCTGCGACAGCACCAGGTGCACCCGGGTTGCCTGCGCACCCCGAAAGTCCGGCACCCGTCAGGAGCAGGAGTAGCCAAAATACGGAGGCAGCAGTTTTCATACGGGAACTCCTTCGGCCACGACGACCTTGATGCCGCCAAGCATACCTTGCCGCTGAGAAGCCATGCGCTGTTTCGCGCCTGTGCGATCCTGCACATCGCCAGCCAGTTGCCCACAGGCTGCATCAATATCATCGCCACGGGTTTTACGAACGGTGGTCACAATGCCTGCATCAAGCAAAATTTTGGCAAATGCCGCCACGACTGGCGGCTTGGAGCACTTCAAGCCCGAAGCCGGGAAGGGGTTAAACGGAATCAGGTTGAACTTGCAAGACAGACCGATGGCAGCATGTTTTTGCATCAAGCTGACAAGTTGCCGCGCATTCTCAGGCTGGTCGTTAAAACCCTCAAGCATGCAATATTCAAAGGTAATGAAGTCTCGCGGCGCAGCCGTCTGGTAACGGGCGCAGGCCTCCAACAATTCTTCTATCGGGTACTTTTTATTCAGTGGTACAAGATCACTGCGCAGGGCATCTACCGGCGCATGCAAGGACACAGCCAGCGCCACCGGGCAGTCCTGAGCAAGCCGATCAATCATCGGTACAACACCAGACGTTGACACTGTCACGCGCCGACGCGACAAACCATATCCGTGGTCGTCTAGCATCACGCGAAGCGCTGGTACCAGTTGCGCATAGTTTTGCAGCGGCTCGCCCATGCCCATCATCACGACATTGGAAATAACCCGCTGATCAGTATTCAGCTCGCGCCTGAGCGTGTGCTCTGCAAACCACAACTGGGCAACGATTTCAGCGGTCCGCAAGTTCCGACTAAAGCCCTGATGCCCGGTTGAGCAGAATCTGCACCCCACCGCACAGCCAGCTTGGGACGATATACACAGCGTGCCGCGGTCAGACTCGGGAATAAAGACAGTCTCAATGACATCACCTGCACCCACATCAAACAGCCATTTCACCGTCCCGTCGGACGAGTTTTGGCGAGAGACGACGTTAAGACCTGCGATGCATGCAGATGACGGAAGCTTTTCGCGCAAGGATTTGGCCAAATCCGTCATCTGCGAAAAGTCAGAAGCGCCTTTTTGGTGAATCCAGCGAAAAAGCTGCGTCGCGCGGAAACGCTTTTCTCCCAACTGCTCGCAATAGGCAGTCAACCCTTCCAGATCAAAATCGAGCAGGTTGACTGTCATTTATTAAGCTCTTCGAAAAGCCTTGAGACCTTGCGAGTTCAGCGCGAGTAAATGTTCATGCCAGGAAAAAAGAAAGCGATCTCGGCCTGCGCCGTTTCAACAGCGTCCGACCCATGAACGGCATTGGCATCGATACTCTCGGCAAAATCGGCACGGATCGTGCCGGCTGCCGCCTTTTTCGGATCAGTTGCCCCCATCAGGTCACGATTTTTCAAAATTGCATTTTCACCTTCAAGCGCCTGAATCATGACCGGGCCAGAGATCATGAAGGACACCAGATCTTTGAAAAATGGACGCTCTTTGTGGACGCCGTAAAAGGCTTCGGCTTCGCCACGCGACAGATGTGCAAGTTTGGCAGCAACGACCTTCAGGCCAGCAGCCTCGAAGCGTGCGTAAATTTGACCAATGACGTTTTTTGCCACTGCGTCAGGTTTGATGATGGAGAGAGTGCGTTCGATGGCCATTTGCGTTCCTGTTTCTAGAGATTTTTGTAAATATTCAAATTGAATACAGCCTCTGATTTTAACCCGCCGTCGCAACCTTGGTTGCAATTGCCTACAGTCAAAAGGTCATATTCACAAAGCGACTTCTATAGGTCATTTGATGGATTAACTCCCAGCCTAAGAGTCAGCGGTTACCACCCCGACTGCCGCCACCCCGGTTTCCATTGCGGTTACCACCATTTCCAGCGTTCCCGCCACCGCCTCGGGGGCGCTGAGCTTGACTTTGGCGCTGCCGGGTGAAGGTATCAGCGCCAATATATCCAAAAGACGTTTTCATCGGATCTGGCTGGGCCGCACCGCTGTTGCGGTCGGCGCCCGTGCCGCGCTCATCACGCCGATTCTGGTTTCTGCCGCTGAAATTGGCACCCGAGTTCGAGTTGCCAGCGAAGTTGTTGGTTCGCTGACCGCGTCCGGCGCCGTTAGTCGCATTTCCAGGGTTGCCGGCATAGCCGCCGGATCTACCTCTGCTTGCATTGCTGGAACGGGGCAAGGCATTCCCCCCATGAACGTAATCGGGCGGCTGAAGCTCATGGGGCTCGGCCTGACCCTCCAACCCAGAAGCATCTCGCTCGACTTGGTCTGTACGCCCAATCTCTTTGTACCGTTGCTGCCCCCCCCTGGAGCGGGGCCCTCTGCGCGGGCCTCGGCCCGAGCGGCCGTCCACCTCGTTAGAGGGTTGAGTCTGATTACTTGCGCTCCCTCTTAGCATGTCAGAACGCGAGTCTGCGTGATCGGCGGCGCTCGTCAATGCGCGTATTTCCATCTCATCCAGTTCGACGAAGGCACCACGCTTGAGGCCCCGCGGTAGAACCATGGCGCCGTAACGAATGCGGATGAGTCGGCTGACGGCATGGCCAACCGCCTCAAACATCCGCCGGACTTCACGGTTTCGACCTTCAGAAAGCGTCACCTTGTACCAGCAGTTAGCGCCCTCTCCACCACCCGCTTCAAGCGATGTAAATTGCGCCATGCCATCGTCCAGAGTCACGCCCTCCACCAAGCGTTTTTTCTCTTCATTGTTAAGCGCGCCCAGCACACGAACTGCGTACTCGCGTTCTAGGCCAAAACGCGGATGCATCAGCCTGTTGGCCAACTCTCCTGAACTGGTCAGCAGCAGCAAGCCTTCAGTGTTCAGGTCAAGCCGGCCCACCGACTGCCATTTGCCCTGAAACAACTTCGGCAGACGTCGAAACACGGTGGGCCGATTCTGCGGGTCGTCATGCGTGACCACTTCGCCTGCCGGCTTGTGATAAGCAATGACGCGAGGAGGCGGCGGATCAATACGAACGCGAACAGGTTTACCGTTAACCTTGATACTGTCTCCAAACTGGATGCGCTGACCGATATGGGCAGGCTCGGCGTTGACTGATATGCGCCCCTCTAAGATCAGTTGCTCCATCTCCAGCCTTGAGCCCAACCCCGCTTGCGCCAAAATTTTGTGCAATTTAGGGGATTCAGGCTGCGGCGAAAGAACCCGCTTAGGGGCTTCTACAGCAGGATCAACCTCATCAGCATCAAATTGTCCGGTTACAACTTCGCTAAAGCGAGTGGGTACCCCCAATTCAAGCGGTTGCGAATTTTCGAGCGGATCTATTGGATTCATGGGTCAGCACTCGTGCGATTAATGGGCAAAAGACGTTACTTCTGATGGCCTGTCTGGAGACGGCTCGACGGGCAACTCAAGGTTGGCACCCGGTGCACTCAATCCAAATTCGATCTGAGCCAACATCTCTGTCGGCTCATTTTGGCTGTCCATGGGTGGCAGCTCATTAAGGGAACTCACACCTAAATCATCCAAAAATTGCTTTGTCGTAGCGTAGAGCGCAGGCCGCCCTACCGTTTCACGATGACCGATCACATCGACCCAACCCCGATCTTCCAATTGCTTGAGGATCAGACTGTTGATGGTGACGCCGCGAATATCTTCCATGTCACCACGTGTGACTGGTTGGCGGTAGGCAATGATGGCCAGAGTTTCCAGAGTGGCACGGGTATAGCGCGGCGGCTTTTCAGGGTGAAGCCGGTCTAAGTATTCTCGCATTTGCGGGCGGCTTTGAAAGCGCCAGCCGGAGGCTATTTGAATCAGCTCTACACCACGATCCGACCAGTCGTTTTGCAGGTCTTCAAGCAGCATCTTGATGCTGTCAGGATTGATCGCCCCGTTGAACAAAACAGTCATCTCCCTCAACGGCAAAGCCTGCTGGGCGCAAATGAGTGCTGTTTCGAGGACGCGTTTTGCATCCACCGTATTCATGATTTCAATTTTTTGAAAAAGTCAGGCAACAAACTGAAGGAAACACTCTTGAGCGAGTGATATGAGAATTTCGCAGCGGCGAGCATTTGATTAGCTTGGCTGTTCTACCTGGGGCCGCTGTGCTGAAGAAGTCAAGGTAATTCGTCTTGATTGTAGCTTAGGCCAATCTGGAGCATGGCAGCATGCATATCAGCCGAAATCGACGATTTGAACCGAAGAGACGCGCCAGTGACAGGGTGCTCAAAAGCCAACTCACAGGCATGCAAGGCTTGACGGTGCAACCCATCGAACGATTTCCCGCCATAGAGTTCGTCAGCCATCAGTGGATGCCCAATAGCCGCCATGTGGACACGAATCTGGTGGGTTCGCCCTGTATGCAGCTTGCACCGAACGAGGCAGCAATTGACGCCATTTTCAAGCAAAGTGATGGTTGTCGATGCAGTTTTTCCGGGGTTTTTGGCGAGATCAACGACCGCCATTCGCAGACGATTCTTCACATCTCGACCGACAGAAAAATCGACCTGCCGAGTTCTTGCGCCTTGCCATGGGGTGTGGGCTAGGGCGATGTATTGTCTGTTGACACTTCGGTTAGCGATCATCTGTACCAGTCGATCCATTACCATTCGGGTACGCGCCACAACCATCAAACCGCTGGTGTCTTTGTCAAGGCGATGCACGATCCCGGCGCGCGGCAAAGTTGATGCATTGACATCACGCGCCAGCAAGCCATTGAGCAGCGTCCCGCTCCAGTTACCAGGTGCCGGGTGAACCACCAAGCCAGCCGGTTTGTTGATCACCAAAATGTGACTATCTTCGAACACGACGTCGAGCGCCATGGACTCGGCTTTGAAGGCCCGGCTTTGCGGCGTCGGTTTTAACTCAATGCTCAGACGGTCACCGGCTTTGACCTTGGCCGAGGATTTATTCTGCGTGCGCCCGTTGTGCTTAACAGCGCCGGAATCTATCAATTGTTGTAGGTAGCTTCGGGAAAACTCTGGCACGATCTGCACCAAAGCAATGTCGAGCCGCTGCCCGTGACTATCGACCGCTACCTCGGCCTCGCGCAACTCGAACTCCGCGGCGTCGGCCAGAACATCCGCGTCCCCTGGATCATCATCCTCGGTCTCGGTAGGCACAGCGGCGCTAGATATAATCAATTGTTGCTTTTTCCTGTCAGTCATTCGTAGAGGTCAATCGCCATGCTTTACATCAAATTATCGGTTGCTCCCAGCGTATCACCTCTTGCTGCAACCCTGTTGGCATTTTGCTTTGCACTGGCAGGATGTTCCAGCAAACCGATCGACCCGACGGGAACCTGGAGCCCCAACAAAATTTATTCTGAGGCTAAGGACGAATCCAGTTCGGGTGCTTATGACAAAGCTATTTCCCTGTTTGAAAAACTGGAAGGTCGAGCCGCTGGAACGCCATTGGCCCAGCAGGCGCAACTCGAAAAGGCTTATGCGCAGTACAAAGGCGGTGAACAGGCTCAAGCCATAGCGACGCTAAACCGGTTTATGAAGCTTCACCCGTCTAGCCCAGCCCTAGACTACGCCCTCTACCTCAAAGGGTTGGTCAACTTTAACGACAACCTAGGGCTGTTCGGTAATTTTATTCGTCAGGACTTGGCAGAACGAGATCAAAAGGCCGCCAAAGAATCGTTTGAGTCGTTCAAGGAATTGGTAACGCGCTTCCCAGACTCGCGCTATTCAGCCGACGCCACACTGCGCATGAGCTACACCGTTAATTCCTTGGCTCAGTCGGAAGTACATGTCGCACGCTACTACTACAGCCGTGGCGCCTACGTAGCCGCCATTAATCGCGCACAAACTGCCATTGCCGACTACCGCGACGTACCCGCCCTTGAAGAAGCAGCCTATATCGTTTACAAATCATATGACGCGCTTGGCATGACGCAACTGCGCGATGACACAAAAAGGGTGATTGAAAAAACCTACCCGCAAAGTGAATATTTGAGCAAAGGCTTCAAGAAGGCCGACAGCCCGTGGTACAAAATTTGGTAAGCTGATCGGACATCTCATTAGCCGAGACTAGCCGCTTCATGGGCGGCAAAGCCCTCAACAGGCGTTTTCCGTAGCCCATACTTATAAGCCGGGTGTCGCATACCACCAGCACACCCCGGTCGGTTTCGCGCCGTATCAAACGCCCCGCCCCCTGTTTGAGTGCAACAGCAGCCTCAGGTACAAAATAATCATTGAAGGCACTTCGACCTTGGGCCTCGAGTGCCTGAGATCGCGCTTCTGCCATAGGATCGTTTGGCGGTGGGAAAGGCAGCTTGTCAATGATCACCAATTGCAGAGCGTCACCAGGCACATCAATGCCCTCCCAGAAAGAGGCTGAAGCCACCAGCACACAGCCTCGCTGGCCGGCTGAGTTGCCCTGTCTAAACCGCTCAATCAACATCGTCTTGGGCATCGTGCCCTGCACCAGCACGTCGAGATCGCCTGACTCCTCAAGTATCAACGACAAGGTCTCACCAATAACCCGTAGCGCCCTCAGAGTCGTTGTCAAAACCATGGTGCGGCCGCCCAACACTCGAGACCACACCGCAGCAGATTCCGCCACCTTGAGGGCATGTGATGGATCAGCAGGCTTGGGAAATTCCCGCGGCACGTACAGCGCGGCCTGCTCTGCGTAATCAAACGGACTACCAATACGCAAAATTGTGGCGTCTTCCAGGCCACAAGGCTGGGTAAACCAGCTCAACGTTGCATCATCGCCCAGCGTTGCGGATGTAAAAATCCATGACTTCGACGATTCGGGTGACGCCGCCAGCAATCTGGTTTTGACGGCTTCGGCAATCGTCAGGGGCGATTCGACCAGACGCAGTTGGGCGCTGACATCGACCCAACGCACACAACCAGGCTGGCAGGCAATTTCAAAGCTTTGCGCGCTTTCGGCCAGCGCACCCGCACGTTCGTGCAATCGCACAAAGTCAGGAGCGATTTCAGTTACCGTATCCAGGGCTTTACATGTCTCATTGAGGGTTTTCGTGACACTCAAAAGAGCATTTGACCAGTTGTCAGTGTCCAGATGTTCGGGTGCCTGCTCAACCCACCTGAGCTTGCTACCTGTGTAGGCCTTGCCAACACAAAGCCTGAGTTCTCTGGCGGCACGCTCACAGTCGCCCACTACCTTTTGCCAATCCGCCAAACCCCGTGCCATTTGCAGGCCAGTACCCAGCAAGTCCCGGCAAAAATCTAGTAATTGCCCGGTCGTGAGGCTTTTACCCAAAAACTGAATCCCGGTTTCATTGAGTTGATGCGCCTCATCAAAAATCGCAATGCGTACTGTCGGAAGCAACTCCGCCATGCCAGACTCGCGCACTGCCATGTCGGCAAAAAACAGATGATGATTAATCACCACAACATCGGCCGCCATGGCTTCGCGCCTGGCCAGGTTCACATGGCAACTGCGAAACTGCGGGCATTGAGCACCTAGGCAGTTTTCTCGCGTCGACGTCACCAGAGGAATCAAAGGCGAACGCTCATCCAGACCGGGCAGTTCAGCCAGATCACCGGCTTTGGTTGTTTGTGCCCACTGCTCAATCTTGGCCAGAGATCGCAAGACGCTGCGATCCATAACACTGCCATCCTGCCGCGCAAGCATTACTCGGTGCAGACAAACATAGCTGGCGCGCCCTTTGAGCAGCGCTGTGCGAACTGGCACCCCCAGAGCCTCGACAAGGCGCGGCAAATCGCGACCAAACAACTGGTCTTGCAACGCTTTGGTGGCAGTCGACACCAGTACGCGCTCGCCGCTCAACAATGCAGGGACAAGATAGGAATAGGTTTTACCCACGCCCGTGCTGGCCTCAACCACCAACGTTTGTGCAGTTTCAATGGCCTGCGCCACCGCCAACGCCATCTCAAGCTGACCACTGCGTGCCACAAAGTGATCAGCCGCACGAGACAACACACCATCTGGCGCAAACGCCGTCTGAACTTCAGCCACCAGATTCATCAGGCGGGCTCAGGTGGGTCAAGAGACAGTTCCAGCTGCGTGATCTGATCGCGCAGGTGCAATCGGCGTTTTTTGAGACGCCTAAGAATCAACTCGTCTATGGGAACGGCGCAAGCTGCGATATCAACCAAAGCGTTCAGGTCGGCATGCTCGATTTTGAGCTCTATCAGCCTTCTTGCCGGGGAATGTAGGTTTAAGTCCAAGGTGTTTTTGAATAGGAGCCAGTTGCTCTGATAATACGGGTTAATCAAATAAATCGAGTTTCGGCGATTGCAAGTATCACAAGATGTCAAAAGGCTATCGAATCACCGCTTCCACGGGCATCCACAAGGGTGACCGCGACTACCAGCAAGACCAAGTCAACCTGATCAGCCATCATAGGGTGCCTGGTTGTTTGCTCGGTATTGTGGCGGACGGCATGGGTGGACGAAGTGGTGGACGCAAAGCATCAGACCAGGTCATGATGACTGCCAAGCAGCTGTTTGAACGTTACGCACCTGATACCGACGATGCACCCAGCATGCTCAAGCAGATCGTTGAAGAAGCGCACATCGTTATCAAGCTGACAGCGATTTCGTCCGAGATGGAACCACACAGCACGCTGGCCGCTTTTTTGATCAACCCGGCGGGCGACTGCCATTGGGTGCATACCGGTGACTCAAGGATTTACCACTTTCACGGCAACAAGCTGGTATTTCGTAGCACTGATCATTCTTATGTTCAAACATTGGTGGACAAAGGCGAGATCACGGATGAAGAAGCCAACGTTCACCCGCAATCGAACATTTTGATGGGCTGTCTGGGCACCGAGGAAGCCCCACCCATTTCGCGTCACTTTATTCCCCAACTACAACCCGAAGACGTGCTGATCGCCTGTAGTGACGGCGTTTGGCACTACTTCAGCCCCAGCGAAATGGGCTCAGCGTTATCGATGCTCTCCCCCCGAGAAGCTACCGAATTTTTAATTCAGAAGGCGCGATCACGAGCCCGTGGCGGCGGTGACAACCTCTCGTTGGTCATCGTCAAACTTGAGCCACTAACCTAAGTCTGAGCCCGACTATTTTGGTGCGGGCAAGGGCTGGGATGGGGGCTTGGTCTGACTGGCTTTTTCCCGGGCGTATCGAGCCTCGCGCTCCCTGGCCTGTTCCAGTCGCTCGTTGTATTTTCTAAGCTCTTCGGCTGCACCAGTCTGCTTGGTAGCACGTCCCGCGGCCTTGTCCTGATTGCTTTTGATGCGAGCTGCGGCAGCATCCGATTTAGCCTTTTCCCCCGCCTGCAATGCCTCGCGGTCAGCATTTTTTTGCTGCTCGCGCGCTGTTCTGTCTTCAAAATCTTTGACTGCCTGAGCCCGTCTGTCCGCTTCCTGCTGTAGCTTTTCGGGCGTCGACTTGTCTTCGGTTTTTTGCAATTGTTCCGCAGCTTTGGCTTTACGCGCCTCATCATTGAGCACGATTTCCTGGCGCCGCAAATCGGCCAACGCGTCGCGACGCCTGACCTTGACCTCATCCAGGCACCTGTTGACCAAAAATCTTTTGTAGCAGGCAGTATCTTCCAGAGCGAAAGCCGCTTCCAGTCGGGAGCGCTCGGCGCTGATACGCAAGCGCTCAGCGTCGCTGCTGACGTCACTGCCAGTTTGGGCTTTCGCGCCAATACCGATCAACAACAACGCTAAAACGATCCATTTTTTCATGTCAAAGTGGTGTCCACGGTACGTCTGTCGAGTGCCAAATACTCGGTTGACTGCATTTCGTTCAGCCTGGAAATGGTACGGGGAAACTCATGCACCAAGGGGCCTTCTGTGTACAACGCCTCAGGTGGCGTCTCTGCCGACATGATGAGTTTGACACGCCTGTCGTACAGCACATCAATCAGCCAAGTAAAGCGTCGGGCCTCCGAGGCCATGCGGGGGGGCATAGCAGGTACATCGCTCAGCAACACGGTATGAAATTGGGTCGCAATTTCCAGGTAATCGTTCTGCGAGCGCGGCCCGCCGCACAGGGTTTTGAAGTCAAACCACACCACTCCTCCCGCCTTGCGACGGGCCCAGATCTGGCGTGACTCAATATGTAACAACGGATTGTCGTCTTGCGATTCGGCCAAACGGTCAAACGCCTCTGTCATCTCGGCATCAGCCTGAGCGCCAAGCGGTGTGTGATAGAAATTGACCTGCTCCAAGGTACGCCTGCGGTAGTCAACGCCGTTGTCAACGCTCAGCACCTCTAAGTGGGTATTTAACAGCGCAATGGCCGGGAGAATACGGTCGCGATGCATGCCGCCGGGGTACAAGTCATCAGGCTTAAAGTTTGACGTGGTGACAAAACCCACACCGTTTTCAAACAGAGCAGTCAAAAGTCGATGCAGGATCAGCGCATCGGTGATTTCAGAAACGTGAAATTCGTCAAAACAAATCAGTTTGTAGCGCTCAGCCATGCGCTTACCCAGCTCATCCAGCGGGTTCACTGTTCCCGCAAGGTCACGCAGTTCGCGGTGCACCTCGCGCATGAACTCGTGAAAATGCAAGCGGGTCTTGCGCTTCAGAGGCACAGCGTTATAAAAGCAGTCCATCAAAAAGCTTTTACCGCGCCCTACCCCACCGTACATATACACCCCGCGCGGAGTGTCGGGGTGGTGAATCAGTTTTTTAAAGGCGTTTGAGCGCTGAATTTTGTAGGCGGCCCATTCGCTGGCGCAGCGGTCCAACGCGTCAACCGCACGAAGCTGCGCTGGATCAGGGGTGTAGCCTCTGGCCACCAGCTCAGCTTCATAGGCTTGTTTGACACTCAAAGCAGATTCCTGAACGCTATAATTTTAATAGCTGGTTGCGCCCGAATTTATTGGGCTAGAGGCCAATTTTGCACCTAAAAAGTTGCAAAAAAGCATCAAAACCGGTCTCTGCAGCATTAAAAGTTCAAAGTACGCTTGTCAACCGCTAGCGCCGCCTCTTTGGTGGCCTCGCTGAGTGATGGATGGGCATGGCAAATACGCGCAATGTCCTCACTGCTGGCTCTGAACTCCATCGCCACTACACATTCGGCAATCAGCTCGCTGGCCATCGGGCCCACGATATGCACGCCCAAAATTTCGTCTGTCGCTGCATCGGCCAGCATTTTCACCATGCCAGTGGTGTCGCCGAGCGCACGTGCACGGCCGTTGGCCAAAAACGGGAAGGTGCCTGCCTTGTAGGCTTTACCTGCGGCTTTGAGCTGCTCTTCGGTTTGGCCGACCCATGCGATCTCGGGACTGGTGTAAATCACCCATGGAATGGTGTTGAAGTTGACATGCCCGTGCTGGCCAGCAATACGCTCGGCCACCGCAACGCTCTCTTCCTCAGCCTTGTGCGCCAGCATCGGACCGCGCACCACATCGCCAACCGCCCAAACGTTGGGCAGGTTGGTTTTGCAGTCGGCATCGACCACAATCGCACCGCGCTCGTCGAGTTTTAGTCCAACCGCTTCCGGCACCAGGCCAATCGTGTTGGCTACCCGGCCAATCGAGATGACCAGTTTGTCAACGTCTAGCGATTGCGCTTCGCCCTTGGCGTTGGTGTATGCCACCGACACACCTTTTTTACTGGTTTTGATCTCGCCGACTTTCACGCCCAGCTCAATCTTCAAACCCTGCTTGGTGAACGCCTTGTGGGCTTCCTTGGCTATCTGCTGGTCAACGGCGCCCAAAAAGGTTGGCAAACCTTCGAGCACGGTCACTTCGGCACCCAATCGCCGCCAGACCGAGCCCATCTCTAGGCCAATCACGCCAGAGCCGATCAAGCCCAGCTTTTTAGGTACGGTGGTCATGCGCAGTGCGCCGTCGTTTGACAAAATGGTTTCTTCGTCAAAGGGTGTACCCGGCAGCGTGCGTGCGTTCGACCCCGTGGCCACAATGATGTGTTTGCCAGAAATCACCTCTTCGGTTGCGCCTGCGACCTTGATCTCATAAACGCCATCTTTGGCCGCAGCGAACGAGCCACGACCATGAAAGAAGGTGACCTTGTTCTTTTTGAAAAGGTACAGCACACCGTCATTGTTCTGCTTGACCACCGTGTCTTTGCGGCCAATCATTTTGGCCATATCGAGGCTCAGCCCTTTCACCTCAATGCCATGGTCAGCAAAGTGGTGGCCCGCCTGCTCGTAATGCTCAGACGATTGCAACAGTGCCTTGGACGGGATGCAACCTACATTGGTACAGGTGCCGCCAAGTGCCGGGCCGCCCTTGTCGTTCTTCCACTCGTCGATACAAGCGACGCTGAAACCGAGTTGTGCGGCACGAATGGCACCAATGTAGCCACCAGGGCCACCGCCTATCACGATGACGTCGAATTGTTTGGACATCGAAGTTTTCCTTTAGATATCAAACAACAGACGAGCCGGGTCTTCCAGCGCTTCTTTCATCGCCACCAAGCCCAGTACAGCCTCGCGGCCGTCGATGATGCGGTGGTCGTAGCTCATGGCGAAGTAGTTCATGGGGCGCACCACGACTAAACCGTTCTCAACCACGGCCCGGTCTTTGGTGGCGTGCACGCCCAAGATCGCTGACTGTGGCGGGTTGATGATCGGGGTAGAAAGCATGGAGCCAAAGGTGCCGCCGTTGCTGATGGAGAACGTGCCGCCGGTCATTTCTTCAATACCCAGTTTGCCGTCGCGCGCTTTCACGCCATATTCAGCAATCTTCTTTTCAATCTGGGCGAAGCTCATCTGATCCGCGTTACGCAAGATGGGGACCACTAGGCCGCGAGGCGAGCCGACAGCGATACCGATGTCAAAGTAGCCGTGGTAGATGATGTCGTTGCCGTCAACCGATGCGTTCAGCAGTGGGAATTTTTTCAGCGCATGCACTGCCGCTTTGACAAAAAAGCTCATGAAACCGAGCTTGACGCCATGCTCTTTTTCAAACTTTTCCTGCATGCGTTTGCGCATGTCCATCACCGGGGCCATGTTGACTTCATTGAACGTCGTCAAAATGGCATTGGTCGATTGGGATTGGAGCAGGCGCTCAGCAATACGGGCGCGCAGGCGGCTCATTGGCACGCGCTGCTCTGGGCGGTCGCCAAGGTCGCTGGCCGAGGATGGCGCGGCAACTTGTGGCAATACTTTGGCTGGAGCAGCTGCTGGCATGGCGCTAACAGCAACTGCTTTAGGTGCAGACACTGCACCCAAGACATCGCCCTTGGTCACGCGACCGTCTTTGCCCGTGCCTTCAACAGAGCCAGCAGCCATGTTGTTGTCAGCCATCAGCTTAGCGGCAGCTGGCATCGCCACGCCGGCCATAGAACCGCCGGATGCGACTGGCGCTGGCGCGGGCGCTGAGGCCGTTGCAACAGCAGGGGCAGCGCTTGCAGCTTTTGGTGCCACAGCACCTGCAGTGGCTTCAGTATCAATTCGCGCAATCACTTGTTCAGCAGTCACCGTGCCGCCATCAGCCACCACCAGCTCAACCAGCACGTCCGCTGAGGGAGCAGGTACTTCGAGCACGACTTTGTCGGTTTCAATTTCAATCAGTATTTCGTCGACGGCAATAGCGTCGCCAACTTTTTTCTTCCAGTTCAGCATGGTGGCTTCCGCCACGGACTCAGACAGCTGGGGGACTTTAACTTCTACGATAGCCATATAAATTCTCTTTGAATGTTTTGTGAAGATGTGAGGGTGGATTGAACTGTCAAGACCTACTTGGTCAACACAAAACCCTTGAGCTTGCCGAACGCGCCGTCAACCAACACTTTTTGCTGTTCATGGTGCATGTGCGAAAACCCTGCCGCAGGCGATGCAGACGCTGCGCGACCTGAAAAACCGAGCTATTGACCCTCCGTCATGATCTCGTGGATGTAATGCTGCACAAAGAACCAGGCGCCCTGGTTTTGCGGCTCGTCCTGACACCACACAACGTCTGTCGCGTTGGGGTACTTTTTCAACTCTGTTGAAAACGCCTTGTGCGGAAACGGGTAGAGCTGCTCCACGCGAATCAACGCCACATCGTCAAAGCCTTTTTCTTCGCGCTTTCTGGCAAGGTCGTAATAGACCTTGCCCGAGCAGGCCACAATGCGTTTGACTTTGTCTGCTTTCAAGTCCTTGTTCTCGGGAATCACCGTCTGAAAGCTGCCTTTGGTGAACTCACTCACCGGCGAAGCAGCATCCTTGGCACGGAGCAGTGACTTCGGCGTCATGATGATCAGTGGCTTGCGCAAATTGCGCACCATCTGGCGGCGCAAGATGTGAAAGATCTGACTGGCTGTGGTGGGCTGCACAACCTGCATGTTGGTGTCGGCAGACAACTGCATGAAGCGCTCAAGCCGTGCCGACGAATGCTCTGGCCCTTGGCCCTCGTAGCCGTGGGGCAGCATCAACGTGATGCCGTTCACCCGGCCCCACTTGACTTCGCCCGAGGCAATGAACTGGTCAATCACCACTTGCGCACCATTGGCAAAATCGCCGAATTGCGCTTCCCAGATCACCAGGGTATTCGGGTCATTTGAAGCGTAACCGTATTCAAAAGCCAGTACCGCTTCTTCGCTCAAAATAGAGTCAATCACGACAAACGGCGCTTGGTTGTCCGTCACGTTTTGCAGCGGCACGTAGGTACCGGTGTCAAACTTTTCGCGGTTTTGGTCATGAATCACAGCATGGCGGTGGGTAAACGTGCCGCGGCCGGAATCCTCACCCGACAAGCGTATCGGGTAGCCGCTGGCTACCAGCGATGCGAACGCCATGTGCTCGCCCATGCCCCAATCGACCGGAATATCGCCACGACCCATTGCTGCGCGGTCGTCATACACCTTCTTCACCAGACTGTGCGGAGTAACTGTCGCTGGAATATTCGTGATGCTTGAGGCCAATCGCTTCCACTCAGACATCGGGATAGCCGTGTCGCCAGCGTCTGTCCACTTTTTACCCAGGTAAGGCGCCCAATCAACAGCGTACTTGCTCTTGAAGTTGGTGAGCACCGGGTCAAAGGTGCTCTTGCCCGCATCCAATGCCGCACGGGTGGCTTTGACCATGTCATCACCCAGCGTCTCACCCATACCCTGAGCTTGCAGCTTGTCGGCGTAAAGTTTGCGTGTGCCGGGGTGCAGGGCAATTTTTTTGTACATCAGCGGCTGCGTCATGGCCGGTGTGTCTTGCTCGTTATGACCCAACTTACGGAAACAAATGATGTCAACGACCACGTCTTTGTGAAATTCCATGCGGAAATCCAGCGCCAGTTGGGTGGCCAAAACCACAGCCTCTGGGTCGTCTCCGTTGACATGCAGAACAGGCGCATCAATCATTTTGACGACGTCTGTGCAATACAGGGTTGAGCGGCTGTCGCGTGGGTCGCTGGTGGTAAAGCCGATCTGGTTGTTGATGACAATATGCACCGTACCGCCGGTCGAATAGCCACGGGTTTCTGCCAGCGCCAGAGTTTCCATCACCACGCCCTGCCCTGCAAAAGCTGCGTCACCATGGACCAGCACAGGCAACACTTGCAACCCTTTTGGGTCAGCGCGGCGGTCCATCCGGGCGCGGACTGAGCCTTCAACCACCGGGTTGACAATCTCTAAATGCGACGGGTTAAACGCCAATGTCAAATGCACCGGGCCGCCAGGCGTGGTTACGTCAGAGCTGAAACCCTGGTGGTACTTCACGTCGCCGCTGGGCAGGTCTTCAGGCGCCGTATGGTCGAATTCAGCGAACAGATCGGCTGGGACTTTACCCAGCGAGTTAACCAGCACATTCAAACGGCCACGATGCGCCATACCAATCACGATTTCTTGCACACCCAGCGAACCGCCACGCTGAATCAGCTCGTCCATGCTGGCAATAAAGCTCTCGCCACCTTCTAATGAAAAGCGCTTTTGGCCCACATACTTGGTGTGTAAAAAGCGCTCCAGGCCTTCCGCAGCGCTCAGGCGGTCAAGGATGTGCAGCTTTTTTTCTTTGCTCAGTGACGGTTTGCTCCGGATCGATTCCAATTTTTGCTGCCACCAGCGTTTTTGGTTCTGGTCGGTGGCGTACATGTACTCGGCACCAATCGTGCCGCAGTAGGTTTCGCGTAGCGCGTTCATGAGCTCTCGCAGGCTCATGGTTTCTTTGCCGAAGAAGGTGTTGCTGGTGTTGAACACGGTTTCTTGGTCGGCGTCGGTAAAGCCGTAAAAGGACGGGTCAAGTTCAGGAATTTTGTCGCGCTCAGCCCGTTTGAGAGGATCTAGGTCAGCCCAACGCGCACCGACGTTGCGATACGCCGCAATCAACTGTTGCGCGGCTGTTCGTTTGCGGCCCATTTCCTGGTCAACGCTGGCGACCACCACGCGGGTCTCACCGCTTTTTGCACGTTCGGCAAAGGCGTTGACAACCGGCAGGTGCGGCACGTCTTTGGAGTCGCTGCCGTCGGCTGCGGGCACATGTTGAAGCGCGTCGAAGTATTCGCGCCAAGTGTCTAAAACACTGCCTGGATTGGCGAGGTAGTTTTCATACATCTCTTCAACGTAGGGCGCATTGCCACCGAAGAGATAGGTATTGCCGTTGTAGGCTGCGTAAATTGAAGAAGCGGTGGACGATGCCGAGGGTGGCACGTGCGGATTGGAACTCATATCGACTGACCTCCGTTTCCCTTGGGGAAACATTAGTGGACATCTTGGGGCCATGAGCCTTGGGATGCCGGTTAATTAAACCTTCCGCTTGTCACGGCTGAACCGATTAGCGGATGCGACTGCGCCTGGAAGGACCTCAGAAACAAGTGAGATTGTGCCACTGAACGGCAGCCCAGCATGGCATGACGCCATGCCGATCAGACATATCGCTAAGTCGCCAGGCCTGGATTGCCGGCAACGCCCACAAGTTGTGGCGTGTTTGGTTTGACGGGTTTGATAACTTTTTTCGCTTTGAGGTAGCTCTCCACCACCTCCCAAATCGGCGGCCCGGCGTTTTTGCTGGCCTCAGCGACGGGAGCCCAACCGGCCACTTTGTAAGTTTTATCTGCCTCAATCAGTTTGCCGTTCAAACGCATGTCTTGAATGCGGCTGCCCATTTTGGCCCCCGGCTCGCAGGTGTAGGTGAGACCGCCGGTGCGTACCATGTCGCCGCCCTGTTGATAGTACGGGTCGGGGTTAAAAAGGTTGTCACCGACGTCTTCAAGAATGGTTTTGATCATCTCGCCTCGAATGTCGGTGAGGGTCGTCCATGGGTAGCTGATGGCCGTCTGATCCATCAGATGCTCGCGTGTGATGCTTTGGCCCGGCAGCAGCGACGTACCCCACCTGAAGCCGGGTGAAAAGGCGATGTCAGCGCCCCTGACATCCATCAGCGCGTCCAGAATCAACTGGTCAAAAGTACCGTTGAAGTTGCCACGCCGATACAGCGTACCTTCGGTGGTGGCCAGCTTTTCTGACAGTTTGGCCGCATAGGGTTCGCGTACCTTGGTGATCAAGGCGGTCATGTCTTTGTCTGCAGGAAGCAGATTTGAAAACACCGGCAGCAGGCGGTAGTTAAAGCCGACCACTGCTTTGCCCTTCACGTCGAGGTCCAGCACGCCTAGAAACTTGCCATTGCTGCCTGCATTGGTGACGATGGTTTGACCGCCCGGATTTTTGACGATGACTGGCACCGGCACGCCGTCATGGGTGTGGCCACCCAGAATGGCATCGATACCACTGACGCGCGACGCCATTTTCAAGTCAACATCCATCCCGTTGTGGCTCAGCAGCACCACAGCCTGCGCACCTTTGGCACGCGCCTCGTTCACGGTTTCCTGCATCTCGGTTTCGCGAATGCCGAAACTCCAGTTGGGCGTTAGCCATGCGGGATTGGCAATCGGTGTGTAGGGGAAGGCCTGGCCAATGATGGCGACCTGCACGCCATTCATTTCCTTGATGACATAGGGTTTGAATACCGCATCGCCAAAGTCGCTGGTTTTGACGTTTTGGGCGACGAAGTCAACCTTGCCTGCAAAATCCACGTCGACAATTTTCTTGATGCGAGCCTCACCGTAAGTAAAGTCCCAATGACCCGTCATGATGTTGACACCGAGCAACTTACAGGCATCCACCATGTCCTGACCCTGTGTCCACAGGGCGGTGCCGCTGCCCTGCCACGTGTCGCCACCGTCCAGTAACAGAGCCCCCGGACGTGCGGCCTTGATCTGCTTGACCAGCGTGGCCAGATGCGCAAAGCCGCCCACCTTGCCGTATTGCTTGGCAGCACGTTCAAAATTCAGGTAAGTGAAGGCATGGGCCTCGGGCGTACCGGACTTGATCTGTGCGGCTTTTAGCAACTGCTCGCCCACCAAGTGCGGCAACTGCCCCCGCATGGCGCCCACGCCGAGGTTGACCGAGGGCTCCCGGAAGTAGCTGGGCAGTAACTGGGCGTGGCAGTCGGTCATGTGCAACAGATGCACATTGCCTGTTTTGGGCACGTTGTACAGGTTGCCGGCTCTGGAAGCTGCACTGGCATGCAGTGGGAAACCAGCGGCCAACGCGGCCGCCATGACGCTTGAAAACTCACGACGAGACAAATTCATGGCGTACTTCTAAAAATTTATTCGCTATCAAATCAGGAGCTGCTTGCGCCCGTATTCATTGGGCTAGAGGCATAAAAGACCCCCAAAAACAGCCAAAAAATCACTGAAAAGGCCTGAAAAGGCCTTGTTTTACTGATTCACAGGAGATTTAGGATCCAGCAGGAGCGCCATCACGTCCTTGAGCTGCTGCTCGGTCAAAATGTTCGCGTGGCCAAAGCGCGGCATACCGGAGCAGGCGTTGTAGGCCTTGCTGTTCCACAACTTGCCCCAGGTGTAGTCCACGATGGGCTTGCTGGCCACTGCCGTTGGGTCGGTCACGCCGCGCAGCTTGCCGTAGTTGTACAAGCTGGGCCCAATTGAGCCGTAGGACAGCTCGGTTTTGCTGATCTGGTGACAGTTGTAGCAACTGCCGCCGTTTGCAGCGGTCGCGCTGTCGGTCCAAGTCAGACCACGGCCGTTTTGGGCAATTCTTTCACCTTCGGCCCAGCTACCCAGCAGTTTGCCATCGGCCGGGAACTTCACAGTTTTCAGGTTGGCCTCCTCGATGGCTTTGCCCAGTTTGTCTTCGAGCGCAGCACCCTCTGAATCTGAGCAGGCCTGGTTAGAGGCGTCGAGCGTCAAGCGGTCTACTTTGGCAATACCCTGGTCCCG
>JBBRDA010000024.1:0-30682 GCA_038204335.1 Burkholderiales bacterium
CCCAAAAACCCCATAAACAATGCCGTAATGGAACCGATCACCAGAACAAAATTCAGAGCCGTCTCACTGAGTTCAAACAAAGGCGACATGCGGGCCACCATAAAAATACCCGCCGTGACCATGGTCGCAGCATGAATCAGCGCCGAGATAGGTGTCGGGCCTTCCATGGAGTCTGGCAGCCAAACGTGCAGAGGGAACTGCGCCGACTTGCCCATCGCACCTATAAAAAGGCAAATGCAAATGACCGTGACCAACATCCAACCCGTGCCTGGCAGCGTGAGCTTGGCCAGTTCATCGCCCTTGGCAAATGCTTCGGCGTAATTTAACGTTCCGGCATACGCTGCCACCAAGCCAATGCCGAGAATGAATCCGAAATCACCGACACGGTTAACCAGAAACGCTTTCATGTTGGCATGCGTTGCGCTTGGCTTGTTGTAATAAAAACCGATCAGCAAATAAGACACAAGGCCAACAGCTTCCCAGCCGAAGAAAAGCTGCAGCATGTTGTTGCTCATCACCAGCATCAACATAGCAAAAGTAAATAGCGAGATGTAGCCAAAAAAGCGGTTGTAACCTTCCTCTTCTTCCATATACCCGATGGTGTAGATATGCACCATGAGTGACACAAACGTCACGACACACATCATCATGGCTGAAAGGCCGTCAATCAAAAAACCAACTTCCATCTTCAAGCCGCCCACCACCATCCAGGTGTAGAGCGTCTCGTTGAATCTGGCGCCGTCAAGTGCAACGCTTTTGAGCGTCATGGCAGACAAAATGAAGGCCAACAACACCCCCAGAATCGTCAGAGTGTGCGACAGACGCCGACCCAACCAGTTCCCGCCAAACGCGGTACCAAAAATACCTGCCAACACGGCTCCCGCTAGGGGAAGAAGCGGCACCGCCAACAGTGTTGACACAGAAAGGGTTTGACTCATTTTTTAACAACTCGAAGGGCTGCCCTAAGGGCAGTTAGCGCCCCCTCGGGGGGCAGTGAGTACACCAGGTGACGAACGTGGGGGTTCATTTTTAGCCCTTGAGCGTATTGAGTTCATCAACGTTGATGCTTGATTTGTTGCGGAACAGCAAAACAAGAATTGCCAAACCGATAGCGGACTCGGCAGCCGCAACTGTCAGAATAAAAAACACAAAAATCTGACCTGCCATATCGTTCAAGTAGTACGAGAAAGCAACAAAATTCATATTCACAGCCAGCAACATCAGTTCGATCGCCATCAGCAAGATAATGAGGTTCTTGCGGTTCAGAAATATACCGATCACCGACAGCGCAAACAGCATGGCGCCAAGCGAGAGAAAATGCCCGAGGGTGAGCGTCATGCTTTTTTCTCCTCAATCACGGGGGCCAAGGGTTCAGGCATCACAGGATTCATTTTGACCAACCTCACCCGATCGGCCCGTTTGACCCTGACCTGCTCTGATGGATTTTGTGACTTGGAATCTTTGCGCTCACGCAATGTCAATGCAATGGCCGCAATGATGGCTACCAGCAAGATAACGGCGGCAATTTCAAGCGGGTAAATGTATTCTGAATAGAGAACTTTTCCGAGCTCTTTGGTGTTGGACACCTGCATGCCAATTTGCCCCACAGGGCTTGCAAGCTTTGGTGGTTCACGAAATCCGCCCATCAGCACATAAGACATTTCCAGAGCAATGATGGCGCCCACACTACCTGCCAGCGGAAAGTGCTTCCAAAAGCCCTGGCGCACGCCGTCGAGGTTGATGTCAAGCATCATCACGACGAACAAGAACAGCACCATCACCGCACCAACATACACCAGCACCAGCGTGATGGCCAAAAACTCTGCTTTGAGCAGAATCCAGATAGCTGCTGCTTGGAAAAATGCCAACACCAAGTAAAGCGCAGCATGCACCGGATTGCGCGCCGTGATCACCCGGAAAGCGGCAAACAACATCAACGCAGCGAAGACATAAAAAAGGCCTGTTTTGGCGTCCATGTTGTTCCGGGTTCTTTCTGGATTCAGCGACTACTGATTGGTCTTGTCTATGGATGGCTCAGGTCTTATCGAAACTTGGCATCTGCTGCACGGTTGGCGGCGATCTCGGTTTCATATCTGTCGCCCACAGCTAAAAGCATCTCTTTGGTGAAGTACAAATCACCACGCTTTTCGCCGTGATATTCAAAAATATGCGTTTCGACAATAGAGTCCACCGGGCAGCTTTCTTCACAAAATCCGCAAAAAATGCACTTGGTTAAATCAATGTCGTATCGGGAAGTGCGGCGGCTGCCGTCTTCTCGCACATCCGATTCAATGGTGATCGCCATCGCCGGACACACAGCCTCGCAAAGCTTGCAGGCGATGCATCGCTCTTCGCCGTTTTCATACCGACGTAGCGCGTGCAAACCCCGAAAACGGGGGCTTTGAGGTGTTTTTTCTTCAGGGAATTGAACCGTGATCTTGCGCTTGAACATGTACTTGCCAGTCAGGGCCATGCCCTTGAACAGCTCGGTGAGCATGAAGCTTGAAGCGAAATCTTTGATGGAGGCAACTGTGGACATGAATTTTCCAGTTATTTCCAAATGTTGTATGAGGTCTGCATCCAACCGCCGACAACCACCAACCAGACCAGCGTCACAGGGATGAAAATCTTCCATCCTAGGCGCATGATCTGGTCATAACGAAAGCGTGGAAAGGTCGCGCGCACCCAGAGGAACATGGTGACAATGACAAAAGTTTTGGCGCCCAGCCAGATCCAGCCCGGAACCCAGTTGAACAATGCGCTGTCAATAGGCGGCAGCCAGCCACCCAAGAAAAGCAGAACCGCAAGAATTGCAACCAGCCACATATTGGCGTATTCAGCCAAAAAGAACATGGCAAAAGACATACCCGAATATTCGACCATGTGACCCGCAACAATCTCGGACTCGCCTTCAACCACGTCAAACGGATGGCGATTGGTTTCAGCCAGACTCGAAATGAAATACACCACGAAGATAGGCAGCAGTGGCAACCAGTTCCAAGAAAGGAAATTCAAGCCATTCTCGGCACCCATGCCTTTGGCCTGGCCCATCACGATGTCAGTCATGTTCAAACTGCCCGACACCATCAGTACCACCACCAGACAAAAGCCCATGGCTATTTCATAGCTGACCATTTGGGCTGAAGCACGCATAGCCCCCAAAAAGGCGTACTTAGAGTTTGATGCCCAGCCCGCAATAATGACGCCGTAAACTTCGAGAGAGGTGATCGCCATCAGAAAAAGGAGTCCCGCGTTGATGTTCGCAAGCGCTACATCTGGCCCAAACGGAATCACAACCCAGGCAGCCAGCGCCGGCATAATGATCATGATGGGGCCCAGCACAAACAAGCCCTTGCTGGCAGCGGTCGGAATTATGATTTCTTTGGTCAGCAGCTTGAGCGCATCGGCTATCGGCTGTAGTAAACCGAACGGACCCACCCGATTCGGCCCTAGGCGAATTTGCGTAAAACCAATCGCCTTGCGTTCCCACAGGGTGAGGTAGGCCACGCAGCCCATCAGAGGCAGCAAAACGCACACAATCTTAATCAGCGTCCAAAGCACTGGCCACACAGCGGTTGGCCAGATACCGCCGCCCAAGCCTTGACCAAAGGCGTGAATCGTATCAATCATGCGGCCACCTCTTCTGCGCTGATCTGATCTGCAGACGCACCGCGTGCATCGGCAGTCAATTGCAAAGAGGTCGCGCGCCTGACCAGGCTGTCAAGCTGGTAGATGGCAGCTACCGCGGGATCTGCCTGATTCGCACTGGTCAAATCGATCGCTGCATCCGTCGCGTTGGTCAATTGATCAGCGACAACATCTAAACCAGGGACTGCTTTGAACACATCCTGTGACGACTCGAAGTCAAAACCAGAAAGGCCCAGCAGGTTTGCCAAGACGCGTAACACCTTCCAGGCCGGACGGGCGTCGCCAAGTGGTTTGACTACCGCATGAAAGCTTTGCACACGGCCTTCTGCATTAACGAAAGTACCCGACGTCTCAGTAAAGGGGGCGATTGGCAACAGGACATCGCTAAAGCTCATGTTGGCCTTGAACGGACTGAGTGTGACGACCATTTGCGCCGCATTGAGGGCAGTCTTGGCTTGTGCGCCACGCGCTGAATCGAACTCTGGCTCGGTATTCAGCAAGACGACCGCCTTGAGCTGGCCATTCAGCATGTGCCCGGCGTTCAAGCCCGTGCCACGGGGCATGGCGCCAGCAATCTGCGCACCCACCGTGTTAGCTGCCTCCGTCAGGTAGCCAACGCTTGCACCAGTTTGCCCGCCAAGCCAGTTGGCGAGCGCCAACAGGCTTGAAGCATTAGCGTGGTGCGCCGCGGCGTTACCTAGCAAAATAGCTTTACGCTCACCGCCCAGCAGTGATCTAGCCATTGCTGTGGCGGCTTCTGTAGCTTGACCTGCCGCTGGGGCAGAAACACCTTTTTCAGCAGCGATCGCACACGCCACATTCGCAAGCAACTGAACCCACGACCCTGGGTCGCCAATCGTCGAAAAGGCAATCGGCATCGCCCAAGCGTCACTCTTCGCAAGTTCAACAGCTGAATGAATAGCGCTGACTGCACATCCCTTGCGGGCCGCTTGGCGAATACGCTGAGCAAACAACGGGTGGTCTTTACGCAGGTTAGAGCCGACAACCAAAACGCGCTGCAGCGATGAAAGCGATGCAATGGAAGTACCCAACCAATGCACCCCCAGGGTTTTAGAAAACTCGGCATTGCGCAAACGATAGTCAATGTTTTCGCTACCCATGCCGCGCATCAACGAAGCGGCCAGGTACAACTCTTCAAGGGTGCTGTGCGGGCTGACCAAAGTACCCATACTGTCCGCACCGTGGTCGGCCTTGATCTGCTTCAAGCCATTTGCCACATATTCAAGTGCGGTCTGCCAGTCGACAGTTTTCCACTCGCCACCCTGCTTGAGCATCGGGCTCGTCAACCGGTCGTCGCTGCTCAAGGCTTCATAAGAAAATCGATCGCGATCAGCAATCCAGCATTCGTTAACTTCCTCATTTTCAAGCGGCACCACGCGCATGACTTTGTTGGCTTTGACCTGAACAATCAGATTGCTACCGGTTGAATCATGCGGGCTGATCGATTTGCGACGCGACAGCTCCCAAGTGCGAGCGCTGTAACGGAACGGCTTGCTGGTCAGTGCACCGACCGGGCAGACGTCAATCATGTTGCCCGAGAGCTCCGAGTCCACCGACATGCCCACAAAGGTCTCGATCTCAGCATGCTCGCCCCGATGTGACATGCCCAACTCCATCACGCCGGCAACCTCTTGCCCAAAGCGAACGCAACGGGTGCAGTGAATACAGCGGCTCATCTCTTGCATGGACACCAGCGGGCCAACGTCTTTGTACGCCACCACTCGTTTCTCTTCTTCGTAACGCGAACCACTGCCGCCATAGCCCACGGCCAAGTCCTGAAGCTGGCATTCACCGCCCTGGTCGCAAATCGGGCAATCGAGCGGATGGTTAATCAGCAAAAACTCCATCACGCCCTTTTGCGCTTTGATGGCTTTGTCATTTTTGGTATGAACGATCATGCCCTGCGTGACAGGCGTGGCGCAAGCGGGCATCGGCTTAGGTGCTTTTTCAACATCGACCAAGCACATGCGGCAATTGGCTGCAATCGACAACTTCTTGTGATAACAAAAATGCGGAATGTAGGTGCCCGCTTTTTCAGCCGCGTGCATGATCGTGCTGCCTTCGAGCACATCAACTTTTTGCCCGTCTAATTGGATTTCAATCATAAATTTAAGCGATCTCTTTGTGCAACAAGCTCATGCGCTTTGAGCCACGGCTACTGATGGCATCATGGCCTCAAACTCATGGCGGAAATGCTTGATCATGGCGCGTACTGGCATGGCAGCCGCATCACCCAAAGCGCAAATTGTGCGGCCTTGAATGTTGTCAGCTACCGAGTTCAACAAATCGAGATCAGTCGGTTTACCTTTGCCTGTGTGAATCCGGTCAACCATTCGCCACAACCAGCCTGTACCTTCGCGGCAAGGTGTGCATTGCCCACATGATTCATGCATGTAAAAGTAAGAAAGCCGCTTGAGCGATTCGACCATGCAACGCGTATCGTCCATCACGATCACCGCACCAGAACCAAGCATCGATCCAGCTTTGGCAATCGAGTCGTAATCCATCGTGCATTCCATCATGATGGCTGCAGGCAACACTGGCGCAGACGAACCACCGGGAATAACGGCTTTTAGCGTACGACCTTTGCGCACACCACCCGCTAGCTCAAGCAGCTTAGCAAACGGCGTACCCAGCGGTACTTCGTAGTTGCCCGGCCATTCCACATCGCCAGACACCGAGTAGATTTTCGTCCCACCGTTATTTGGCTTGCCGCATTTAAGATACGCCTGACCGCCATTGCGAATCAGCCAAGGTACAGCGGCAAACGTTTCGGTATTGTTGATGGTGGTCGGCTTGCCATACAGGCCAAAGCTGGCCGGGAAAGGCGGCTTGAAACGGGGCTGACCCTTTTTGCCCTCCAGCGATTCAAGCAAGGCGGTCTCTTCACCGCATATGTAAGCACCAAAACCATGTGAGGCGTGCAACTGAAAACTGAAGTTGCTGCCCAGAATTTTGTCGCCCAAGAATCCAGCGGCTCTAGCCTCTTCCAACGCTTCTTCGAAACGCTGATACGTGGCGAAAATCTCACCATGAATATAGTTGTAGCCCACCGTGATACCCATGGCATAAGCAGCAATAGCCATACCCTCAATCACGCTGTGCGGATTGAACTGCATGATGTCACGGTCTTTACAGGTGCCCGGCTCGCCTTCGTCTGAATTGCAGACCAGATATTTTTGCCCGGGGAACTGGCGCGGCATGAAGCTCCACTTCAAGCCTGTTGGGAAACCAGCGCCGCCGCGACCACGCAGGCCGCCCAACTTCACGTCTGCAATCACTTGATCCTGCGTCATACCAACGCCTTCGCCCTGCGCAAGGATTTTGCGCAGCGCAGCGTAACCACCACGCGCTTCATAGTCTTTCAAACGCCAATTGTTGCCGTTTAAGTCCGCCATGATTTGCGGATTGATATGTCGGCCATGAAAGCTGCTTTGCACGCCCGTCGCCGCAAATTGAGACAGCACGTTTTTGGCTTCCGCACTGACTGCGGAATTTACAGATGTAGTCATACTTTGGCCTCAGCAGACTGCAAGCCAGAAATCAGCTGGTCAAGCTTTTCGTTGCTCATGAAACTGCACATCGTCAAGTCATTGACCAGCATCACCGGAGAGTCAGCACAAGCGCCCAAGCACTCTGACTGTTGCAAAGTAAACAAGCCGTCCGGCGTGGTTTGACCCATCGAGATGCCCAACTTATTCTCCAGGTGCTTCAACGCCACAGCACCATCACGCAGCTGGCAGGGCAAATTGGTACACACGTTCAGTTTGTACTTCCCGACGGGCTGCTGGTTGAACATGTTGTAGAAGGTGGTGACCTCATGCACCGCAATCGGCGCCATACCCAGATAGTCAGCTACCAACTTCTCGCTTTCAGCGCTGACATAACCCAACTCCTCTTGCACAATCGTCAAGCAAGCCATCACGGCTGACTGTTTTTGGTCGGCCGGGTACTTGGCGACTTCGCGCGCGAACTTCGATTTTGCTTGTTCAGAAATCATGTTTACAAATACCTGGATTAGCGATCAATTTCACCAAACACAATGTCCATCGTGCCGATGACGGCGACGGCGTCAGCAATCATGTGGCCGCGCGACATTTCGTCCATCGCGGCCAAATGAGAAAAGCCTGGCGGACGAATTTTTAAACGATACGGTTTGTTGGCACCATCGCTGACGATGTAGATACCGAACTCGCCTTTCGGGTGCTCAACCGCGGCATAAGCCTCTCCTTCAGGCACGTGAAAGCCCTCTGTGAAGAGCTTAAAGTGGTGAATCAGCTCCTCCATGTTGGACTTCATGGATTCGCGGTCAGGCGCTGCCACCTTGTGATTGCTGGTGATCACTGGGCCAGGGTTCACGCGGAGCCAAGCAATGCACTGCTGAATGATGCGATTCGACTGGCGCATTTCTTCAATACGGACCAGATAGCGGTCATAACAGTCTCCCGTTTTACCGACCGGGATGTCAAAGTCCATCTTGTCGTACACGTCATACGGTTGCTGCTTGCGCAAGTCCCATGCAAAGCCTGAACCGCGCAACATGGGGCCGGTAAAGCCGAGTGCCAACGCTCGCTCTGGCGACACCACACCCACGCCAACGGTGCGCTGCTTCCAGATGCGGTTGTCTGTGAGAAGTGTTTCGTACTCGTCAACGTAATGAGGAAACTTATTGGTGAAGTCTTCAATGAAGTCAAGCAACGAACCTTGACGGTTCTCGTTCAGCGCCTCAATCGCTTTGGCATTTTTTACCTTGCTGACTTTGTACTGCGGCATACGGTCGGGCAAGTCACGGTACACACCGCCCGGCCTGAAGTACGCTGCATGCATGCGCGCGCCCGACACGGCTTCATACATGTCAAAGAGGCTTTCACGTTCGCGGAAACAATAAATCAGGATATTCATCGCGCCGCAGTCAAACCCGTGCGCGCCCAGCCACAGCAAATGATTGAGCAGGCGGGTGATTTCGGCGTACATCACGCGGATGTACTGCGCGCGCTCTGGTACGTCTACGCCGAGTAGTTTTTCAATCGCCAGGCAATATGCTTGCTCGTTCGACATCATCGACACATAGTCGAGCCTGTCCATATAAGGCAAAGATTGAATGTATGTTTTGCTTTCGGCCAACTTTTCGGTGGCGCGGTGCAACAAGCCAATATGCGGGTCTGCACGCTGAATAACTTCCCCATCTAGCTCCAGCACCAAGCGCAATACGCCGTGTGCAGCCGGGTGCTGGGGACCGAAATTTAACGTGTAGTTCTTGATCTCAGCCATGCTTAACACCACCGTAATTCTCTTCGCGTATGACCCTTGGGGTGATCTCGCGCATCTCGATGGTGACTGGCTGATAAATCACGCGCTTTTGCTCCGGGTCATACCGCATCTCCACATGGCCAGTCGTCGGGAAATCCTTGCGGAAAGGATGGCCGATGAACCCGTAGTCGGTCAAGATGCGTCGCAAGTCGTTGTGACCTTCAAAAATGATACCGAACAAATCAAAGGCTTCCCGCTCAAACCAGTTGGCAGAATTCCAGACATCGTTAACCGAGTCCACAACCGGGAAATCGTCGTCAGTACAAAAAACTTTCAGCCGCAAGCGCTGGTTGAGGCTGACCGACAGCAAATGCGTCGCGACGCAGTAGCGCGAGCCTTCGTACTGCCCATCTTTGTAGTCCGAATAGTCAACGCCGCAAAGGTCAATCAATTGCTCAAACTTGCAGTCTGCCGAGTCACGTAGCAAGGTGGCTGCCGCAAGATAATCAGCCGCCTTGACGGTTGCAGTCACTTCGCCAAATGCGACGCTGATACTTTTGAGCCTGTCGCCCAGCACACTGGCTACGTTTGCACTGATTTGCTCTGGGGTTGCAGGAAACATCAAGCCCTCGCAATCGTGTTGGTACGACGAATTTTTTGCTGCAACTGAATGATGCCGTACATCAAAGCTTCTGCGGTTGGCGGGCAGCCCGGAACGTACACATCAACCGGTACGATGCGGTCGCAGCCCCGCACCACTGAATAGCTGTAGTGGTAGTAGCCACCGCCGTTGGCGCATGACCCCATCGACAAAACCCAACGCGGCTCGGACATCTGGTCGTAGACCTTGCGCAAGGCCGGGCCCATTTTGTTGCACAAGGTCCCAGCCACAATCATCAAATCAGACTGGCGCGGGCTGGGCCGAAACAGCATGCCGAATCGATCCAAGTCGTAACGGGCAGCGCCGGCGTGCATCATTTCAACAGCACAACAGGCCAGGCCGAACGTCATAGGCCAGAGCGAGCCTGTCTTGGCCCAGTTGACCACCGAGTCGTAACTCGTGGTCATGAAACCCTCATTAAAAACACCTTCGAGTGACATACAAAATACCTTTGTGTCGATCAATCTGACGCTCTGGCGGTCATTCCCAGTCCAGCGCGCCCTTTTTCCACTCGTATATAAAACCCACCACCAAAATGGCCAGAAATACCATCACTGACCAGAAACCCACCGCACCAATTTCCTTGAGCGCCACAGCCCACGGGAAAAGGAAAGCAATTTCCAGGTCAAAAAGAATAAACAGGATGGCCACCAGGTAATAGCGCACATCAAACTTCATGCGGGCGTCTTCGAAAGCCTCAAAGCCGCATTCGTAGGGAGAGTTTTTCTCAGCGTCAGGGCGAACTGGCCCGAGTAAACGGCCTAGAACCTGGGGTACTACACCAACACCGACACCAACCAAAATAAACAGTAAAACGGGAAGGTACTGGTCGAGGTTCATGGTGAGTGAAGGAATGAAAGCCAGTGTGCGTAGGTTGCTAAGGTGCTGGGCTTCACAGCCGGGTGGCTATAAAGCATTGTTTTGGTGCGGACGGCGAGACTCGAACTCGCACACCTTTCGGCACTACCCCCTCAAGATAGCGTGTCTACCAATTTCACCACGTCCGCGGTTTGTATTGTCTGGATAGCATGAGGAAACCACATGTTTTTCGCTCCCCAGACAGTCTAAGAGTTTACCCTGAATTTGTGCTTCGCCGAGGTAGCGAGGCACTCAAAACAGGCTTATTTCGTAGGGATTTGTCCCGCGCCTGACGCGGGCCTTGCAGGCGCTGCTGGCACTTGCGCATTTGTAGCTGCTGGAGCCGCCGTTCCGGGGATTTGGGCCGCACCGGTTGCGGCTGAGGCGACAGGTGCCGGAGCCACAACGACTGCGTTCTCAAGAACGCTGGTGCCTGTCGCACGAGGCTGGGCGTTGCCAAAATAGGCCAGAGCCAAGGTACAGGCGAAAAATACCGTTGCAAGAACGCCGGTGCTGCGCGACAAAAAATTCGCGCTGCCGCTGGCACCAAACAAGCTGCCAGAGCCACCGCTGCCGAAAGCCGCACCCATGTCAGCGCCTTTGCCCTGTTGCACCAGTACCAGACCCACCATGACAATGGCCGACAGCATTTGCACGGCGAGAACGATGGTTAAAAGGACATTCATGTTTAATTACTCCTGATTTAGTAGCTGCTTGCGCTCGTATTTATTGGGCTGCAGCAATAATTGATAAAAAATCTCCGGCTTTGAGCGATGCCCCGCCGATCAGGCCGCCATCAATGTCAGGTTGTCCCAACAGGCTGGCCGCGTTTGCAGCATTCATGCTGCCACCATACAAAATTTTGATACGCGCCGATTGGTCGGTAGCGGCTTTTAACTGGGCACGCAATACCGCATGAACCACTTGCGCTTCATCAGGCGATGCCGTTTTTCCCGTGCCAATCGCCCAGACGGGTTCATAGGCAACAACAATTTCACTGATGCAATGGCCGTTGGTATGAATCACCGCAGCCAGCTGGCGTTTGACAACTTCTTCGGTACGCCCTGCTTCGCGTTCAGCCAGCGTCTCGCCCACACAAACGATGGGCGTGATACCTGCTGCCAAAGCGGCCTTGGCCTTGTCAGCCACCAGCGCGTCGGTTTCACCGTGGTATTGACGGCGCTCTGAGTGGCCGACGATGGCGTAACGAACGCCAAAGTCTTTCAGCATCGCCGCGCTAACTTCGCCCGTGTAGGCGCCTGATACTTGAGCAGATACGTCCTGCGAACCCAACTCAACCGCACCTGGCTTGATAGCCTGTACCTGTCCGAGGTAAGCCGTAGGCACACAAACTGCAATATCGCATACGGGCTTGCCACCCAAACCCTGAGCCAAGGCAGCCAGCAAGGCTTCATTGGCAGCCAGGCTGCCGTTCATCTTCCAGTTGCCAGCAATCAGTTTTTTCATACTGCACCCCAGGTCAACACGATTTTGCCAATATGCTGGTTCGACTCCATCAGCGTGTGGGCCCGGGCAGCTTGACTGCCCGTGACTTCTTCGGCGTCACAGGCTGCAAAAGTGCTGTGAATCACCGGCTTGATCGCTCCACTGGCCAGCATTGGCCAGACTTGTTCTTTCAACGCTTTGGCAATCTCTGTTTTAAATTCAAGCGAACGAGGACGCAAGGTTGAACCTGTGACCGTCAACCGCTTGCGCAGCACCAGACCCGCGTTGAACTCAGCCTTGATGCCGCCCTGCACCGCGATGATGACCAAGCGGCCATCGTCAGCCATGCACTCAATCTCTCGCGCAACATAACTGCCCGCCACCATGTCGAGAATGACGTTCACACCTTTGCCATGGGTCAGCTTTTTGACTTCTTCGGCGAAATCAGTCGTTTTGTAATTGATAGCATGGTCTGCGCCCAATGCAAGGCAAGCAGCGCATTTTTCGTCACTACCGGCGGTCACAATGACAGTGGCTCCGAAAGCCTTGGCCATTTGAATCGCCGTCACGCCAATGCCGCTGGAGCCGCCCTGAATCAACAGCGTTTCGCCCTTGACGAGTTTTGCACGGTCGAAGACATTGCTCCAAACAGTGAAGAACGTTTCGGGCAACGACGCTGCTTCAATATCGGTAAAACCTGTCGGGACAGGTAAACATTGCCCGACTGGCGCCACGCACAGCTCGGCGTAGCCACCGCCCGCCACCAAGGCACAGACGCGGTCGCCTACCTTGAAACCCGACGAAGCCATGGCTCGCTCATCGCCAGAAACAATCACGCCAGCAACCTCAAGTCCCGGTACGTCTGACGCGCCTGGCGGCACGGGATAGTTACCCGTCCGCTGCAGCACGTCGGGCCGATTGATGCCCGATGCGCTCACACGAATGAGCAGCTCGCCCGCACCCGCTGTGGGCGCGGGGCGTTCAGCCAACCGCAGCACATCGGGAGCACCAAAAGCGCTAATCTCGACAATTTTCATGCTGTTTTAAGGGTGTTTTATGCCACTAGCCCAATAAAATCGGGCGCAAGCAGCTATAAAATAAATAGCAACCTGAATTAACCGCGATCCTGCTCTTGCGCTGGGCGATCCAGCAAAGCCTTCATCGACAGCTTGACGCGGCCTTTTTCGTCAGTTTCCATGACCTTGACTTTGACGATCTGGCCTTCTTTCAAGTAGTCCTGCACACGCTCCACACGCTCATGCGCGATTTGGCTGATGTGCAGCAAGCCGTCTTTGCCTGGCAACAGGTTGATCAAAGCACCGAAGTCCAAAATCTTGGTGACCGGGCCTTCGTACACCTTGCCAATTTCGACTTCAGCCGTGATCTCGGCGATGCGGCGCTTGGCCTCGTCTGCCTTGGCGCTGTCGTTCGATGCGATGGTGATGGTGCCATCTTCCTCGATGTTGATCTGGGTGCCGGTTTCTTCGGTCAGCGCACGAATCACGGCGCCGCCTTTGCCAATCACGTCACGGATTTTTTCGGGATTGATTTTCATCACGTACAGACGTGGCGCGAAGTCTGACACTTCGGTTTTAGCGGCGCCCATGGCCTCTTGCATTTTGCCAAGGATATGCATGCGTGCTTCTTTGGCCTGAGCCAATGCAACCTGCATGATTTCTTTGGTGATGCCCTGAATTTTGATGTCCATTTGCAGCGCAGTGATACCGAACGTCGTGCCCGCGACCTTAAAGTCCATGTCGCCCAAATGATCTTCGTCACCCAAAATGTCGGTCAGCACAGCAAATCGGTTGTCGTCTTTGATCAAACCCATGGCGATACCGGCTACATGAGCTTTCATCGGCACGCCGGCATCCATCAAACTCAGGCAGCCGCCGCAGACCGAAGCCATTGACGATGAGCCGTTGGACTCGGTGATCTCGCTGACCACACGCATGGTGTACGGAAACTCTTCTTTCGAAGGCAATACGGCAATCAGCGCACGCTTGGCCAGACGGCCGTGGCCGATTTCACGGCGTTTTGGTGAACCGACACGACCCGTTTCGCCCGTGGCGAACGGAGGCATGTTGTAGTGCAGCATGAATCGGTCTTCGTAGTCGCCGCTCAGCGCGTCGATGCGCTGCGCATCGCGCTCGGTGCCAAGCGTGGTCACTACCAATGCTTGGGTTTCGCCGCGCGTGAACAGGGCTGAACCGTGGGTGCGTGGCAGCACAGAGTTACGAATTTCAATCGCGCGCACGGTGCGGGTGTCGCGGCCGTCGATACGCGGCTCGCCTGCCAAGATTTGGCTGCGAACAATTTTGGCTTCAATGTCAAAAAGCATGCCTTCGACAGCCACGTGGTCAAACGCCACACCGTCGGCTTTCAAGGCGGCCATGACTTCGTTGGTCACGTCGCGGCAAGCATGGGTGCGGGCTTGCTTGGCGCGAATTTGGTAAGCAGCTTGCAGCTTGGCCTGAGCCAATGCGCCGACCTTGGCAATCAGCGGCTCGTCTTTAGCCGGGGCCTTCCAGTCCCAAACCGGTTTGCCAGCATCACGCACCAGGTCGTGAATCGCGTTGATGGCGATGTTGCCTTGCTCGTGGCCGTAAACAATCGCTGCCAGCATGATGTCTTCGGACAATTGTTTGGCTTCTGACTCGACCATCAGCACGGCAGCTTCGGTACCGGCAACCACCAAATCCATCGTGGAATTAACCAACTGGGTTTTGCCAGGGTTCAGCACGTACTGGCCGTCGATATAGGCTACGCGCGCCGCGCCGATCGGGCCATTAAAGGGGATACCAGAAATAGCCAATGCAGCGCTGGACGCGATCAGCGCCGGAATATCGCCTTCAACTTCAGGGTTCAGTGACAGCACATGGATCACCACCTGCACTTCGTTGAAGAAACCCTCAGGAAACAGCGGGCGAATCGGGCGGTCTATCAGGCGGGATGTCAGCGTTTCAAACTCGCTGGGGCGGCCTTCGCGCTTGAAGAAGCTGCCAGGAATACGGCCTGCAGCATAGGTTTTCTCAAGGTAATCAACCGTCAGCGGGAAGAAATCTTGGCCAGGTTTGGCGTCTTTTTTCGCGACAACAGTCGCCAGCACCACGGTGCCGTCCATGTCGAGCTTGACGGCACCGCCAGATTGACGGGCGATTTCGCCGGTTTCCATCGTGACCGTGTGCTGGCCCCACTGAAAGGTTTTGGTAACTTTATTGAAAATGCTCATGTTTTATCTCCAGTCAAATCACACATAAGGCAGTGTGAGAAGCCCGAAACAGTGGCGAGTGGAAACGTTGCCATTCCAGAAAAACCCTGCGCAAGCTTGCAGCGAATTTTTTGGAATGACACAGCTCGTATCCGTTTTGCCCCTATTTCGAATGTTTTAAAGTAAAAAACGCCTGAGCTAGGTCACTAACTCAGGCGTTTTCGATCAATTTATCTTTTACTTGCGCAGGCCAAGTTTGGCGATCAACGCGGTGTAACGGTCAGCGTCTTTGGACTTCAGGTAATCCAGCAGCTTGCGGCGGCGGCTCACCATGCGCAGCAGACCGCGGCGACCGTGGTGGTCTTTGGCGTTGGCCTTGAAATGGGGGGTGAGTTCATTGATGCGGCCGGTCAGCAACGCTACTTGAACTTCGGGCGAGCCGGTGTCGCCAGCGGCACGTGCGTTGGACTGAACGATTTCAGCCTTGATTGATTTTGCAATCATGATTTGCTTTCTTGCACTGTATAAGCGCAACTTGCGAGCGACACAGTCTTCTCACGATGAGATTTAACCGCTTGTCGTCGTGTATCGCTAGGCTATGCCCAACGAAGCCTCTGATTATAGCCCAAGCCAGCGCTCCAGCCGGGCTATACCCTGCCCCAGACGATTCAAGTCCTGACTGGCAAAGCACCAGCGCAGCCAGCCTTGAGCATCAGCCCCGGGATTGACCATAAAAGCGTTGCCCGGCGCCAGCCCCAACCCGGCCTCCAACACCAGACTTTTGGCCACGGCCAGAGAATCCCCAAATCTGGTCTGGTCTTCTAGTCTGAAAAATGCATACATCCCGCCTTTGGCTGGGGCTACCTGAACGCCGGGTAGAGCTTGCAACAAGGGGATCAGTGTGTCGCGGCAGTTCTTCAAATGGGCCACGATGCGGGGTGTGACATCTAACGTACGCTCAATCGCCACCAGTCCAGCTCGCTGGATAAACGCAGGGGCCGACGAGGTATTGAATTCAATCAATTTGCCCATTTGCGCGGACATGGCAGGCGGCATGACCAGCCAGCCGAGCCGCCATCCGGTCATTAAAAAGCTCTTGGAAAAGCTGTTGACGACAACCAGGCGGTCATCAGGCAACGCAATGTCTAAAAAGCTGGGAGCGCAGCCATTGGCCGTTGGCTCAAAGTAGAGTCGCTCGTAGACCTCATCGGCCAAAATCCAGGTGCCGGTTTTGCGGCAATGCGCCAGCAAGGTTTCCTGTTCATCCCGCGACAGCGTCCAGCCGGTCGGGTTATTGGGCGCATTCAGGATCAACAGCTTTGTTTTTGCCGTGATGGCGCTCACCAATTCAGCCATCTCCAATTGCCATTGCCCGGCCACTGGTTTAAGGCTGACAGAGCGAATCACCCCGCCCATGATGGCCGGTTGCCCGGTCAAATTGGGCCAAACCGGGGTGACCACGACAACCTCATCACCGCTGTCAACCAACGCTTGTACGGCCAGCATCAGCGCGTTGACACCACCAGATGTCACCGCAATACGTTCTGCTGTTATGTTTGCAGCGCCCTGCACGCGCAGATGGGTCGCGTAAGCAGCTATTGCCTCCCGCAGCTCCGGCAAGCCTAGGTTTTGCGCATAAAACGTTTCGCCCCGCTGGATGGCGCTGATGGCCGCGTCCCGAATAAATGGCGGCGTGACTTCATCGCTTTCGCCAAACCAGAACTTCAACACATCGCCTCTAGCCATGCCCGCATTGGCCACTTGGCGGATCATGGATTCTTCGAGATTGATAACTGCTTGGCGCATCAAGAGGCCTTGTTTTTAGGTGAAATTAAGGTCGAACCATTTTGCAGGTCGTCGGCATCCGGGCCTTGTCGCTGGCGATCGACTTGATGACGCGAAACCCATAGCCTGACCCTTCTACGTCGAACTTGATGCCCGCATCGCCCAGTTTGCCCATTTGCGCCACCAGCAGCGGCTGCTGAAACTGGTGGTCACTGGCGCGCATGGCCCCGGTTTGCCCGGCCATGGTGACGACAGCCTTCTCCATTTTCGAAGCGACAGCGCCAGCCTCTAATGAGCCTGCTTTTTCAATGCTTTGCGCCAGGGCTTCGATCACCATTTGCATCCGCATGTGAACGTAATCGTCTTTAGGCGCCGGAAAACGCTGGCGAAACGACTGGTAAAACGCTTCAGATGGCGCCCCCGCCGCGTTTGGAAACCACTCCGCCACCGCAATCACCTTGCCAACACCCGCGTCGCCAATCGCCGCTGGCGCCCCCAAAGCGTTGCCGTAGAAGGTGTAGAACTTGCCTTCAAAACCAACTTCTTTGGCAGCCTTCACCAGCAGCGTTAAATCATTCCCCCAGTTGCCCGTCAGCACCGCTTGCGCACCGCTGGCTTTGATCTTCACGGCATAGGGCATGAAGTCCTTAACGCGGCCCAGCGGGTGCAACTCGTCGCCGACGATCTGCACGTCGGGTCGTTGCCCAGTGATTTGCCGTCGCGCCTCTCTTAACACCGACTGACCAAAGCTGTAATCTTGGCCGATCAAGTAAACGCTTTTGGTGCTTTTGTCATCTTTAAAAACCTCCATCAACGCCGTCATGCGCATGTCGGCGTGGGCATCAAACCTGAAGTGCCAGTAACTGCATTTCTCATTGGTCAGTGCCGGGTCTACCGCAGAGTAATTCAGAAACAAAACCCGCTTGCCGGGTTCCCGGTCGTTGTGTTTGTTGATGGCATCCATCAGCACCGCAGCGATGGCTGATGAATTCCCCTGGGCCACCACAGTCACGCCGTCGTCTAACGCAGCCCGCAGGGCGCTCAACGCTTCGTCGTTTTGGCCTTTGCTGTCGTAGCGTTCAATCAGCAATGGCCGCGCGCCGCCAGGCAGCTTCACACCGCCGCGCGCATTGACACGCTCGGTTGCCCACACCAGATTGCGAAGTACCGCTTCACCGGTGTTGGCAAACGGGCCTGACATGCTTTCAATCAGCGCCACCTTGATCGGCGCGGGCTGAGCAACCGCACAAAAAGAAAGCGCCAGAGAAAACGACAACAGAAGTTGTTTAAAGGACATACAGATGGGACGTTTACTATCTAATTACTATATATTTAGGAGCTGCTTGCGCCCGATTTGATTGGGCTGCAGACCTATTTGCCAGAGTTTCAGGAACTAAAAGCCTGCAAGCTCCAGCGCGGCAAAACATCGAAAGTGTAGCCGCCCTGCAAGCTCTCCAGACCTGCCTGCAGGCGCATGCCCGCAGCCAACGCAATCATCGCGCCGTTGTCGGTGCATAAGTGCAACTCGGGGTAGTGCACCCGGATGTTGCGCTTGGCGCAAGCAGCGTTCAGCTCGCTGCGCAGCATGGCATTGGCGCCCACGCCACCGGCCACCACCAACCGGTTCAGCCCGGTTTGCGCCATGGCGGCCATTGATTTTTTGACCAAGACATCGACGATGGCCGCTTGCGTCGAAGCAGCTAGGTCGGCCTTGCGCGCTTCAAGCGTATCGCCAAGCTTTTTAGCCTGCGTCAACACAGCGGTCTTCAAGCCGGCAAACGAAAAGTCGAGGTTGCCGCTGTGCAGCAGCGGACGCGGCAACTTGAAAGCAGCACCATCACCCTGCTCCGCCAATTTGGCCAAATGCGGCCCGCCCGGGTAAGGCAAGCCCATCAGTTTGGCCGATTTGTCAAACGCCTCACCGGCCGCGTCGTCAATGCTCTCGCCCAGCAACTCGTAGCTGCCGACACGGTCAACCCGCATCAACTGCGTATGGCCGCCCGACACCAGCAGTGCCACAAAAGGAAATTCAGGCGGGTCCACACTTAAAAAAGGCGACAGCAAATGCCCTTCCAGATGATGCACACCCATCACCGGTTTACCCAGCGCAGCCGCCATCGCGCAAGCTACCCCCGCGCCCACCAGCAGCGCACCCGCCAGCCCAGGGCCGCGCGTGTAGGCAACGACGTCAACGTCTTTCAAACCACATCCTGCATCCGTCAGAACTTGTTGACTCAATGGCAGCACCCGGCGGATGTGGTCTCGGCTGGCCAGTTCGGGCACAACGCCGCCATAGGCCTGATGCATGTCGATCTGGCTAAAAAGCGCATGCGCCAGCAGGCGCGGTACCCCACGACCTGAGGCATCAACCAGCGCAACGCCGGTTTCATCACAACTAGACTCAAAACCCAAAATAATCATGGCGCCAGTGTAAGGTTTGGCTTAAAACTTGCGAGAATTGTCTATGTCCACGTCACAGTCGCTACGCTTAGTTGTCATCGCACCAGACCTGTCTGAGTCCGATGCCGACGACGAGCGGGTGGGCTTTCTGGCAGAACGCTCGCGCCAACTGCGTATTGGCTTGCTGGAGAACAACTACAACCTGATTGCCGTGCTGCCGGCCGACACCTTTTTGACTGAGCGCCTGGCGCAGTTGCAGCCCGACATGATCATTGTCGATGCCGAGAGCGAGGCGCGAGACAGCCTGGAGCATGTGGTGATGGCCACCCGCGATGCGCGCCGGCCCATCGTGTTGTTTACCAATGACAACGACACCACCCACGTGAAGGCTGCCGTTGCAGCGGGCGTGTCAGCCTATATCGTGGCCGGTTTGTCGCCAGACCGGATTCGCCCGATTCTGGACGTCGCGATGGCCCGGTTTGAGCACGAACAAGGCTTGCGCCAAGAACTGGCCCACGCCAAAACCGAGCTGCAAGACCGAAAGGTGATTGACCGCGCCAAGGGCCTGCTGATGCAGCGCCAGTCACTGACGGAAGAAGCCGCGTTTGCAAAGCTGCGCAAAGCCGCTATGGACAAAGGCTTGCGGATGGGCGAAGTGGCGCAGCGCATGCTGGACGCTGCAGACTTGCTGGGTTAGCCGCCCATCAGACTATCCGGCTGGCGCCTCGAGCGCCCCGCGCCTGCTGTCGAACGCTGAGCCGCATCACGGCGGGATAAAACGCCCTGGTAACTAAAAAACACCAGCAGGCTACCCAATGACATAGTCCGGACGTGTCTTGCGGCTGGTCTTGTTCCAGCAGCGTTAAGGCGGCTCAGCTTCCTGAAGTCCGAAAATGGTGCACCGCACAACTACGGTGCGATGCGGCTGCCGTTCTCATTTTTCGACATATCAGCTGCCGATAGCTATAGATTAAATAGCTGCTTGCGCCCGAATTCATTGGACAAAAGCCACTTTTTATAGTCAAAACAACCGACGCCAGCACCCCCCACAACACTTAGACCCTCTTGGCACAATTATTGCTTTATTTGTTTTGAAGGTCAATGCTTCAACGAAGAAGCAGTTGACTTAAAGAACAAAGGCGTTCGTCCCCTGCACCCATGCATGCCATGGCTGCACAGGGCGAACGCCTTTTTTGTTTTTGGCCCCAGTTTTCCGTACTTGAATTTGTCTTGTGTTTTTAACTTGTCCAGGAGTAATTGAATGACCGAACTGCTCAAACCATCCCTGTCCCGCCGAAACGTGCTGCAAGCCGCCGCTGTTGGGGCTGTAGGCATTAGCCCTGCCCTGCGCGCTGTGGTGTACGCCCAGGGCTCAGACGCCCCCGAAAAGAAAGAGGTCAAGATTGGCTTTATCCCCCTGACCGACTGCGCGTCAGTCGTGATGGCTTCGGTACTGGGCATTGACAAAAAATACGGCGTCACCATCATCCCCACCAAAGAGGCCAGCTGGGCCGGTGTGCGGGACAAGCTGGTGAGCGGAGAGCTGGACTTTGCCCATTCGCTGTACGGCTTGATCTACGGTGTCCATGCGGGTACTGCGGGTCCAAAAAAGGACATGGCTGTCCTGATGACCCTCAACAACAACGGTCAGGCCATCACGCTGAGCAAAAAGCTGGCCGACCAGGGCGCGGTAGACGGCCCAAGCTTGGCCAAGTTAATGGCGAAGGAAAAGCGTGAATACACCTTTGCCCAAACTTTCCCAACTGGCACCCACGCCATGTGGCTGTACTACTGGATGGCGGCCAACGGCATCAACCCGCTCAAAGATGCCAAAGTCATCACCGTGCCGCCGCCGCAAATGGTGGCCAACATGCGCGTCGGCAACATGGACGGTTTTTGCGTCGGCGAGCCATGGAACCACCGAGCCATCATTGACGGCATCGGCGTAACCGCCATCACCACCCAGGACATCTGGAAGTACCACCCCGAAAAAGTGCTCGGGACCACTGCCGATTTCGTCAAAAAGAACCCGAATACGGCGCGCGCAGTGACGGCGGCCATTCTTGAGGCAAGTAAATGGATTGACGCCAGCTTGAGCAACAAAACCAAGATGGCTGAAACCATTGCCGACAAGAGTTACGTCAACACCAGCGTCGACGCCATCAACCAGCGCATTCTGGGCCGCTACCAAAACGGCATGGGTAAAACCTGGGACGACCCGAATTTCATGAAGTTCTCAGGCGACGGCGCCGTCAACTTCCCCTACCTGTCAGACGGCATGTGGTTTTTGACGCAGCACAAGCGCTGGGGCTTGGTCAAAGAGCATGTGGACTACCTGGCCGTGGCCAAGCAAATCAACCAAATCGATATCTACAAGCAAGCCGCGACTGCCGCCAAGGTATCGGTACCGAAAAGCGAGATGCGCAGCAGCAAGCTGATGGACGGCGTGGTCTGGGACGGCAAAGACCCAGCCAAGTACGCCGACAGCTTCAAAGTCAAAGCCTGATTCACATCAATGAAAGGATCACGCCATGGTTGCTGCTGTTTTTCATGAGGTCGACGCCACAGAAGGTGGCTCGAGCACTACACATTCAGGAGCTGCTCGCACCCAAAAACAGGGGGCTACAGCCTTAAAAGATATGCTAAAAACTGAAAACTCAGCACCTGTGGCGGCCTTCAAACCGCAGCGCGACCTGTCCTTCCTCTGGCTGGGCATCATGCCGCCAGTTCTTGGCTTTGCGCTGCTGGTTTTGCTGTGGATGGCGATCTCCATCACCAGCAAAGGCAGCATCCCTTCGCCCAGCGCCACATTTACACAGGCGGTGACGCTGTTTAGTGACCCGTTTTACAGCAAAGGCCCGAATGATCAGGGCATCGGCTGGAATATCCTGTCATCGTTAAAACGTGTGGCACTAGGCTTCGGCCTAGCTGCCATCGTTGGCATACCTGTCGGCTTCATGATTGGCCGCTTCAAGTTTTTGAGCAGCATGTTCAACCCACTCATCAGCTTGCTCAGGCCGGTATCGCCGCTGGCCTGGTTGCCAATTGGCTTGCTGGTGTTCAAGGGTGCTAACCCAGCGGCTATTTGGACGATTTTTATCTGCTCCATCTGGCCCATGATCATCAATACCGCCGTTGGCGTTCAGCGTGTGCCGCAAGACTACATGAACGTCGCCAGGGTGCTCAACCTGAGCGAATGGAAGATTGTCACCAAGATTCTTTTCCCGGCTGTCCTGCCGTATATGTTGACCGGTGTGCGTCTGGCAGTCGGTACCGCCTGGCTGGTGATCGTGGCCGCTGAAATGCTCACTGGCGGCGTAGGTATCGGCTTCTGGGTCTGGGACGAGTGGAACAATCTGAACGTCAAAAACATCATCATCGCGATTTTTGTGATTGGTATTGTGGGCCTGATTCTTGAGTTCGCCCTCATCAAACTGGCCACCGCATTTACTTTTGAAGAGGTGAAATCATGAGCGACAGCCTGAGCACCAAGTACATTGAAATCCAGGGCGTTGAGCAAACCTTCAAAACCAAAAAAGGGCCTTTCTGCGCGCTGAAAAACATCAACCTCACCGTTGCTAAGGGCGAGTTTGTGGCGCTGATTGGCCACTCGGGCTGCGGCAAGTCCACCCTGCTCAATCTGATTGCAGGACTGACCACACCGTCTGAAGGCAGCCTGATTTGCGCCAACCGCGAAATCGCCGGTCCTGGCCCGGAGCGCGCGGTGGTGTTTCAAAACCACTCGCTCCTGCCTTGGCTGACGTGTTTTGAAAACGTCTATCTGGCCGTTGAAAGGGTCTTCAGCGCCACTGAGACCAAAGCCCAACTGAAAGCGCGCACTGATGCGGTGCTGGCGATGGTTGGCTTGACCGCCGCTGCGCAAAAGCGCCCAGGCGAAATTTCAGGTGGCATGAAGCAGCGCGTCGGCATTGCACGGGCGCTGTCGATGGAACCGAAAGTGTTGCTGCTCGACGAGCCGTTCGGCGCGCTGGACGCTCTCACCCGCGCCAAGCTGCAAGACGAGTTGTTGGCCATCGTGCACAAAACCCACAGCACCGTCGTCATGGTGACGCACGATGTGGACGAAGCCGTGCTGCTGAGCGACCGCATCGTGATGATGACCAATGGTCCTAGCGCGACGATTGGCGACATCGTAGCCATCGATCTGGACCGCCCGCGTAACCGGGTAGAACTGGCTGAAAGTTCAAAGTACCTAGGCTACCGCAAAGCCGTGATCGACTTTTTGTATACCCGCCAAGCACACGTGGAAAAACTCACCGCCTGACGCACCTTGCGGCCGCTTAGAGGCGGTCGCGGTGAGATATTTCGACCACCACAGCCCGTGCAGCCAGCGCTGCCACCAAGGCTTCGGCGTTGGCGCGGTTTTTCGTGTCGAGGTTGGCATCCCATTCGTCCAGCAGATACACCGCAGCGTCGGTTCGGCTGACGATTTCCTGCAGACTCTTGAGCTGACGCTCACCGGATGAAAAACCGCTTGATACTGGCAAATTTTCGTCATCGGGTGATGCCGCTGAAAACGCAAAAGCAAGCTTGTCACTGGTGGGCCAGTAAAAGGCGCGCGACCCCAGCCGCGCCTTGAGCGCCACCAGGAGGGTTGACTTGCCCGACCCATTGCTGCCGCGCACCAGCAGGCGGCCTCGAGGCTGAGCTTGGATGCGCGCCAGTGCATCGTCAATACTGGTGCAAACCACCAAATCTTGACCATCCAACAAAGCGACGCCGTCAAAGCGAATGCGCTGGTCAAAATCGGCATCAGGTGCAGGCTGCATGGCGGCGCAGGCACCAGTCATGCGCGTCCATACGGCTAGCAGGTCATTCCAGCCGCTGGCTAGGCCGTGCACGTTATAGGACAAATCGATCTGCCGGGGCAGCGTGGCGGCTAAGGCTATCAACAGGCCAGTATCCGTCACGTTGCGCCCGGCTATCCAGGCCAGATAACTGAAAACCACCACCAGCGCAAAAATACCGCTCACGGTCGCGATACCTTCGCGCGCCAGGATTGCCCGGATTTGCGCCCGCAGCGCATCACGCAGCCGCAGCTTGAAACCCGCGTGCCACAGCCGGTAGTTGTAACGGTTACCCGTGGTGATGTTGTCCCACGCGGTGTACGTGTGGGCCGTCATGCGGTTGCCGGTAGCCTGCTGCGCCAGATAGGCGCCCGCCACGGGGCGGCGCACCAGATACTGCAGCGCCAGCAAAGCCACGAAAACACCCGCATACACGGCCGGCAGCCCGGCGTCTATCGCGTATCCCAGGACGATGGCATTGAATATCAGGCCAAAAAAGAGCTTTAAATCAGCCTCCAACTCGTACACCAGTTCAAAAAATATCTGAAAAGATTCGTTGGTTAAAAACGGCTCGACTTGTTCGCGCTGGACTTTGTCGCCCAGCAGCGCTGGCTGGCGACGGTTGTCCCGGGCAAAACGCAGCATGTAGCGACCATAAGCGCCAAAACCCGCCCGTTCAGCAAAAATCCAGCTGGTCGCGCCCACCACATACGACGCTGACTGGGCCAGCACGATCCAGACAAAGTCAGAAATCAAAAATTCCTGGTCGGCAACGTCATGACCGGCCTTGATGATGAGCGCGGTCGTGGCGGCGGCCAAAGCGGCCTCGATCACCAAGAAAAACAGCATGACGTAAAACGGGCGGCAGAGCAAAAACCGGACAAAATCCAGATTCCGGTACGGTTTTTGAACAACACTTTTTAACGGGTGTACGGACATTGATCTTCGATGAGGAGAGGGGGGGTATGAAAAAATTTCGCCAAGGGATGTCAACCGTAGGCCGCGCTTCTTCGTTGAATCAAGACTTGCCAAGCATAGAAGCAATTCCATAGCGTAACAAGAGTCCATGTCGGCCTTCAAAAGCGGACATCTTTCAAAGTTCTCAACTGAAAGTCCATCATGAACAACGCAACCGCCAAGCCAAAGAAAACCAAAAAGCCAGCTAAAAAAGCACCCGCAAAGTAAATTGCTACTGATTTTTAAAAAGCCCGCCGCAAGCGGGCTTTTTTACGCCTGAACATGGCGCAGGCTGACAGGTCAAAATAGCGCTATGGCGATTCCCCAATCCTTCATCCAAGAACTGCTCGCGAGAGCCGACGTGGTGGACATCGTGGGCCGCTACGTTCAGCTGAAAAAGGGCGGCGCCAACTTCATGGGGTTGTGCCCTTTTCATGGCGAAAAATCACCTTCTTTCAGTGTCAGCCCGGCCAAACAGTTCTACCACTGCTTTGGCTGCGGCAAAAACGGCAACGCCATCAGCTTTTTGATGGACCACGGCGGTATGACGTTTATTGAGGCGGTCAAAGACCTGGCCCAACAATACGGCCTGCAAGTACCTGAAGATGACGTGTCACCGCAAGACCGGGCCAAAGCCGCCCAGATGCGCGAGCAACAAGCCACACTGACCAGCGTGCTTGAAAAGGCCGGCGTCGCCTACATCAAGGCCCTGCGCAATTCGCCCAAGGCGATTGACTACTTCAAGGGGCGCGGCCTGTCGGGCGAGATCGCCAAAACCTTTGGTCTGGGTTATGCGCCTGAAGGCTGGCGCAGCCTGGCAAGTGTCTTTCCTGACTACAACGATGCGCTGCTGGTGGAGAGCGGTCTGGTCATCACCGGCGAGCCGGGGGAAGAAAACGCTCAGGGCGAGGCCAAGCGCTATGACCGCTTTAGAGACCGGGTGATGTTCCCGATCCGCAATGTCAAAGGCGAATGCATCGGCTTTGGTGGGCGGGTCTTGAGCGATGAAAAACCCAAATATCTGAATTCCCCCGAAACCCCGGTGTTCAGCAAGGGCAGAGAGCTTTATGGCCTGTTTGAGGCTAGAGCCGCCCTGCGCGAGCATGGCTATGCGCTGGTCACCGAGGGTTATATGGATGTGGTGGCGCTGGCCCAAATGGGCTTTGCCAACGCTGTGGCCACGTTGGGCACAGCCTGTACCGCCGACCACGTGCAAAAACTGTTCAGATTTACCGACTCGGTGGTTTTCAGCTTTGACGGTGACGGCGCTGGCCGCCGCGCTGCGCGCAAGGCCCTCGACGCTGCCCTGCCCTTTGCCACCGACGTACGTACTGTCAAGTTTCTGTTCTTGCCTGCCGAGCATGACCCAGACAGCTACATCCGCGAGCATGGCAAAGAGGGCTTCGCCGACTATGTCGCCAAGGCGCTTCCGCTGAGCAAATTTATGCTTCAGGCCGCCGCCGAAGACTGTGATCTGGACACCGCCGAAGGCCGCGCCCACATGGCCAGCAATGTGCGGCCATTGTGGACGTTGCTGCCCGACGGCGCCTTAAAACGCCAATTGCTGGCCGAGATAGCCGACAAGGTATTGATTGATTTGCGAGATTTGCTGGAGCTGTGGCAGCCTGCAAGTAAAGCAGGAGGCTATAAAAAAAGTAGCTACTCGCGCCCGGATTCATTGGGCTACAGCCCTAAAACACCCTCAAAATCAGTGCAAAACGACGACCTCGATCGGTTTTCGGGCTATCCGGATGATGCGGGTCACCCTGGCGGACAAGATGTCGATTATTCAAACTCCGAGCCTCACTTTTCCCCTCCTACTTCAAGCTACACCAAGCCTGCGCGCCGAATCGCAGGTCGCTTGCTACCGGCCAGCCGTGAAGACCGGGTGCTGCGCCTGCTGTTGACCGAGCCTCATAGCTGGGACTTGCTGACAGTGGAAGAACATCATTTGCTGTGCGCCCTGCCCGCACCGCACGGCCCGCTGTTTTCCTGGCTTGAGAATCAGCTGCACGACCACGGCGCCCAGCCGTGGGCCGCGCTGCGCGAGGGCTTGCGTGGCCACGCCCATGAAGCGCACGCTGTGGCCCAACTGTCGCAAATTCCCGAGGGCATCGAGGGAGACTGGAGCGAGGTACGCAGCATCATCGACCAGCTCGTCAAACTCAGGCGCCAAGAGGAAATGAAAGAGCTGGCCTTGCGCGCCGCCACTGACCCTTTGGCGATGCAGCGCTACAAAGAGCTGGCCAACAGTCTGCAAAAATAAGCCAACACCGATCGCATTAAATCGCCTAAAAAACAGGCAATAGGGTATAATCCGATTTTCGCTACCGCAAGCGCGACAGCAGCACCTCCGGCATCGGCCTTCCGCACAGCGGAAATCACTCTTCAAAAAGAGCTGGCCACAGCACCGCAAGGACTGTATACCAAATGTTCGCCCAGACAGCTTGTGACGATTGGTTTGTGATTTTTAGCTTGCAATCGCTCGATTGCAAATAATGTTTGATTGTGTTGTACCCCGCTGCGCTTGACCTGTCGTTTTGCGCTCGCTTGCCTTGTGGATAAATTTTTGTCATACGGAGACTCGCTATGCCTTCCAAAACATCAAAAAAGCCAGCTGCCAAATCCGTAAGCAAGGCGCCAGCCAAGCCCGTAGTCAAGGCAAAAGCCAAACCCGCCGGTAAATCCGCAAGCAAGCCTGCTGGCAAACCAGCCCCCAAAGCTGTTGCAACAAAAAAATCAACCAAAGCCGCACCGGTTGTGAAAGCCAAAAAAGTCACCACATCTATCAAGCCTCTGAAAGTCACACCCAAATTGACGCCAAAAGCTGTCGTCAAACCAGCAAAACCTGCCAAATCCGCTCCGCCCCCGAAGAAAGCTCCCCTCGTGCCCACCAAGAAAATTGTTGAAGTCAAGCCTGCCGCAGCCGCCATTGAAGTACCCGTTAAAAAGAAGCCTGGCCGCCCGGCCAAAGTTGTCGATGCCGACGCCGTGGGCGCCAAGCGCGGCCGCAAGCCGAAATCAGCTGGCGACGGTGATGAAGACCTGTCAGACGTCGTAGCCGAGTTTGAAGAAGCGCCGGTTGCTGACACCACCGAAAAGGTCAAGCCTCTGCGGATGAAAATCAGCAAGGCCAAAGAACGCGCCTTGATGAAGGAGTTTGGCCTGGACGAAACCGTGCTGAGCGAAGAGGACATTCTGAAGCGCCGTATGCGCCTGAAAGCGCTGATCAAGCTGGGCAAAACACGCGGCTACCTGACGCACGGCGAAATCTCCGACCACCTGCCCGACAAATTGATTGACGCAGAGACGCTTGACGCGGTCATTCTGACGTTGAACGACTTGGGCGTAGCCGTGTACGAGCAAACGCCAGACGCGGAATCGCTGTTGATTACCAGCAACGCTCCTGCCGGCTCCACCGAAGAAGAAGCTGAAGAGGCCGCCGAAGCCGCACTGTCCACGGTTGACAGTGAATTTGGCCGCACCACCGACCCGGTACGCATGTACATGCGCGAAATGGGCACAGTCGAGCTGCTGACGCGTGAAGGCGAAATTGAAATCGCCAAGCGCATCGAGGGCGGTCTGATGAAGATGATGGAAGCCATCTCTGAGTCCCCCGCCACGATTGCTGAAATTTTGCGCCTGGGTGAAGAAATCCGTGAAGGCAAAGTCGTCATTTCCACCGTCGTGGACGGTTTTACGGTGATCGATGAGGCCGACGACTACGTGGCGGAAGAAGACTTTGACGAGTTTGACGAAGAAGACGACGACGACGGCAAGGGCGGCTCTAAAGCGCTGACCAAGAAGCTTGAAGAACTCAAGATCGAAGCCTTGAGCCGCTTTGACAAAATTGCCATTCACTTTGAAAAGGTTCACAAAACCTACGACAAAGAAGGCTACGGCACACCGACCTACATGAAGGCGCAAAAATCCCTCAGTGAAGAACTGATGACGGTGCGCTTTACTGCCAAAACCATTGAAAAATTGTGTGACTTGCTGCGCGGCCAAGTATTGGACGTACGCAAAAAAGAGCGTGAACTGCGCAAGATCATTGTTGAAAAATGCGGCATGCCGCAAGAAACCTTCATCAAGGACTTCCCGCCCAACTTGCTCAACTTGAAATGGGTTGAAAAGCAGGTCGCCAGCGGCAAGCCATGGTCAGTCGTCATGGCCCGCAATATTCCCCCGATTCAGGAATTGCAGACCAAACTGGGCGAGTTGCAGGCGCGCGTGGTGGTGCCGCTGCTGCACCTGAAAGACATCAACAAGCGCATGAACGAAGGCGAGACCAACTCGCGTGATGCCAAGAAAGAAATGATCGAGGCTAACTTGCGCCTCGTGATTTCCATCGCTAAAAAGTACACCAACCGTGGTCTGCAGTTTCTTGATTTGATTCAAGAAGGCAACATCGGCCTGATGAAAGCCGTTGACAAGTTTGAATACCGCCGCGGCTACAAATTCTCGACCTACGCCACCTGGTGGATTCGCCAGGCGATTACCCGCAGCATTGCAGACCAGGCGCGCACCATCCGCATCCCGGTGCACATGATTGAAACCATCAACAAGATGAACCGCCTGAGCCGCCAGCACCTGCAGGAGTTTGGCTTTGAGCCGGACGCCAGCGTGTTGGCCGAGAAGATGGAAATCCCGGAAGACAAGATTCGCAAGATCATGAAGATTGCGAAAGAGCCGATTTCCATGGAAACACCGATTGGCGACGATGACGATTCGCACCTCGGCGACTTCATTGAAGACGGCGCCAACACCGCACCGCTGGAAGCCGCCATGCAGGCTGGCCTGCGCGATGTGGTCAAAGACATTCTCGACAGCCTCACCCCGCGCGAGGCCAAAGTGCTGCGCATGCGTTTTGGCATTGAAATGTCCACCGACCACACGCTTGAAGAAGTCGGAAAGCAGTTCGACGTCACACGTGAGCGGATTCGTCAAATAGAAGCCAAAGCTTTACGCAAGCTCAAGCACCCTTCACGGTCAGACAAATTGCGTAGTTTTATTGACACGCTCTAACGCCTCGCCTGTCAACATGGCAGGCAAATAAAAAAACCCCTAACCGCGTCAGCGGTTAGGGCTTTTTTGTGCCTGCACCGAAGCGTTTAGGGCGTCCGCTTGAGCAGCAGGGGCTGCGTGACACCGTCTACACCCACCAGCGACAACACCGTCAGCAGGGTGCTCTGCGGGCCAAGCCAAGCGTTGATAGGAGAGTACCACTCAGAGGGTCCATGAGAGCCACCGCCTACGCCGCCGCTGCCCAATGTGACCGCTGGAATACCCAGGCTGATGGGCAGATTGGAGTCTGTGCTGGAGGCCGCGATGCTTTTGACTTCACCACCGACCGTAGCAACGGCACGGCGCGCCGCGTTGACCATCGGTGAGTCCACTGCGCCAGCACCCGCCGGGCGGTCACCCACCAGTTTCAGCTCGACCTTGATCACGTCTTTCTTGTCCCAGCGCTTGTTTTCTTCATCAGCCGCCTCGCGGGCCAGCGCCATGATGCGATCTTCGAGCTTTTTGAGCTCTGCCGCGCTGTTGGAGCGCATGTCCAATCCCAATTCCGCCTCGGCCGCAATCGCGTTCACCGATGTGCCCCCTTTGAGCGTGCCCACGGTAAACGTGGTCTTC
>JBBRDA010000025.1:0-29660 GCA_038204335.1 Burkholderiales bacterium
TTCATGATTAAAAAATTCATCGACAAGCTGTTCGGCAAGTCTGACAGCACCACGACTGGCGCCAAAGCCGTCAAAAAATCCCCTTTCGGCACGAGAGTTGACATACCAGTCGCAGACCACGGCATCAACCCCAAGCTGGTCGATGAACGCGCGATGGACGTGGTGCTGACCCTCAAAGACGCGGGTTTTGCTGCCTACATCGTGGGCGGCGCAGTACGTGATTTGTTGGTGGGCCTGAAACCGAAAGACTTTGACGTCGCGACCGATGCCACGCCAGAAGAAGTCAAACGCCTGTTCCGCCGCGCCTTCATCATTGGCAGGCGCTTTCGCATTGTTCATGTCATTTATGGCCGGGGACGCGAGCATGAAGTCATTGAAGTGTCGACCTTTCGCGCTTACTTAGACAGCAGCCAGGCCGAACAAGTGGGCGGCAATGAGCGCACCAGCAAAAGCGAACTAGCCGGCATGACGCATGCGGTGGACAGCACCGGCCGCGTGCTGCGCGACAACGTCTGGGGCCCGATGGAAGAAGACGCCGCGCGCCGCGACTTCAGCATCAACGCCATGTACTACGACCCTGAAACGCAGGTGGTGGTGGACTACCACAACGGCATCAAGGACGCGAAGAAAAAAATCATCCGCATGATTGGCAACGCCGCCGTGCGCTACCGCGAAGACCCGGTGCGCATCATCCGCGCGGTGCGCTTTGCCGCCAAGCTCAATGCGCTGGGCTTCAAGTTTGAAGACAAAACCGTGCAGCCGCTCAAAAGCAGCGTCAAGCTGCTGCTCGATGTACCGCAGTCACGCCTGTTTGATGAAATGCTCAAGCTGCTGCAAACCGGCCACGCGCTGGCCAGCATTGAGCAGCTCAAAACCCTCGGCCTGACCGGTATTTACCCGTTGCTCGACGTGGTGGTAGACAACGCGCACCAGCCGTTTTTAAACTTGGCGCTGATGGATACCGACCGCCGCGTGGGGGAAGGCAAACCGGTAGCGCCCAGCTTTATGCTGGCTTGTATTTTGTGGGCCGATGTGCGTGACGGCTGGCAGCAGCGGCTGGGGCGCGGTGAAAATACCTTGCCCGCACTGCACGATGCGATAGACGACACCTTCAACGCCAAGATTGGCGACGTGTCAGGCCGCGGCAAGCTGGGCGGCGACATGCGCGACATATGGGCGATGCAAATACGCTTTGACAAGCGGGTCGGCGCGTCGCCGTATTCAATGCTGGAGCAACCGCGCTTTCGCGCCGGGTTCGACTTTTTGCGCCTGCGCGCGCAAACCGGCGAGGTTGAGACGGAACTGGCCGACTGGTGGGAAAAGTTCAGCACCGCCTATGACGACGAACGTCATCAAATGATCGAAACCATGCGCGTTGCCAATCTGCAAAAGCCGCAGCAGGCCAGGGTGCGGGTTAAAAAGGCCGACGCGCCGCAGGCAGATGTGCGGTTTTCCCAGCCAGCAGATTCAGCGTCACCTTCAGCGCCAGACGCTGACCAGCCACAGGGCGAGTTTGACCAGAACGCCCCCGCCAGAAAACGTCGCCGTCGCCGCAAACCAGCCAACAGGGGTGCAGGTAACGACAGTGCGCCGCCACCAGAAGCCTAAGTACAACTTAAGCGAGACACAAGCCAGATGGTCACCGCCTACATCGCGTTGGGTGCGAATCTGGGCGACGCAGCAGCGACGCTAAAGCAGGCCATCGCGTCGATCAAGGCCCTGCCGTTTTGCGCGGTTAAAAAAACCTCTAGCCTGTACAAAACCGAACCGCTAGAGATTTTGCCAGGCCATGCACCGGGCAATGACTACATCAACGCTGTTGTTGAAATGGAAACCAGCCTGAGCGCGCCCATGCTGTTGCACCACTTGCAGCAAATAGAACAAGCCGCAGGCCGCGAGCGCCCCCACATCAACGCTCCTCGCACGCTGGACTTGGACTTGTTGCTGTACGGCAGCGGTAGTATTGATTCAGCAGATTTGACCGTCCCACATCCGCGCATGTGGCAACGGGCTTTTGTCTTGGTGCCGTTGGCGGAAATTGCGCCCGAGTTGGTGGGGGATTTGCGTTTGCAGGCTGTTCGGGGGCAAAAAATAGCTGTTTTTGAGGGCATTTTAGGGATTTAGGCCAATAAATACGGGCGCTAGCAGCTATTTAAATAGTAGCGATTGAATCGAAGCCACCCCCGACCCAAATTCTTCTCGTGTTTCTAGACAGACCTTTGAGGCGTTCTAGCGTGTCGTTTTGCTCAACAGGGGCGGCCGGCTTGTTTAAATCAACCCACTCACCCCATAACCGACGACGCCAATAAACTCATCCTGATCTGCTTTCGACCATATTTATTGGTCGAAAGCTAATTTCTACCTGATGAAACACGCACAGCCAGTCCGCCCAGATCTGCTGAACGTGTGACCTCAATCTGTAGCTGGTGCGCCGCTGCAATTCGCCGCACGATGGACCAACCTAGGCCGCTTCCGCTTTCAAGGCTGCCTGTGACCCTGAAAAATCGCTCCCCCAGGCGCGTTCGGTCTGCATCATCAAGGCCTGGCCCGCTGTCTTCAACGCTCAAGACCACCTGCCCGCTGTGTTGCTGAACGGTGACCTTGATGCGTGCTGACGATGGGCTGTATCGCACCGCGTTGTCAACCAGGTTGCGCACCAGCACAGCGAGCAGCGTCTCGTTGCCTGCAATGCTGCACGGCTCGCTACCGTCAAATTCGAGGGTTTGGTTTTTGCCAATCGCTTTGGGTGCCAGCTCGGCCACCACACGTTGTGCCACCGCGCGAAGATCGACTGCCGCCATGTCGGGTGCCTCAAGTGCCTCCAGCCTCGACAGGCTAAGCAATTGCTCAACCAGGCGCGTGGCACGGTCACAGCCCTCCAGCGTACCTTGCAGTGCATGCTTTCGCAGGGCATCGTTCGCTTCGCCCATGGCCACTTGCGCCTGAACGCGAATGGCGGCTAATGGGGTACGCAATTCGTGCGCGGCATCGGCGGTAAAGCGACGCTCGGATTCCAGCAGGCGGGCGATACGCTCGAACAGGTTGTTCAACGCAGCGATCATCGGCATCATTTCAGCGGGTGCATTCAGCAAGGTGACTGGGTCCAGCGCCTGAGGTTGGCGTGCTGCCAGGGTGCGCGCTAGCCGCCGAATCGGCTCTGCACCCCGGTACACCGCCCACCACACCGCCAGCCCTAATAGGGGCAGCGCCACCAGCATGGGCCATAAGGTGCTGCGCAGCACAGCCCACAAGATGGCGTCCCGCGAACTCATCTGTTCACCTACGTAAACCTGTACGTCCCGTTCAGCCCCATAAGTCGCAAAAACTCGCCAAGTTGTATCGCTGATCTGTACCGTCTTAAAGCCAGACTTAAATTGCTTGTTGGCCTCGACCATCGGTGCAACGGGCGCATTGCTGGACCGCAGCGCTAGCCGACCTTCATGAAACACCTGAAAGGCCACGTTAGGCGCATAGTCGTGCAGTTTGGGCGCGTCGATGCCTCGGTCGTCGTCCTCAAGCTCCTGCGCCTGCTGCACCACCAGCAGGGCGGCGGCCTGGGCCAGATGGCCGTCGAGCAGCTCGTCTAGCTCATGACGCGCATCAAACCAGGTCAGTACCGCCGTAGCTACCCAGACGGCTACAACCATCGACAAGACCAGAACCAGTAGGCGGCTTTGCAGGGAGCGAGGTGCGCGAGCTGCCAGGTTCATGATTTTGGCAAGTCACGTTGCAGCATGTAGCCAACACCGCGGACCGTGTGGATCAGCGCCGGACCGAGTTTGCGCCGCAGATTATGAATGTGGACCTCTACCGCATTGCTTTCGACTTCTTGGCCCCAGCTGTAGAGCTGCTGCGCCAGTTGTTCGCGCGACAGCACGCGGTCGGCACCCAGCATGAAAGCCTGTAGCAAATCAAACTCGCGAGTGGACAGCGTGACCGGCTCACCGGCTTGTTGCACTGAGCGCGAGGCAGGGTCGAGCACCACGTCTTGCGCGCTCAGGCGCTCTTGCGGCTGACCGTGCGCCCGGCGCACCAGCGCACGCAGCCGTGCCGCCAGCTCGTGCAGGTCCACGGGTTTGACCACGTAGTCATCGGCACCGACATCTAGCCCGCGAATCCGGTCTGGCACCGCGTCGCGCGCGGTGAGCACCAGCACCGGCGTCAAGATGCCTGATCGGCGAATGGCGGCCAGCACGTCTAGGCCATCCTTGCGCGGTAGGCCGAGGTCGAGCACGGCAACCTCATAGGGTTGTGCGCGAAGTTCGCGCTCTGCGGCATCACCGTCGCGCACCCAGTCCACCTGAAAGCCAAGCTGGCGCAGTCCTGCGCGCAGCCCGTCGCCCAATAATGGGTCGTCTTCAGCCAGCAGGATGCGCATGTGGAAGAACTTTCAATTGCTGGTGCGTCAGTGGTCGTTGTCGCGTTGATTATCGATCCGCGCTGTGCCCTGGGGCGCGGCAACGCCCTTTGGCGCTTCTGTCCACTGCCAGCCCCAGAAACCCAGCACGCAGGCCAGCACGACCACTGCCAGAATGCTGTGGTTGCCTTTGGCCAGGTCTGGCCCGGATCCGGCAACGCGCCCGGTGAGCATCGGCAGGGCTTGGTTTTTGCGCCGTAGCAGGCTCAGCAACACAATCAGGCCGATATGAACCAGCACAAAAGCCAGCATGGCGTTGCCGAAGAATTCATGCACGTTTTCAAGCCATTCGCCGCTCAACTCGTTCCACACCGCATAACCACTGAGCGTTAGAGGAAGGATGACCGCCAGCATCAGGGTTGTGGCCAGCGCCATCATCAGATTCTGGCCCTGCCGCCAAGCCGGTTGTAGCGTTTCGGATGAGTTCACCTGGGGCAAAGACTTGAGCCAAGCTGGCATGCCTTTCAGCTTGCGCCATATCACGGAAAGGCGGGCCTGGCGCGGGCCGAAAAGGCCCCACAGCACGCGGGCAACCAGCAGCCCGGCCAGGGTGTAGCCCAGTGTCACGTGGACCAGCCGCCAGCGCTCGCCGTCTGCGGTCAGGTAGGCGCCGGTAAAACTAAGCGCCATCAACCAGTGCAGCATGCGCGTGGTGGCATCCGTCACGCGGCGGGTTGCAGGGTGGGGCGCCTGCGTTTGCAGTCCAGCCGGTTGGGCGGAGGGTTCTGCCGCAGGAAAGGTATGGGTGGTCATGGTGTTCTCACTTAGGGATACGGACGTTGTCTTCATTGAAGTTGCCTTTGTCAGCGCCGGTGTGGCAGGCGGCGCAGTTGGCTGGGCTGCCTATGGCGGCACGTTTCCAAACGGCTGGCGCTACCTCACGGTGCTTGCGTACAAACCAGCTGGAGGTGGTGATACGGTCTTGCGGCGGCTCTTGGGTGACGCGTTTGTAGGTTCCGGCATTGGCGTTCAGCCAGGTCGAAATTGCCTGGAGCGTCGCCGGGTCCAGAGATGCATCGGTGCCGTAATGTTTAGGCAGGTTGGCCATGATCCGCGTCCACGAGGCCGCTGGCAGCATGCCGGGCGGGAACGCCAGATGGCAGGACGCGCATTCCAGCTGGTACTTGGGTAACGGCGGCACCATCGGCTGATTGCTGTCGGCCATCGCCGCTTGTGTGCCGCCCAAGCCAGCCAACAGGCCGAAGAGAATTGGGTTGATACGGCGTTGAAATCGGTGTGACATGTTATTTATCCTTGTGATGTCAGTGAGATCGTCAGGTCTGGCTGGCCTCAAGGCTTGAGCGTCAGCAGCCAACTGAGCACATCGGCTTTTTCAGCGGCTGTACATTCGCGGCCTGCGACGTCGTTGCAATTGCGGCGAAACCACTTTTCTGTTTTTGCCGGATCGGTGAAACGCTCCGTGTTGAAAGCTGGCGCCAGCGCGCTGATAGGTTTGCCGGTTGACGCGTGCTTGCTGGCCTGCGTGGGCACAGCGCCGTGGCAGGAGGCGCAGCTCCATTCACGGCCTTGGCGCGCATTGAAAAACTGCTGGCCCCGCGCCGGCACAGCGGGCGCTCCGGCTTGAGCGGTGTAGCCGGCCAGTTGTTCTGCCGGTGTCGCGGCATGCGTTACCGGGGCTATACCCATGCAGACCAGGCCTAGCGAGAAAAGGAACGCTGAAAATGGGGATCGCTGCACCGCTGAATACTTCATGAGGACTCCTTGTTGTGGAATGTCTCCATGATGCGACTGGCTTCTTAGCGTTTTCTTAAGGCGCCGCCACAGCGGGCTATCTCACGCCGCACGTGGTCAGGTCTTACATTCCTGCATCTTAGAAACCCAATGAAATATTGAAGGCCAGATTCCGATGTCATTGCGGTTCAAATTTAAACCAACCTGTCCTTGCCCCGCCATCACAACATGGGCAGCGCATACAAGCAGTTGTTGGACCTGAGCGTCCCCACATCTGCACATTCGACGATGTGGCAGCGCGCATTTGTCTTGTTACCGCTGGCCGCGATTGCACCTGGGTTGGTGGGGGATTTGCGTTTGAAGGCTGTTCAGGGGCGAAAAATAGCTGTTTTTAAGGACGTTTTGGGGCCTTTAACCAATAGATACGGGCGCAAACAGCTATTTAATTTGTAGCAAAACTACTAACGTTTCTATCGATATTCGAGCGTGTAGCGCTGCCTCAATGCGCAGTCTCTTGGCCTTCAGCCAAGAATCGACAAACCCAGGTTCAGGCGCACCAAGGTCACGGCGTATAGACCAAAGCAAAGTGCCAGCCCGACGACAAGTGCTGCGGCCAGCGGCTTGAGGGCAGCATGCGCTTGAACCGCCACAGCTTGTCTTCGCCAAGCGTCGCTGCCATGCTCAACCAGCAGCAAAATAGCCACCCCCATCATGAAGACCCCAGACACCAGCGCGGCAATGCCCCAAAAATCAGTCAGGTGACGCAAGCCGTACCAAAGTAAATTCCACAGCCCCGCAAGCAACAGGCCCGACGCCAACACATCAACCAAGCTGGGCTTTGACCGCAAGACCCGCCACCCCGGCGGAGCCCAGGGCGAAGCCATGAGCAGGCCAAGCAGCATGAAGACGCAAACGACGATGCCCATAGTTAAAGTGTCCCGAATGTGGCGCAGGTAAAAATCACCGTGAGCTTTTTGAATGCATGACGATTAACGAGAATCGGCCTACCCGCAGCATTTGCAAGTCTGGCGATACAGGTTAAGTGGTTGTCGGGTTGCCTTTTTGATTCTTACAAGAAATTGCAGGACTGGATGAAAACCACTGCTGCAAATTGATGCAAGAATTGAGACCAACCAATCAAAAGGCCACAAGTCAATGTCATCTCAAGTCGTCGCAGTTCACTCTGACGGGCAACATGCTTTCTCCAAGCAAACCACTGCTGAAATTGAACTCATTGAAGGTCACGGTGTTCAGGGTGATTCGCATTATGGCGTCTCGGTTCAGCATCGATCACGGGTCGCGAGAGACCCGACCCAACCCAACCTGCGCCAGGTTCACCTGCTGCATGACGAACTTCTCACTGAGCTTCGCGAAAAAGACTTCGATCTGCAGCCCGGACAACTGGGAGAAAACATCACGACCCGCGGCCTGGCGGTTTTGGCGTTGTCGGAGGGAACGACGTTGAAGATTGGCGCGCAGGCCGTTTTGCGCGTCACGGGGCTTCGCAACCCTTGCTCGCAAATTGAGGGATTTCGATCTGGCCTGCTTGCCGCTGTGGTTGATCGGGCTTCAGATGGCACGCTGATTCGCAAAGCCGGGGTCATGTGTGTGGTGGAGCAAAGTGGCGTGGTCAGGGCAGGCGATACGATCGTCGTACTGAGCCGGCCTGCCAACCATGTCCCCCTGCAGCCTGTCTAGAGTTTAGAGGTGCTTGTATTGCTGGCCTTCGTCGTCGCTCCGCCGTTGGTCATGCAAGTCGCCTTGGGCAAACGTTGAGTAGAAATATAGGTTAGACGCCCATTGAGCCACAGAATCGTACGCTGGTATAGAGCAGTAAAATGCCTGTAACCCATATAATTCGGGCGCAAGCAGCTTCTTTTTTAATAGCAAACTAGCCCTGCAAACAGTGGCTACCCAAACATCCTCATGAAATACTTTATCCGTCTGTTCTTCAAAACCCTGCGCATAGTGCTTGGCCCGGTCATGTTGCTGAAAGAAGCCATCACCCGGCCAAAAGGTTTGGTCCGTTCGCAGGCTGCGCAAGATGCGGTTGATGAGCAATGCAAGCAACTGGCGCTTTACCAGTACAAAACCTGCCCGTTTTGCGCCAAAGTACGCCACGAGATAGCGCGCTTGTCGCTCAAGCTGCCACTCATCGACGCGCAGCCTGCCGGCATGGACAGGCAGGCGCTGATCGCGCAGGGTGGTTTCGCCAAAGTGCCCTGCTTGAAGATTGTCGATAGCTCTGGCAAGGGTGAGCCCAGCCAGTGGCTTTATGACTCCGACAAGATCATTGGGTATTTGCGCAGGCGATTTGCTGCCGTGTGATCCGCAGCGTCTAACGTTGGGCGCAGCCCCTGTTATTACTTTTTAGGCTCCAAACGGGGAATGGCCTGCCCATGGTCCAGCGACAACAAACCCGCCTTGGCATACACCGCCAGCTTGTCGCGGGTGTCCACAATGTCCAGGTTGCGCATGGTCAATTGGCCGATGCGGTCTAGCGGGCTGAAAGGCGCGTCTTCGACCTTTTCCATCGACAAGCGCTCGGGCTTGTAAGTCAGGTTGTTGGACTCGGTGTTCAAGATCGAATAGTCGTTACCGCGCCGCAGCTCTAGCGTGACTTCACCCGTGATGGCGCTAGCGACCCAGCGCTGGGCGGTTTCGCGCAGCATGATGGCCTGGCTGTCAAACCAGCGGCCTTGGTACAACAAGCGGCCCAGTTTGCGGCCATTGTCACGGTACTGTTCAATCGTGTCTTCGTTGTGGATGCCGGTGACCAAACGCTCATAGGCTATGAACAGCAAAGCTAAGCCGGGCGCTTCGTAAATGCCGCGGCTTTTGGCTTCGATGATGCGGTTTTCAATTTGGTCGCTCATGCCCAAACCGTGACGGCCGCCAATGGTGTTGGCGGCCAAAATCAAATCCACCAGGCTGTCAAAGCGTTTGCCGTTCAGCGCAACCGGCTGACCTTCTTCAAAGCGTACCGTCACCTCTTCGCGCTTGACAACAACTTCGTCTTTCCAGAAGGCCACGCCCATGATGGGGTTGACGATTTTCATGCCGCTGCTGAGCAACTCCAGGTCTTTGGCTTCATGGGTCGCCCCCAGCATGTTGCTGTCGGTTGAATAGGCTTTTTCAGCCGACATCTTGTAGCCAAAACCAGCTTGGGTCATGAAGGCGGACATTTCGGCGCGGCCGCCCAACTCGTCAATGAACAACTGGTCCAGCCAGGGCTTGTAGATTTTCAAATCAGGGTTGGTCAACAGGCCATAGCGGTAAAAACGTTCGATGTCGTTGCCCTTGAAGGTGCTGCCGTCGCCCCAGATGTTGACGTCGTCTTCTTTCATGGCTGACACCAGCATGGTGCCCGTCACAGCGCGGCCTAACGGTGTGGTGTTGAAGTAGGTCACGCCGGCGGTGGTGATGTGAAACGCACCCGCTTGCAGTGCGGCAATGCCTTCGGTCGCGAGCTGTTTGCGGCAGTCGATCAGCCGGGCTTTTTCAGCGCCATATTCCATGGCCTTGCGCGGAATCTCGTCGTAGTCAGGCTCGTCAGGCTGGCCCAGGTTGGCGGTGTAGGCGTAGGGGATAGCGCCTTTGAGCTTCATCCAGTGCAGGGCGGCGCTGGTGTCCAGCCCGCCTGAAAATGCGATGCCTACTTTTTGCCCGGTGGGCAGGTTCTGGAGGATGGTAGCCATGATTTTTAATGTTTCTTCTAATTATTCAAAGTGGCAAATGTAGTGATAGGGCTCAACCACGCGAATGTCAAACTTCGAATTGCCGGGCACGTTAAATTTTTGTCCTGCAGCCGACTTGACCCACGCATCGCTACCCGCCAGTTTGTACTCGCAGCTGCCCGCCACGCATTCCATGATTTCAGGTGCACCCGTGTTGAAGGTCAGGGTGCTGGGCAAAACTACGCCGATTGATTTTTTTGTTCCGTCTGGGTAGGTAATGCTGTGGCTGATGCACTTGCCGTCAAAGTAGACGTTGGCTTGGGTGCTGACGCTGATATTGGAGATGTGTTGGGTAGTCATTCGCAGATTTTAAATGACGCTCTGATTCGGTCTTGAATCTGTTGGCCATGAAGCTGCGTATTTAGGATTCATGGACAATCTTGCGCATGAGCACCTTAAATCCGGACACCACCTTGATCGCCCTGATTGACCGCGTTGCGATGGCCGATGAAAAAGCCCTGCGGGAGCTGTACGAGCTGACCTCGCCCAAGCTTTACGGGGTAGCCGTGCGCGTGGTCACCAACCGCGAATGGGCTGAAGATGTGCTGCAGGAGGCTTTTATCAATATTTGGCGCATTGCGGGTGATTACAGGGCCACCTTGTCGCCCCCCATGGCCTGGATGGCGCTGGTGGTGCGTAGCCGTGGTCTGGACTTTTTGCGCCGCCGCGCATCGGAGCGGGCTGACCGCATGCAAGAGCTCGACGACGTGATTTCTGACACGGTAGCGGGCGACTCGCCCAACCCGATGGACACAGCGCAGGCCAGCCAGCAGGCCAAAGCACTGCATCACTGCCTGAGCCTGCTTGACAACAAGCAGCGCGAAGTGGTCAGCCTGGCCTACATGCGCGACCTGAGCCACGGCGAGCTGGCAGAGCAGCTCAAGTTGCCGCTGGGGACCGTCAAGACCTGGATACGGCGCGGACTGGAGCAACTGCGCGGCTGCATGGCCAAGCTGGCTTGATGGGCGCGAGACGAAAGAACCTATGAACCTGATTCAAAACCCCAACCTGGTTGAACAACTGGCCGCCAGCTATGCACTTGGGACGCTGCGCGGCGGCGCGCGCCGCCGCTTTGAGATGCTGGCTCGAAACCACCCTGAAGTCAGGGCGCAGGTGCTGATCTGGCAAGGCCGGATGGCGTCTGTTGCCGAGCTACAGCCGCAGACCGCGCCCAGCCCCGTGGTCTGGAAGCGGATTGAAAATCTTGTCAAAGCCGACCAAGAAGCCAAGGCCATGCAGCAGGCCCGTGTAGCCACCAAGCCCGAATCCGTCGGGTGGTGGGGTAGCCTGAATCTGTGGCGCGGCTTGTCGAGCATGGGCGTCGGGGTAGCGGCTGTGGCCCTGATGGCGGGCGTTAACCTGAACAGCATCAATGCCAAGCTGGGCGGCGAGGTGCAAGAGTTGACCGCCAAACTGAGCGCCACGCCGGAGATTCAATACGTGGCCGTACTGGCCGATGACAAGGCCGCTGCGTCCATGCTGGTGACGTTCGACCCGAAAAGCAGTCGTCTCACTCTCAAGCGGGTGGGCGGCTTTCAGGAAAGCGCCGACAAATCGCTCCAGCTCTGGGCCCTGCCGCAAGCAGGCGGGCCTAAATCGTTGGGCGTGATGGGTGGCGACGCGGTGATGCGCTTGACTGCCGCTGGCAGCGACGTGAATGTACCTGCGTTGGCAATCAGCCTAGAGCCCAAAGGCGGCGTACCGTCAAGCGGGGGCCCGACCGGGCCGGTGCTGTTCAAGGGTGCGCTGATTCAGACGGCGCTGTAAACCTGCCGCAGGTTTAGCGCCAATGGCCGTAACCGCGGCTATAACCAAAGTTGATCGATGACCCCACCGGGCCGTAGTAAGGCTGGTAGTAGTGGCGCGGGTAATACGGTCTGCCGTAGTAAGTCGAGTAAGACTCCACCACCACAGGGGCCAAAAACACAGGCTGCTGCACGACGTAACCGGGTTGGCTAGGCGCTTGCTGGTAGTAGGTTTGTGGCTGTGAAGGTTGAACCGGTTGGCTCGGAAAGCCAGGCTGCGGTGCTGGGTTCATGGCCCCAACTGGCGTGACCTGTAGCCGCACGTAGGGCCCGGGGTCTTGCGCCATTTGCACGTTGTACTGGGTGCCCTGGTATTCATACACCACGTTGTAGTGGCTGGGGCGGTTTTCATAAAAAGTCTGGGTGCTGCACTGCTGCACGTTTTGCACCTGGTTGTTGGTGCCTTCAACGCGGTCGCCCACCATCGCACCGCCTACCAGACCAATCATCGTGGCCAGTGCCCGACCACCGCCATTGCCAATGGCATTGCCAACCGCCCCGCCAGCTACTGCGCCTAGCAGCGCGCCGCCGCCAGACTTGGGTGTTTCGGTGATGACCTGCTGGCTATTGCAAACCTGGCGAGGCACAGCCACTTGCTGCACAACCGGCGTGCTGGTGATGACTCTGGCCAGAATGTCTGCGGCTGATGCGTTCATGGCCAGCAGGCTGGTCATGGCGAGAAGCGATAAAACGATAACTTTTTTCATGATGTGGATTCTGCGTGAATGCCAGTTGGACTACTTTGGCAAAAAGTGGTTCACGGCTTTACAAAACAGGCTTCATTTTCGCGCCATTTCAGCCCAATGGGACGGATCAAAACCTACTGTTACATCACCATCAGGCCATTGCACCACAGGCCTTTTGATGATGCTCGGGTTATGGATGGCGAGTTTTTGCGCACCCTGCGGGGTGTCTGCACTGGTTTGCGCGGCGGCATCCAGCTTGCGCCAGGTCGTGCCCTGGCGGTTCAGCAGCTTGTCCCAGCCAACCGCGCTGGCCCAGCCCGGCAGCTTGTCAGCAGGCACGCCCTGCTTTTTGAAATCATGAAAGCTGTGCGCCATGCCCTGCGCTGTCAGCCAGGCTCTGGCTTTTTTAACCGTATCGCAATTCGGGATGCCATAAACAGTGATCATCTGTCGATTTTGCCATCAAAGCGCCAAAAAAGACCTCAAAATGGCTTGAAATAGGTGTCAATTCGGCATTAAGCCCAATGAATACGGGCGCGAGCAGCTCCTAAAATAATAGTATTCGGCAATCCAGCACAAGCTGCCAGTGATCCGTCTGCGGTGACAATAACGCCCAGTATGCAAAATTCCACATCGACTTACACGACGCTGGGCGACTGGCTGGCCCACGCCGAACGCCTGCACCCCAAAACCATTGACATGGGCCTGGCCCGCGTCAAAACCGTGGCTGACCGGATGGGGCTGAAGTTTGACTGCCCGATCATCACCGTGGCGGGCACCAACGGCAAAGGCTCGACTTGCGCCATGCTGGAGGCGATTTTGCTAGAGGCCGGCTACCGAACCGGGGTCTACACATCGCCGCATCTGGTCGACTTTGAAGAGCGTTGCCGGATCCGGGGGGATATTGTCAACGCTACTGATTTAGTAGCTGCTTGCGCCCGAGTTGATTGGGCTAGAGGCCAAAAATATGCCCTCAATGAGGCAGAAATATCGCTCACTTACTTCGAATTCACAACGCTGGCCATCATGCAGCTGATGATGGACGCCAAGCTGGACGTGGTAATTCTGGAGGTCGGCCTGGGTGGCCGGCTCGATGCCGTGAACATTTTTGATACCGACTGCGCCATCATCACCAGTGTTGACATGGACCATATGGAGCTGCTGGGCAACACCCGCGAGCTGATCGGCTTTGAGAAAGCCGGCATCATGCGGCCGGGCAGGCCAGCGGTGGTGAGCGACCCGATGCCGCCGCAAAGCGTGATCGACCACGCCGCCAAAGTGGGCGCTGACTTGTGGAAATTTGGCACAGATTACAACTTTTCAGGCGACAAGCAGCAGTGGGGCTGGGCCGGGCGCGGGCGCAGATATGCGGGGCTGGCATATCCGGCTTTACGCGGCGCCAATCAATTGATGAACGCTTCTGGCGTGTTGGCGGCTTTGACAGCATTGCGGGACAAGCTGCCCGTGACCGCCCAGGCCGTTCGTGTCGGGTTGTCGATGGTTGAGCTGCCGGGGCGGTTCCAGATCATCCCCGGCCAGCCCACGCTGGTGCTGGACGTGGCGCACAACCCCCATTCAGTTGCCGCGTTGGCTGAGAACCTGGACGCGATGGGCTTTTACCCCTGTACCCACGCCGTATTTGGCGCCATGACCGATAAAGACGTGGCGCCCATGCTGGCGCGCGTGGGCCCACTGATGGACAGGTGGTACTTTACCGATTTACCAACCCCGCGGGCAGCTACTGGCGAGGCATTGCAGGCCATCTGGCAGGCCGCCAACACCCGCAAGGATGCTACTTCAAACGCTTACAAATCGCCTGAATCTGCCCTGAAAGCTGCCATCGCCGCCGCAGACCCCGCTGATATAATTGTGGTGTTCGGATCTTTCTACACGGTGGGCGGCATTTTGAAGGGCGGCTTGCCGCGTTTGTTCGCCAAGCACCTGAGCGCCAAAGACTAAAAAGAGTCGTTTTACCCCGCATAGCCGACCCGTAAGCCCCAACACAAGCTTTTTCAAGATCAAAGTCAGCACCATGCCGTTTTTCAACTTTCGCCGGGCCTCCCCAACTTCTGCCAGTGCAGCGGGAGCGGCCCAGCCTGAGAGCATGGAAGTTGTCCGCAAGCGTGCCAAGCACCGGCTGATCGGCGCTTCGGTGCTGGTACTGATTGGCGTGGTGGGGTTTCCGCTGTTGTTTGACACCCAGCCGCGGCCAGTGGCGGTGGATATCCCGATTGAGATTCCCGGCAAAAACACAGTCAAACCGCTCGTCTTGCCAGCCAAAACTGAGGCTGCCAAAGAAACTACAGCGCCAGCTACTGCACCAGCAGCGGCCACCCAAGACAAAGTAACGACAGCGTCCAGTCTGGGTGCCAAAGAAGAAGTTGTGACCGACAAAAAAGCAGCGCCTGCTGCGCCGGTTGCGTCTGCGCCTAAAAAAGCGGCCGAGGCGGTGGTCAAAGCCGACACCAAGCCAGAGCCGAAGCTTGAAGCCAAACCAGAAGCCAAGCCAGCGCCCAAAGTCGACGACGGCGCGCGCGCCAAGGCCTTGCTTGATGGCAAGGCAGTTACTGCATCGGCTGCCTCACCCGCAGCAGCGTCAACCGCAGAGGGCCGCATGGTGGTGCAGGTCGGCGCGTTTGCCGATGAAGACAAAGCCAAAGAAGTACGTCAAAAACTTGAAAAAGCGGGTTTAAAAACCTACACCCAAGTAGCAGAAACCAAAGACGGCAAGCGTATCCGCGTGCGGGTCGGGCCGTTCGCCACCAAGGCTGAGGCCGACAAAGCCGCGAGCAAAATCAAGACGCTTGATTTGCCAGCCGCCATCCTGACCTTGTAGTGATTCCTTTTCCAGATCATCCGTGCACTTTGTCGGCTTCGCTAGCCGTACGTTTGTACTGTCGTCGCTTCGCCTTCGCGTTCGCGAATGATCTGGAAATGGAATGAGCGTTGTTGACTGGATTTTTCTGGCGGTTTTAGCCTTTTCCATGCTGCTAGGCGCATGGCGCGGGCTGGTGTATGAGGTGTTGTCAGTGCTGGGCTGGGCGGTGTCGTTTTATGCAGCGCAGTACTTTGCGCCCATGGTCTCTGGCTGGTTGCCGCTCCAATCGGCTAGCGAAACCGTGCGTTATGCAGCGGCGTTTGTCTTGGTGTTTGTGGTGTCGGTTTTCACGGCGGGCTTGCTGGCGTTTTTGCTGAAGAAATTGACAGAAGCGATTGGCCTCAGGCCGGTTGACCGCACCATGGGTGCGGCGTTTGGCCTGGTGCGTGGGGTGATTTTGTTGCTGGCAGCGGCTGTCGTGATCGACATGACGGCATTTAAAACCAGCGACTGGTGGCAGGAATCTAAAGGTGCGCCGGTCCTGAGTGCGGCACTGAAAGGCTTGAAGCCCGTGCTACCTGAACAATTTGCGAAATACTTGAACTAATCTGAATCGAAAACCATGACCCACACCCCGATTAAACATACTTTGGACAGACCATGTGCGGCATAGTCGGCGTTGTTAGCCAAGCCCCCGTCAACCAGTTGATTTACGACGGCTTGCTGCTGCTGCAGCACCGTGGGCAAGACGCGGCAGGCATCGTTACCCAGCAAAACCGCAAGTTTTTCATGCACAAGGCCAAGGGCATGGTGCGGGATGTCTTTCGTACCCGTAATATGCGTGCGCTGCCTGGCAATGTGGGCCTGGGGCAGGTGCGCTACCCGACAGCGGGCAATGCTTTCAGTGAAGACGAGGCGCAGCCGTTTTATGTCAATGCGCCGTTTGGTTTGGTGCTGTCGCATAACGGCAACCTGACCAACGCGGCAGAACTGAAGGCTGAGCTTTTTAACACCGACCACCGCCACATCAACACCGACAGCGACTCTGAAGTGCTGCTCAATGTGTTGGCCCATGAGCTTGAAAAAACCACGCGCGGCCTGCCGCTTTCTCCGGTCGATGTCTTTGCCGCAGTGCGCGGCGTGCACAAGCGCGTCAAAGGCTCGTACGCCGTAGTGGCGCTGATTGCTGGCCACGGCTTGCTAGCTTTCAGGGACCCGTTTGGCATTCGCCCGCTGTGCATGGGCCATGGCCAAAACGAAGGAAGTAAAACGGTCATGGTAGCCAGCGAATCCGTCGCGCTTGAAGGCACCGGGTATGCGTTTGACCGCGACATTGCCCCCGGCGAGGCAGTGTTTGTGGACATGGACGGCAACGTGCATGCGCAGCAATGTGCCGACAAAGCCACGCTGAACCCCTGTATTTTTGAGTTTGTTTACTTGGCCCGGCCAGACTCGGTGCTTGACGGCATTTCGGTCTACCAGGCGCGTTTGAACCTGGGCGAGACACTGGCCAAGCGGGTGGTCTCAACCGTGCCGCCCAATGAGATTGACGTGATCATCCCGATCCCTGAATCAAGCCGCCCCAGCGCCACACAACTGGCGCATTTACTGGGTATTCCGTACCGTGAGGGCTTTGTTAAAAACCGCTACGTGGGGCGTACTTTCATCATGCCGGGGCAGGGCGTGCGCAAGAAATCGGTGCGCCAAAAGCTCAATGTGATCGCCAGCGAGTTCAAGGGGCGCAATGTGCTGCTGGTGGACGACTCGATCGTCCGCGGTACCACCAGCCGTGAAATCGTGCAGATGGCGCGTGACGCAGGCGCGCGCAAGGTGTACCTTGCCAGCGCCGCGCCGCCCGTGCGCTTTCCCAATGTGTACGGCATTGACATGCCGACCCCTGATGAATTGGTGGCACATGGCCGCACGGTTGAGGAGATTCGTCAGGTGATTGGGTGCGACGCGCTCATTTACCAAGACGTTGCTGGCATGAAGCGCGCGATTGGCTCGCTCAACCCCAAGCTCGACGGTTTTGACGCCTCCTGCTTTGACGGTGTGTACATCACCGGTGACATCACCGCTGAAACCATTGCCAGCATGAACGCGCAACGTATCGATGGCAGCGAAGAAGGCGGTGTCGACGTGTCGCGCCTGGCCTTGCCAAACCCACAAGAAGCCTGAAGATGACCCAAAGAAACTTGCCTGACAACCTGCACCGTGACACGTTGGCCGTGCGCGTTGCGATCGACCCCAGCCAGTATGGTGAAAACTCTGAAGCGCTGTACCTGAGCAGCGGGTTTTTGCAGCCTGATGCTGAAACCGCGGCAAGGCGTTTTGCCGGCACTGAAGAGGGCTACACCTACGGCCGCACGTCCAATCCGACAGTGACCAGTTTTGAGCGCCGACTTGCCGCGATGGAGGGCACTGAAGCCGCCATTGGTGCATCCACCGGCATGGGCGCAACGCTGATGATGTGCATGGGCTTGCTCAAGGCGGGTGACCATGTGATCTGTTCGCGCTCCATGTTTGGCTCGACCATCGCCTTGATCGGCCGTGAGTTTGGCAAGTTTGGTGTGGAGACTACCTTTGTGTCGCAGACCAATGTGGCTGAATGGAAAGCTGCACTGCGCCCCACCACCAAGCTGCTGTTTGCCGAAACACCCACCAATCCGCTGACCGAGGTCTGCGACATCGCCGCATTGGCAGACCTGGCGCACAGCGCGGGTGCGTTGCTGGCGGTTGATAACTGCTTTTGCTCCCCCGCCTTGCAGCGCCCAGTGGAGTTTGGCGCAGATCTGATCATTCACTCGGGCACCAAATATCTGGATGGTCAGGGCCGCGTGATGGCGGGAGCGATTTGCGGACCTTCAAAACTGATTGTCGATGTGTTCGGCCCGATTGTTCGGACCGCTGGCATGACGCTCGCGCCCTTCAATGCCTGGGTGGTTTTGAAAGGACTCGAAACACTGAACATACGCATGCAAGCGCAAAGCGCGAACGCACTGGCCGTTGCCAAGTGGCTGGAAGCCCAGCCGAACGTGGCGCGGGTTTATTACCCTGGCCTGGCCTCACATCCTCAGCATGAACTGGCGATGCGCCAGCAGTCGGGGATGGGCGGTGCCGTGCTGTCATTTGATGTGCGCGGTGACACGGTCGAAGCTGCACGCGCCAATGCGTTTCATGTCATCAACAGCACACAAGTTGTGAGCATCGCCACCAATCTGGGCGACACCAAAACCATCATTTGCCACCCCGGTACGACGTCGCATGGCCGCTTGACGGAAGAGCAGCGCCAGGCAGCAGGTATCAGTCAAGGGTTGGTTCGGCTGGCTGTGGGTCTGGACCATGTGGAAGACATCAAGGCCGATCTGCGGCGCGGTCTGGACAGCTTGGCATGAAGACACGCACAAGATTTGCCCCGTCGCCCACCGGCTTTATTCACCTCGGCAACATCCGCTCAGCCTTGTATCCGTGGGCGTTTGCACGCTCCACCGGCGGCGACTTTATTTTGCGGATAGAAGACACGGATGTTGAACGCTCGAATCAGGCGTCTGTCGATGTCATTCTTGAAGGCATGCGCTGGCTCGGGCTGAACCACGACGAAGGCCCGTTCTACCAAATGCAGCGCATGGACCGCTACAAGGCCGTGCTGGCTGACTTGCAAGCCGCTGGACATGTCTACCCCTGCTACATGAGCATCGCCGAGCTGGACGCGCTGCGTGAAGCCCAAACCGCAGCCAAAGAAAAGCCGCGTTACGACGGCACTTGGCGGCCTGCACCCGGTAAGGTTTTGCCAACCATTCCCGAAAGCATTCAGCCCGTGCTGCGTTTTAAAAATCCGCAAGGTGGCAGCGTGGTGTGGGATGACAAAGTCAAAGGTCGCATTGAGATCAGCAACGACGAACTCGATGACCTCGTCATTGCCCGGCCAGCTCAAAACGGCGAAGCCGTGGGTACACCGACCTACAACTTTTGCGTGGTGGTGGACGACATCGACATGGCGATCACCCACGTGATTCGCGGCGACGACCATGTCAACAACACGCCGCGCCAGATCAACATCTTCAAAGCCCTCGGTAAAGATGTGCCGGTGTATGCGCATTTGCCCACCGTGCTCAATGAGCTGGGCGAGAAGATGAGCAAACGCAATGGCGCCAAAGCCGTCACGCAATATGCTGCTGAAGGCTATCTGCCTGATGCCATGGTCAACTACCTGGCCCGCCTGGGCTGGAGCCATGGTGACGACGAAATTTTTAGCCGCGAACAGTTTGTGGCCTGGTTCAATCTGGATCACTTGGGTAAAAGCGCTGCGCAGTTTGACGAGGCCAAGCTGCGCTGGGTCAACGCGCAACATTTGAAAGCCATGAGCGACGCCGCGCTGGCTGAAGCGGTCAAACCGTTTCTTGCATCAGATGTGGCGCTGGGTTTGGACGACGCGCTATTGGCGCGCGGTTGCGGCTTGTTCAAAGACCGCTGTAGCACGCTGGTCGAACTGGCCAACTGGCTTCAGGTGCTGATCAAAAGCGCTCAAGCCAGTGCTGACGATGTACAGGTACATGTGACGGATGCAGTGCGCCCGGCATTGACCCTGCTGGCCGATGCGTTGGCGACCTGTGAGTGGAGCAAAGCCGGTATTGCAGCAGCCATCAAGGAGGTGCTGGCACAGACTGGTTTGAAAATGCCGCAACTCGCCATGCCGGTTCGCGTGCTCGTCTTGGGCACGCCCCAAACGCCATCGCTCGACGCGATTTTGGAGTTGATGGTCAGGGCGGATGTGATTTCCAGACTCAAGGGTTGATAGGGCGGAAGTTTTCGGGCTATAATTCAAGGCTTGACGGAATTTGCAGCAATGTACTTTCCAGAGGGGGTATAGCTCAGCTGGGAGAGCGCTTGCATGGCATGCAAGAGGTCATCGGTTCGATCCCGTTTACCTCCACCAAAGTTACATTGAGTTGTTCGTTGGTGAATCGTTGAGAAGAATTTGATTCAGTAGGTTTTTGCCGGAATGATTTGTAAAAGATCTGTCCGGCAAGTTAAGTATCAGTTTAAGGCTTTGACCCCATCGTCTAGAGGCCTAGGACATCACCCTTTCACGGTGAGTACCGGGGTTCGAATCCCCGTGGGGTCGCCAAGTTTTCACTGAAAAGTGAGACGGCACAAGTAGGTAATCGCTGGCTCGCAAGGGCAAGCAACTTGGCTCGAAAGAGCAAAAGTTACCACTACCAGGAGTGGTAGTTCAGTTGGTTAGAATACCGGCCTGTCACGCCGGGGGTCGCGGGTTCGAGTCCCGTCCGCTCCGCCAGTTTAAAAGCCCTGTACCTCGTTGAGTGACAGGGCTTTTTGCTTTGTAAACTTTGTTGTCCTCTGTCAGTTATTTCAAACCGCGATCGCCGTGGTGTTCCTTCTAGCCCAGCCGGTCAAACACAGATGTGGTGAACCTGCATAATGCACAGTATTGTGTGCAGTTAAATCTGATGGAGCTGACTATGGCATTCACCGCAAGCGACGTAATTCCCCTAACCCAAGCTCGCGCAACTCTGTCTGATTTAGTTGAGCAGGTCAAAGCGGGTGCTGAAAAAATTATCACCAAAAATGGCGAGAGCTATGTCGCCATCATCGACGCGCAACGGCTGGACTATTACCACCAGCTTGAGCGGGAGCGCATTCACCTTTTGCTGATTGAAGACGCAAGCAAGGGCTTGGTTGATATTGCTGCGGGTAAGGTCAAAGACGCGCGCAGTACCCTGACTGCTTTGAAGCGCCGCCGTGCTGTCAAGGCGTCTGCCTGAACAGCAGGTGCGCGATGACAATCCGACATATCGTCAAACTCACAGCCAACTTTGAGCGCAATCTTGAAGAAGCGGAAGAGTTCTTACAAGTAGCTGATGCACCTCAAGCTTTTGATGCGCTGCTGAATGAGCTTTTAGATACCGTCGTTCCAAACCTCGAACGCTTCCCCCGCATGGGTAGATTGTTATTTGAGCGACCTACGCGCTCGGTAGAAGCAAGTAATGCGATAAGTGCCCTTAAACGCAAGCTTAAGGCCATTGCTAAGGATGGCGAGATACGCGAATATGTGATGTCTCATTACCTCGTGCTTTATGCGCGCTTTGACACCACAATTTATTTGTTGTCGATTCGGCATCATCGGCAACTGTCGTTTGATTTTCAGTCTCTGTGGCGCTGACCCATCCACAATAAGCTCAACCATTCCATGCGCAAACACCTCTCAGAAACCACCGGCCCGCAACGCCTGATGTATGGCTTGGCTGTGGGTCTTGCTACGGTTGCGATGCCGATTCAAACCGGCTGGCAGTTTCGCGGTTTGTTGGGGTGGTGCGTGGGGCTTGTGGTTTATCTGTTTTTGGCGTGGTGGCTGTGCGTGGGCTTTGACGCCAAGCGCACCCGCTTGCGGGCGCAGGCGCAGGACGAGCGCGGCCTGGTGCTGCTGTTCGTCTTGTTGCTGGCCACAGCCGCTTGCGTGGCAGCGATCACAGTCTTGATGCAACAAAGCCGTGACCTGTCGGGTGTTCAAAAGGCGTTGCATGTTGGGTTGTCGGTATTTGCGCTGGCTGTGTCTTGGCTTTTTATCCAAACGATTTTCACATTCCACTACGCGCATCTTTACTACCAAGAGGAAAAGCTTGGCGAACCGGATGGTCCCGGCCTGCAATTTCCGGGCGGGCAAGACCCGGACTATTTCGATTTTCTTTACTATTCTTTCGTGGTCGGCATGACATCCCAGGTGTCAGATGTCCAGGTCACCTCGCGCGAGATGCGCCGTTTGACGATGGTGCACGGTGTGCTGTCGTTTGGCTTCAATATGTTGATTCTGGCGCTCAGCATCAACGTCGTGGCGGGCTTGCTTTAAACCCTATTTTTTGAACTTGACCAGCCCTGTCGCCAACGCGGTGCCGCACACAATCACCGCTGCGCAGAGCAGCATCCACGGCGTAACGATTTCGCGTAAAAAGACAGCCCCGTAAAACACGGCAAATACCGGGATTAAAAACGTCACTGTCAGCGTGCGCTGCGGGCCAGCATTTTCAATCAGCCTGAAGTACAGGATGTAGGCGATGCCCGTACAGGCCACGCCCAGTACCAACAATGCCAGCCAAGCCGTGGTGCTAGGTGTTTTGACAGGCCACAGCCAGATGGCGGGTGCAGCCAAGCCCAATGTTGCCCCAATTTGGCTGCCCGCTGCGGTCACCATGGGGTTAATGCCTGCCAAGTACTTTTTGGCAAAGCTGGCAGCGACGCCGTAGCACAGGCAGGCCAGCAAGCAGGCCAAAACGGCCCAGCCAGGCGTTGCGCCCGATGCGTTGGGCGTGAAGGTGGCTTTGTCCCAAGCCAGCAAGGCAACACCAGTAAAGCCGATCACGATACCTGTGATGCGTGATAAGGCCGGTTTGTCTTTCAGCCAGACCCACGCGACCAAGGCACCAAACATTGGTACGGTGGCGTTCAAAATGGCAGACAAGCCAGTGGTGATGGACAGCAGCGAGTAGGCAAACAGGGCAAATGGAATAGCGGAACTGAAAACGCCCATGAAGAAAATCTTCACCCAGTGTTTTTTAAGCTCTGGCACCAAGCCTTTGATCAACATAATCGGCAGCAAAAACGCGGCGGCTATGGCCACACGCCCAGCGGCTGTGGCCATCGCACCAAACTCCAGCGCACTGAAACGCATGAATAAAAAGGACGAACCCCACAGCGCACCCAGCGCCATATAGTCGGCCAGCCAGGCTTTTTTAGCAGTTGTCAAAACAGGTTCTCGGCAAGTGCGCCCTCAAGCCGGAGCAGCGCGGTTTTACGGTCAAGTCCTCCAGCATAGCCTGTCAATGAGCCGTCTGCACCCAGCACCCGGTGGCAGGGTACGATGATGCTGATGGGGTTGCGCCCCACGGCTGCGCCTACCGCTCTGACAGCTGAAGGATTTGAAATTTTCTTGCTGATACTGCCGTAGCTGGTCGTTTGACCCGACTGGATGGCAAGGAGTGCTCGCCACACCGATTGTTGAAAGACTGTGCCCCCTGACAGATCAAGTGGCATATCAAAATCATGCCGCTGACCAGCAAAATATTGCGCCAATTGCAAAGCGGTTTTCTTCAGAACCGGGTTGTTGGCGTCTTTTGGCCAGCTTGCAGCCGTGGCAAGCTCAGGCGGCAAATGTCGCTGCCCGACAAACCAAACGCCTGCCAGACCAGCCTGTGTTGCTGCCAGCGTCATCGGGCCGAGCGGGCTTTGAAAGTGGGTTTGAACGATGGAGGGGTCAAATTTCATGATCTTTTGCCTTTTGAGTGCATTGTCAGCGCTTTTTCAGTCGATTTAAGGTGTCATTTAGGGCTGTAGACCAATAAATACGGGCGCAAGCAGCTCCTGAATAAATAGCGTTCAAGTTTCTGCGCCACGCCATGAACCTGACCAGGTGCGGATCACCGCATAGCTGCGCCACGGCTTCCAGGCCAGGGCGGCTGCCTCAGCCAGCCGCGCCGGGTGTTTCAGCCCTTGCACACCCAATATCTTGTGCAAGGCCACATCACCTGCCGGAAAAGCATCCGGCCAGCGCAGTGCGCGCATGGCAATGTACTGCGCGGTCCAGTCGCCAATACCGGGCAGGCTTGTCAAAGCTTCGATGGAGGCTTCTACATCCGCGCCGCCATGTAACTGTAGGCCGCCATCGACTGCTTTTGCCAGGCCAACAATCGCCGCTTGCCGCTGCCTGACGATACCGAGCTGCCCCAGCGCGTCGCTGCTGGCGCCAGCGAGCACTGCTGGTGATGGAAAGAGCCGCGTTAGTTCTGGCCACGGCGTTGAAATCGGCTCGCCAAATGTGTCGACCAGCCGCTGCGCCAGTGTTCGCGCTGCTGCCACTGTGATCTGCTGGCCCAGCACGGCACGTACCGCAAGTTCAAAGCCATCCATCGCGCCGGGCACGCGCAGACCATCGCCCGTGGGAAAGTCGCCGTGCAGCGCAGCGTTGATGGCTTGGGGGTCAGCGTCCAGGTCAAACGCGGCACGTACCCGGCGTATGACCAGCGGCAAGACGCCGTGCAGTGAGTCGCTGACGGTCAAGACCAATTGGTGCCGAGCCTCATCAAACCGCACATGCAGCCAGCCGGTATGCTTTTCACCCGCCACTTGAACGCCAAATGTACGTTTAACCCAATATTTGTGGGCGCAAGCAGCTATTGATTCAATAGTATGTATGCGTCGGGTTTCCATAAATGCCAGCATCGCTGCCACGTCATACGGCGGCCTGTAACCAAGCTTCACGGTCATGCCTTGCAAGCCATCGGCCTTGGGTGCAGCGCGCCGCAACTGCGTCGGGTTTAACTGGTAATGCGCAGCGAATGCGGCGTTAAAGCGTCGCACGCTGGCAAAGCCGCTCATCAGCGCGATTTGCGTGATGGGCAACTGCGTGTCGGCCAGCAGTTGCTTGGCGGTCAGCAGCCTGCGCGTTTGCAAATACTGAAGGGGCGACACGCCAAATTGCGCTTCAAAAATTCGCCGCAGATGCCTGTCACTGATGCCGAGTTTTAAAGCGAGCTTTTCAACCGATGGCGGACTGTCTAGCCAGCCTTCCGGTTCATCGAGCAGTTTGGCAGCTTGATGCGCCAGGATGTAAGACGCATCCTGTATAGACCAAACCACCGAATTCGGTGCCAGCTCGGGCCGGCAGCGCAGGCAAGGCCGAAAGCCAGCGCATTCAGCCTGAGCTGCGTGGCAAAAAAAGCGACAGTTCTCGCGCTTGGGTGCTTTAACGCTGCACACCGGGCGGCAGTAAATGCCGGTCGACGTCACCCCGGTAAAAAAGCTACCGTCAAAGCGCGCGTCGCGCGCCTTCAAAGCCGCGTAGCAGGCGTCTAGAGATTGGCTGATATGGGCATTGCTGTCTTGCGCTTTCATGGCATTGATCTTACCCGTGCGGCCGGTTTTGACTAGCCGTTTTCGGACACCTCACCCGTAGGCTGGCAACCTACAATCAAGGCCTATTCTTTCAAACGATTGCGGACATCCCATGCAGCTCAACGCATCAATTTTCAAGGCTTATGACATTCGCGGTGTGACGCCGACGACCATCAATGACGAGGTGGCTTTTGCATTGGGCAAGGCCTTCGGTGCCGCAGCACTTGCAGCGAACGAAAAAGCAGTTGCCGTTGGCCGTGATGGCCGTTTGAGTGGACCCACATTAGCCGCCGCCCTGATCCGCGGGCTGGCTACCAGCGGCGTTGATGTAATCGACGTGGGCATGGTCACCACGCCGATGCTTTACTTTGCGGCCAACACACTTTGCACATCGGGCATTCAGGTCACAGGCAGCCACAACCCGAAGGACTACAACGGCTTCAAGATGGTGCTGGCGGGTAGGGCGATTTACGGCGATGACATACAGGGGCTTCGCGCCGTGATGGAAGCTGACAGCGCTGCCATTGCAACAGTAGCGGGCAAAGTCTCCCAAGTCGATGTGTCAAGCGCCTACCGCGAGCGCATCGTCAGCGGCATCAAGCTGGCGCGCCCCATGAAAATTGTGATCGACTCTGGCAACGGCATTGCTGGGGCTTCAGCACCAGAGATTTTCCGCGCGCTGGGTTGTGAGGTGATCGAGCTGTTCAGCGAGGTTGATGGCAACTTCCCGAATCACCACCCCGACCCGAGCAAGCCTGAGAACCTACGTGATTTGATCAACGCGCTGAACACCTCCGGAGCCGAACTTGGCCTGGCTTTTGATGGCGACGGTGACCGTTTGGGTATCGTTACCCAAGACGGTCAAAATATCTATCCAGACCGTCAGATGATGCTCTTTGCGCGCGATGTCCTCTCACGCGTACCCGGCGGCACGATTGTGTTTGACGTGAAATGCTCACAGCGCCTAGCGCCTGAAATTGAAGCCGCTGGCGGCAAGCCGCTGATGTTTAAAACCGGGCATTCTCTGATCAAGGCAAAGATGAAGGAGATCAACTCCCCGCTGGGCGGCGAGATGAGCGGGCATATCTTTTTCAAAGAGCGTTGGTATGGTTTTGACGATGGCACCTACGCGGGGGCGAGGCTGCTGGAGATCGTGAGTCGATCAAAGGACGCAAGCGCGGTGCTCAATGCACTGCCCACGAGTTTCAGTACGCCTGAACTGAATGTGACCTGCAAGGAGGGCGAGCCACATGCTGTGGTGGAGGCGCTGGTTAAAGCTGTTAACTTTCCCGCACCTGCCGTCTTGAACACCATTGACGGCGTGCGCGTCGATTGGCCTGATGGTTTTGGTTTGATTCGAGCGTCCAACACCACACCAGTGCTCGTGCTGCGTTTTGAAGGGCATACCGAAGCTGCACTTCACCGTATCGAGGCAGACATGCTCGCGCTGCTGCGCAGCGTCAAACCTGATGCAAGTTTTGCGGCCTCGTCGCATTAGACATGTTGCCCCCACGCTCGTCACTTCGTGTACTTCTCTGCCCCCCGAGGGGGCGCTGCGCCTGCGGCCCGGCAAAGCCGGTTCCGCGGCCCCTACTTGAAGGGAAAAAGTCCACAAGCTCATCGCTTCGTCTGTATAGATGTTTGTGAACTCAGTCGTGAAAATCCTCTTGGTCAAGCTCTCATCACTGGGCGACGTGGTGCACACGCTGCCAGTTGTGCAAGATATTTTGGCGGCTCTGCCTGATGCGCAGATGGATTGGGTGGTTGAAAAGGCTTTTGCACCGCTGCTCGCACAAGTTCAGGGTCTTAACCGCATCATCCCGTGTGAGCTGCGGCGATGGCGCAAATCATGGTGGGCGGCGCAAACGCGGCGTGAATGGCGTGCCTTCAAAGCTGACCTGCAAACCACCCACTACGACGCGGTCATTGACCTGCAAGGTTTGACCAAATCGGCTCTGGTGGCGCGTCTGGCCAAGCTAACGACGAGCGGTCAACGCTACGCGATGGCCAACCAGACCGACGGCTCGGGGTATGAAGCACCGACCCGTTGGGTGGCCGATGTGGCGATAGAACTTGAGCCTCACATCCACGCTGTGGCCCGCGCCCGGCTACTCGCAGCCAAGGCACTCGGTTACGGGCTAAAAAGCTTGGAACCATCGCCAAACTATGGGTTAAAACTGCCTGCAGTCCCATTAATACGGGCGCAAGAAGCTCCTAAAAAAATAGCGTTTATACATGGCACCTCGCGCCAAGACAAAACCTGGCCGCTGCAAAAATGGGTTGAACTGGGCCAGCGCTTTACAGCCCATGGCTACCATGTCATGCTGGTGCACGGCAGCACTAACGAGTTGGCCACCAGCCAGGCCATCGCTACCCAAATCGGTGAGCCTGCGACGGTTGGGCCGTTGCTGTCGCTCGACCAACTGACTCAACAACTTGGCGCATGCCAGGGTGCGATCGGTGTTGACAGCGGAGTTAGCCATATTGCCGTGGCGCTGGGCTTGCCGCATGTGCAACTGTATAACTTTGACACGGCCTGGCGCACCGGCCCGGTGGGCTCTGCCCGTCAGGTCAGCGTGTTTGATTCTGCGAGACCTGCGGTTGAGGCGGTTTGGCAGGCCTGGTTGCAGGTTGAAAGTGCTGCCTCATGACCCGCTTTGTTCTGGGTATTTATTCAGGTCTGATGCGCCTGGCCCAGCCCCTGCTGCGCCGCAAAATGGCCAAGCGGGCCTTGCAAGAGCCCGGTTATGGCGAATCGATCGATGAGCGTTTCGGGCGCTACAGGCAAAAAGTGGAAACGTCCTCTGAGCTGGTTTGGCTGCACGCTGTGTCGCTGGGTGAAACCCGAACCGCTGCCATCCTGCTCAAGGCGCTGCGTGAGCAGCATCCCGGGCTACGCCTGCTGCTGACCCATGGCACGGCCACCGGGCGCGCTGAAGGTCAAGCGCTGCTGCAGCCTGGGGATGTTCAAGTCTGGCAGCCGTGGGACACGTCTTCAGTGGTTGAGCGATTTTTTGAGCATTTCAAGCCGCGCTTGGCTTTGCTGATGGAAACTGAAGTCTGGCCATGTGCTGTGGCTGCTGCCAAAGCGCGCAACATACCGCTGGTTCTGGTCAATGGCCGTCTGTCTGACAAGTCCTTGCAGCAAGCCTTGCGCATGTCGCCACTGGCTTACCCGGCCTATGCTGCCGTGACGGCGGTGTATGCGCAAACCGCAGCGGACGCCAAGCGTTATCGGCAGCTTGGTGTGGATGCTGCCACTGTTTTTGGTAACCTGAAGTTTGATGCGGCGCCGAGTCCAGCCAAGCAGGCCATCGGCAGGGCGTGGCGCAGCGCATTGAAGCAGCCCGTGGTGCTGTTTGCCAGCTCAAGAGAAGGTGAAGAAGCCCCTTTTCTGGAAGAAATAAAGGCTGTAAGCCAACAAATTCGGGCGCAAGCAGCTACTCAAAATATAGCGAGTCAAAAACCCATCAAATGGCTGATCGTGCCGCGCCACCCACAGCGTTTTGATGACGTGGCTGCGCTGGTGGTGCAGCACGGCTTGGCGCTGTCGCGCCGCTCAAGCTGGCTGGGCAGCCCGTTGGAGAATCCTGAAGCCATGGCCGCTGATGTCTGGTTGGGCGACACGCTGGGCGACATGGCTCTGTACTACGCCCTCAGTGATGTGGCGTTGCTGGGTGGTAGTTTTGAAAAGCTCGGCGGGCAAAACCTGATTGAAGCTGCCGCCTGCGGCTGCCCCGTCGTGATGGGGCCGCACACCTTTAACTTTTTAGAAGCCGCTGAGCTGGCTGCGTCTGCGGGAGCAGCCCGGCGAGTGCAGGATATGGCAGGCGCTGTGAGCTGGGCTGTCGAATGCGTCGGTGATCAGCATGCCCAAAGCCGCATGTCGCAGGCGGCGCTTGCCTTTGCTTCAGCGCATCAGGGCGCTACTGCGCGCACCGTTCAAGCGCTGGCGACCTACGTGAGGTGAAAGTGGCTTGGCATCAATGGCTTTGATCAGTAGGCAAGATCAAAGCCGCACATCACGGAATCACCGTGGTGAAAAGGTAGGTCGCAAAAATAACCAGATGAACCACACCCTGCAAGACAGTCGTGCGGCCTGTGCCCAGTGACAGCGTTGTCACCAGCAGCGACAGCATCAGCAAAATACTGGACTTGGCATCCAGTCCCAAGGTTAATGTCCAGCCGGTGGCGATTGAAACGATAGCCACCGCTGGAATAGTCAAGCCGATGCTCGCCAGGGCGGAGCCCAGAGCCAAGTTCAAACTGGTTTGCAGGCGGTTTGCACGCGCCGCGCGCAGGGCGGCCAGGCCTTCGGGCAGCAGCACCACCGCAGCAATGATCACACCCACCAGTGCCTCGGGTGCGCCTGCCTGACTGACCACCGATTCAATCACCGGTGCCAAGGCTTTGGCCAGCAGAACCACCGCCCCCAAACAGGTCAGCAGCAGCCCAAGGCTGGCAAGTGCAACGGCGTTTGAAGGTGGCGCAGCGTGAGTTTCTTCATCGGCAGCGGCGTTTTCAGGCAAAAAATAGTCGCGGTGGCGTACCGTTTGGACCAATACAAAGGTGCCGTACAGCACGACCGACACGACAGCG
>JBBRDA010000026.1:0-29659 GCA_038204335.1 Burkholderiales bacterium
GAATCCTTCAGATTCGGCGCATGGCGCAAGGGCTCCAGGTCGTACAAGCCCGAAATAGACAACGCGTTCTTCACCAAATCTACAGGCAAATCTTTGGCGTAGGTCTTCCACACACAAGCCAACAACATGGCCGCCAAGTGCCCGCCTGCCGAATGGCCCACCACTGTGATGCGCTTGGGATTGCCGCCGTATTGCGCAATGTTGCGGTATGTCCAAGCCAAGGCCCGCACCATTTGCATCATGATTTCAGGAATCGTGACTGCCGGGCACAAGTCGTAGTTAACCACCACAACGCACGCACCTTGCGCGGTGAAGGCGGGTGCCACAAACGAATGATCGGCCTTGTCAAGCGAGCGCCAGTAGCCACCGTGAATAAACACCATGACAGGCGCGTCTTTGGGTGCACCCGGGAAAACATCCAACTTTTCGCCTTGAGATTGGCCGTATGCCACATCCAGCGTGCAGCGCTGGTTGCCCCGAACTGATTTTGAGGTTTGCACCCAGTTGTCAAAGTAGCTAGCGTAGTCTGGCACCAGGCTGCGGTTGTTGTACATGCTGTCCAGCCACGCGGGGTCTTTGAGGTTCATGTTGATGTCCTGACAATGAATGAGTCGGCGCTATCTTTGCACATTCGCGCCATGGGCATGCTGATTGCGGGTTAACCCGAGACGCAGAATCTTGAACTCAACGTATTCTGTATACAGAGTTTAATTATGGTCACCCACTTCATCAAAATTGAATCTACGCCCGATCTGGTTGAGCAGGTTTATGCCAGCTTGCTGGACGCTATCAGCGACGGCACCCTGCCGCCCGGTGCACGCATCATGCAAGAAGACATTGCAGAGCAATTGGCGGTGTCGCGCCAGCCGGTGTTGCAGGCGTTGCGCCTGCTGCGCAAGGACGGCTTTGTGCTCGACGCCCCGGGACGTGGTGTGCTGGTCGCGCCACTGGACGTCACAACGCTGGTGCAGATCTATCAGGTACGAAGCGCGCTGGACGCGCTGGCGGCCAGACTAGCCGCGCGCGCCAAGCTTGTGCTGGACGCGCAACTGATGACCCAAGGGCGTCTGGCCGCACGCGGGTCTGACATCAAGGCCATGATGACCGCTGACGCGGCTTTTCATAACGCCATATATGCAGGTTCGGGCAATCCGCTGATTGCACAAACTGCGCAAACACACTGGCACCACATCCGCCGCGCCATGGGTGCTGTGTTGCAGTTGTCGACCATGCGTGAATCCATCTGGGATGAGCACGAATCCATCGCCCAGGCGATTGCGCAGGGTGATGAGACCCAAGCTGAAAGCCTGATACGCCAGCACGGCGAAGACGCAGGTCGCAACTTGGCCGATTTGATGACTCAAGCCTTTTTCAACAAGCCTTTTAAAAACTCTTAAACAACCCAGGAGACACATCATGAAATTGACTGCAGGCCAACTCGCTCAGTTTGACCGCGACGGTTACCTCTTCTTCCCGGGCCACTTCACCCCAGAAGAAACACAAAACCTGACCGATGCCGTACCTGAGCTGTACAGCCGCCGCGAGGACTACAACGTGCGAGAAAAAGGAAAAGACGCAGTGCGTACCAACTTTGCAGCCCACATGTACAGCGAGCCGTTTGCCAAACTGGCGCGGCACCCGCGCATGATCGAGCCAGTTGAAAGCCTGCTGGGAGAAAGGTTGTACATGCACCAGTTCAAGATCAACGGCAAGATGGCCTTTGAGGGTGACGTGTGGCAATGGCATCAAGATTACGGCACTTGGCTGAACGACGACCACATGCCCACTGAGCGCGCCATGAACATCGCGATCTTTCTGGACGATGTGACGGAGCACAACGGCCCACTGATGTTTATCCCCGGTAGCCACAAAAAAGGCGTGGTTGAAGCCAAACACGACCTGACGACCACCAGCTATCCGCTTTGGACGGTTGACAACAACCTGATTCGCCAACTGGTGCAAAGAGCCGGTGGCAAAGAAGGCGGTATCGTCAGTCCCAAAGGCCCGGCAGGCTCGATGATTTTGTTTCACTCCTGCTTGGTTCACGCGTCTGGCAGCAACTTGTCACCGTTTGACCGGGTCAGTGTTTACCTCAGCCTATGCGCTGTCAGCAATCACATTCGTCGCCACAAACGCCCGGAGTACATCGCGCACCGGGACTTCACGCCTATTGATTGCCTGCCTGACGACTGCCTGGTGAAAGACTATCCGGTCGATTTGCCGTGGAAGGATGGCGTGCCCGCCAGTGCACTGGTCACTTCGATTGATGAATTCAAAATGGCCGCGTGAATCAAGAACTCCTTTTATGAACCTTTATACGAAACTCCAGCAACGCGCCGCTGACAAAAAGCCGATCCGTATCGGCTTGATTGGTGCAGGCAAATTCGGCAGCATGTACCTCGCGCAAATTCCAAAAACACCGGGCGTACATCTGGTGGCTATTGCTGATCTGTCACCCGATGCGGCACGGACTAACCTTGCGCGTGTGGGATGGAATCCGCTTTTAACCCAAGCAGAATCAGCGCAAGCAGCTATCCAAACAGGTGCAACCTGGATTACTGATGACTGGCGCTCAGTGGTGACGCACCCACAAATCGACATTGTTGTCGAATGCACAGGCAACCCTATAGCTGCAGTTGAACATTGTCTGCAAGCGTTTGCGCACGGTAAGCATGTGGTGAACGTGACGGTAGAAGCTGATGCATTCTGCGGGCCCCTATTGGCTCGCAAAGCCGCAGCGGCGGGGGTTGTGTATTCGCTGGCGTTTGGCGACCAACCTGCGCTGATTTGCGATTTGGTGGACTGGGCGCGCACCTGCGGCTTCCCAGTCATTGCTGCAGGCCGAGGACATAAATGGTTACCGCATTTTTCTGAAAGTACACCGGACACCGTTTGGAGCAATTACGGCCTGACACCTGAGCAAGCTGCGCGCGGCGGGCTGAACCCCAAGATGTTCAACAGCTTTCTGGATGGCTCAAAACCCTCCATTGAATCCACTGCAGTTGCCAACGCCACAGGTTTGACAGTCCCGAGTAATGGACTGTTGTATCCACCCGCGAGTGTGGAAGACATCCCGTTTGTGACGCGACCGATCAGCGAGGGTGGCGTGTTGGAGCGAAAAGGCATGGTCGAGGTGATCTCGTCACTGGAGCCCAATGGCCGGAAGATTCCGTACGACATACGGATGGGCGTGTGGGTGACAGTTGAGGCCGAAACCGACTACATCAAAAACTGCTTTGAAGAATACAACGCCCACACCGACCCAAGCGGGCGTTACTTCACGCTGTACAAGCGCTGGCATTTGATCGGGCTTGAAGTTGGTGTCTCGGTTGCCAGCGTCGCACTGCGCGGTGAACCGACAGGCGTGGCGACCTGCTGGAACGCCGACGTGGTGGCTACCGCCAAGCGAGATCTGACCCCCGGTGACCTGCTGGACGGGGAAGGTGGTTACACAGTATGGGGAAAGCTGATGCCTGCTGACAAGTCATTGCATTTCGGCGGTCTGCCTTTGGGCCTGGCACACAACGTGAAGGTGATACGCCCGGTTAAAAAAGGCCAGTGCCTGAGCTGGGCTGATGTGGCCATGGAAACCTCGACCGATGCCTACAAGGTACGGCGGGAGATGGAGAGCATGTTTGCAACACCCCTCCAGAAAGCAGCCTGAAAGCAAGGTGAAAGCCTTTCGCTTGTTATGACCGCATGATGGTCATATCCATTGCATCAAAAGATCACTATGAATATCACTATTTTGGGAATTGGCAACATGGGCTTGCCGATGAGCGAGCGACTGTGCACTGCAGGGTACAGGGTTAGCGTTTGGAACCGTACACCAGGCAAAACTGACAGCCTTGCTGAGTTGGGTGCCACCGTTTACACCCAAGCCGCAGATGCAGTCCAGGCCGCAGACATTGTGGTCAGCATGCTGGAAAGCGGCCCCGTCGTAGAAGATGTGCTTTTCAAGCAGGGGGCAGCTGGGGCGATGAAGCCAGGCACTTTGTTTATCGACATGGCCTCCATCAAACCCCGTGAGGCACGCGACCACGCCGCCCGGCTAGGCGCATTAGGCATAGCGCACCTAGATGCGCCCGTGTCTGGCGGCGTAACAGGCGCTGAAGAAGGCAAGCTGGTCATCATGGTGGGCGGAAAGGTTGCAGATTTTGAGCGGGCCCAGCCTGTATTTGTGCACTTTGGCCGAGCCACGCACGTTGGACCCCACGGCAGTGGCCAGCTCACCAAATTGGCGAACCAGATGATTGTGGGTATCACCATCGGCGCGGTGGCTGAGGCACTGCTGTTCACCCAGCGCGGAGGAGCAGACATGGCAAAAGTCAAAGAAGCGATTACCGGCGGCTTTGCAGACAGTCGCATTTTGCAGGTTCATGGCCAGCGCATGGTCGAGCGCGACTTTGCCCCCCGAGCTCGCATGAGTATCCAGCTCAAGGACATGCGCAATGTGCTGGCAACGGCTGACGAAATCGGCTTTACTACACCCGTCACAGCTTTGTTTGAAAAGCTATACGCTCAAGCCATCGAGCACGGTCTGGGTGACTTGGACCATTCAGGACTGTTTGTTGAACTGGCCAGCCGCAACGGTATGGAGTAACGCGACTAAGGGGACAGAAAATGGATGACTTGCTGATCAAAGGCGCTTTAGTTTTTGACGGTACAGGCGCAGAGCCAGCTATTAAAAACGTAGCTGTCTGCGCCGGTAAAATAAGGGCTATAAGCCAAAATATCGTTGAAAATTCACGTCATACGATTGATGGACGAGGATTGGCATTGATGCCCGGCATCATCGACAGCCACACCCATTTTGACGCGCAGATTACCTGGGATGCGACGCTCAAACCGTCCCCGGCTTTGGGAGTGACGACCGCAGTGATCGGGAACTGCGGTTTTACCATCGCACCGTGCAAACCCGCTGACCGAGAGATGACGATGCGCAACCTCACGCAGGTTGAAGGCATGTCGCTGGACGTACTGACAGGCGGTATCGACTGGGGCTTTGAAACTTTTGCCGAGTACCTTGTTATGTTGCGCAGTAAAGGCTGCGTTGTGAACACCGCTGCCTACGTGGGGCACTCCTCGGTGCGTACCTGGGTGATGGGGGAGGATGCCTCCAAGCGTGAGGCAACGCCCACTGAAATTGAACAGATGCAAGCCATCGTTCGGGACGCGATGGCTGCCGGTGCGGTCGGTTTTGCCAGCAGCACCAGCCCGGCACACAACGGTGAAGGCGGCTTGCCCATGCCATCACGCCTGGCAAGTGACGCTGAAATGATGGCACTGATCAAAGCCATGGCAAGCCAAGGCAAGGGCGTCTACATGGTGACTAAAGGCGGGCAAATGCCCGTATCTTTTTTGGAGGAGATGGCCAAACAATCGGGGAGCCCAGTGATGATTGCTGCGCTGTTGCACAACAGCACGAACCCAGAAGCGGTTTTCAAAGACCTTGATCAGATCGCCAACGCCAACACGCGCGGACACCGGCTGACAGGCCAGGTCTCTTGTTGTCCACTGACGATGGACTTCACCCTAGCATCACCGTATCCCGTGGAAGGCTTGCAAAGCTGGAAACCTGCACTCGGCCTGCAGGGCAGCGCACTGAAGGCCGTACTTGCCGACAACATCTTCAGGCAGTCGGTGCGTGCAGAGATTGCAGCACCGACCACCTTCCGGTTGTTTAACGGTGAATGGGACAAGGTGCATGTGGTCGAATGCGCGTTGCCAATTAACGCCGCGCTTGAGCAACGCACTGTCGCCGACATTGCCAGAACACAATCACGCGACCCGCTGGATGTGATGCTGGATCTTGCATTGGCGGAAAACCTGAAAACGGTCTTTACCGCGCAGCTGCTCAATAGCGACACTGCGGCAGTCGGCCGCATGCTGAATCACCCGAACAGCATCATCTCGCTCAGTGATGCGGGGGCACACCTGACCTTTTTCAACGATGCAGGTTTTGGCCTCCACCTGCTCGGCCACTGGGTGCGGGATTTACAAGCAATGAGCCTGAGCGAGGCGATACGCCGCCTGACATCGCAGCCAGCCGGCATCTTCGGCATCACCGATCGGGGCCTCATCCGTGAGGGTATGGCCGCCGACCTGCTGTTGTTTGACCCGGCAACCGTAGGGCGTGGGCCCAAGCGACGTGTTTTTGATTTACCGGGCGGTGCGGCGCGACTCACGACGGACGCTGAGGGCGTGCATGGCGTGTGGGTGAACGGCCAACAGATTGCGGACAGCCAAGGGCTGCTGATCAGACCGCCGCTGGCGGGTCAGTTATTGACAGATTTTGCTTCGTGAACGTTGCCTGATCAGAATAAAAAAAGCCGCTATAAAACATTAGTCTATAGCGGCTTATTTGCGGACCAGCCGCCATATTCATCAGCTCTGATCAGTCACGCGCTTTTGAAAACTTGGCGGATTTTTTAGCCGCGTCACGAGGTACAAACACCTTGCCAGCCGGTTTAGCGAATGCTGGCTTTGCGAAAGCCGGTTTTGGCGCGAAGCCGTCGCCGCGAGCGGCGAACCCATCGCCACGCGGTGCAAATGACCGCTCCTGGCGCGGTGCAAAGTTACGGTCCTCACGCGGAGCAAAGCTGCGCTGCTCTTGCGGCGCAAAGTTGCCCCCATTGTCATCACGACGTGGGCCACGGTCATTAAAACCGCTACGGTCAGCATAATTGTTACCTTGTGGTGCAGGACGGCCCTGAAAGTTACCGCCTCTGTCGCCGCCAAAATTGCCGCGATCACCACCAAAATTACGATCGCCGCCACCCGCATTAAAACCACCACCAGCGGGCTTGCGACCTGCATAGCCGCCCCCACCAGAATTTCCACCGAAATTGCCACGCGGGCCGCTGCGCTCATCACGCCCACCAAAGTTACCGCGCGGGCGATCCGACGTTGGTGCAAAGCGCTGCTGTGGCTCCAGACCAGCAATCACGCTGGCTTTGAGGTTTTGCTGCGAGTAATGTTCGATATCCTGAATCTTGCGGCGGTCACGGAATTCTGCAATCGTGATCGCATTGCCTTCACGGCCAGCGCGACCGGTACGGCCAATGCGGTGAACGTAGTCTTCCGCTTTCATTGGCAGACCGTAGTTGATGACGTGGGTGATCGTGGGTACGTCCAAGCCACGTGCAGCCACATCGGTAGCCACCAAGACTTGTACCCGGCCATCGCGGAAAGCCATCAGGCGGCGATTACGCAGACCCTGGCCCAGCGCACCGTGCAACGCAACGGCACTGAAACCGTCTTGCACCAAATCGTTGGCCAAACCGTCGCACTCAACTTGCGTGCAGGCAAACACAATGGCTTGGTTGATCGTCGTGTCGCGCAGCAAGTGGTCGAGCAGCTTGCGCTTGTGCGTCATGTTGTCGGCCCAATGCAATGATTGGGTAATAGACGCATGCTTTTCGTGCGGCGAGTCGATCTCTACACGCTGGGGCTGGCGCATGACGCGGGTGGCCAACTGCATGATGCGCGGCGCAAACGTGGCGCTAAACATCATGGTTTGCTTGCGTTCAATTGTCAGCTGGTTGACTTCGGTCAGATCATCAGCAAAGCCGAGGTCGAGCATGCGGTCGGCTTCGTCAACCACCAAAAACTGCACCTGGTCAAGTTTGATTTGCATGCTGCGTTGCAGGTCAAGCAACCGGCCTGGGGTGGCCACCACCAAATTAGCGTTTTGTAGCTTGGCAATTTGCAACTGGTACGGAATGCCGCCCACCACATTGGCAATGCGCAGGCCGCGGCAATGGCGAACCAGGTCAATTGCATCGGCGCAAACTTGCTGCGCAAGTTCACGGGTCGGGCACAAAATCAACGCGCCGGGAGTGGCAGCCTTGAAGTTGCGCAGGTTGGTAGGGTCTTTGCGTTTTGGCTTTTTGGCAGGTGCTTCGCCACGTGCGATCGCCTCGGCCGACAAACGCTCAAACTCGGCACGCTCAAAACGCTCGGCTTCCTCTTGCTGCTTCAAAAGCGTGTGCAAAACGGGCAGCAAAAACGCTGCTGTTTTGCCGCTACCGGTTTGGCTGGATACCAGCAGATCGGTAAATTTTGCTTTTTTGTCAGTGTTCTCATCATCCAAAGCCTGCATGGCCTTAGGGATGGTTGCCAGTTGCACGGCCGTAGGCTGGGTAAAGCCCATGTCTGCCACGGCTTGCAGCAGCTCTTTGGCCAAGCCCAATTTTACAAAGCCGTTGGGCTCGGGTGTGATGGCGTCCAACGATGTTTCCAGCACGCTCGCGCTGTCGTTGATGTCGGCATCAAAGTTTGCTTCGGCAAAGGAGTCGCCGCGAGCTTCAAAAGAATCAGTCATGTTTTTTCTCACTAATCAACTACCGACGCGCCAATGCTTAATTGGAGCGTGAGGCAGCAGAACTTGCACGGCCCGCTGTGGCAGGCCGCTTCGTTCATGGTTAATAAAACATCAACCATCAAACGAATATACGAGTCAGGTCAAGAAATTTGCCTGAAGCGGTGACTCAATCAAAAGAGTCCACAAGTGTGAGGTAGATGTACAAATGGTTCGCACCCGTGTGCTGAGCCAAGCCAATGATTATAGCACAGATCGCGGGTTTGTACTAGGCATCATCATTAGGCCGCCCAATTTAGATCAGTTTGACTCCGGTCTTGGCCTGCAGCGCTTCCAGCGTTACGCCATCCGCCAATTCAACCACTTTCAAGCCGTTAGGCGTCACGTCCAACACAGCCAGGTCGGTGATGATCCGGTCGACCACACCCAAGCCTGTTAATGGCAACGTGCATTGCGGCAGAATTTTCATGTCTTCTGTGCCGTCTTTCTTGCGTGCGACGTGCTCCATCAAAATGATTACCCGCTTGACGCCTGCGACCAAATCCATGGCGCCGCCCATGCCTTTGACCATCTTGCCAGGAATCATCCAGTTGGCTAGATCGCCCTTTTCGCTGACCTGCATCGCGCCCAAAATGCTCAGGTTGATTTTGCCCGCGCGAATCATGCCAAACGATTGATCGGAACCGAAAATGGACGAGCCTTTGATGGTCGTCACGGTTTGTTTACCCGCATTGATCAGGTCGGCATCAACTTGATCTTCCGTCGGAAACGGACCAATGCCCAACATGCCGTTTTCCGATTGCAGCCACACCTCGATGTCAGGACTGACATGGTTGGCGACCAAAGTAGGGATGCCAATGCCGAGGTTGACATAGAAGCCGTCTTGGAGTTCTTTCGCAGCACGGGCCGCCATTTGATCTTGTGTCCAGGCCATGGTTAAGCTCCTGCTTTCTCTGTGATGGTTCGTTTTTCAATGCGCTTTTCAGGCGTTGGGTTGCACACAATGCGGTGAACATAAATGCCGGGCAAGTGAACCTGGTCAGGCGGCATCGCACCGGTTTCAACCACTTCTTCGACTTCCACAATACATACTTTGCCCGCCATGGCAGCAGCGGGGTTGAAGTTACGCGCCGTCAGGCGAAATTGCAGATTGCCTGACTGGTCAGCACGCCAAGCTTTGACCAGCGACACGTCAGGAAGAAGCGCCCGTTCCATCACATAGGTTTCGCCGTCGAACTCGCGCAGCTCTTTCCCCTCAGCTACCAAAGTGCCCACACCCGTTTTGGTGAAAAAAGCCGGAATACCTGAACCACCGGCGCGCAGCTTTTCAGCCAATGTGCCTTGCGGCGTGAATTCCAGCTCAAGCTCGCCGGCCAAGTATTGCCGCTCAAATTCCTTGTTTTCGCCCACATAGCTGGCAATCATTTTTTTGATTTGACGGGACTCCAGCAACTTGCCCAGGCCAAAACCGTCAACACCAGCGTTGTTGGATATGACCGTCAGGTTTTGAACGCCGCTGTCTTTCAGAGCTTCTATCAAAGCCTCAGGAATACCGCACAGGCCAAAGCCGCCAACCGCCATCAACTGGCCGTCCTGAACAACGCCTTTTAGCGCGTCATTGGCAGAGGGGAAAAGCTTTTTCACAAAAATCTCCTTAGTAACTCGTTAGCACAAGCATAAAACAACTCTGCGTCAGCCTGTGCGCTGCAAAAACCAAACTTCAATTGGATGGCGCAGCTAAATCTGCCAGCAAGGCACGCGCTAACCTCGCAACACCCTCCTGAATTTTGCCAACGTCCGCAGTTGCAAAACTAAGCCTGAAGCTGGCTGCATCAGGATCAGCCGCGTAAAAAGGGGTGCCCGGTACAAAGGCCACGCCTTGTGCAATGGCGCGTTTGGCAAATTCGCTGGCGTCCGACATGTAGCCACCTGTGCCCGTCAACCGCGCCCAGAAGAACAAGCCGCCTTGCGGTTGCGTGAACGTTACCGCGTCGCCCAGCTCGCGCGCCAACGCATCGCCCATGGCTTTTGCTCGTTCGGCGTAAACAGTGCGTACATTGTTCAAAGTTGCTGGCATGCGGCCTGCCAACAGGTACTGGGCCGCTGTGGCCTGGGCAAAAGTGCTGGTATGGGCATCACTGAACTGTTTGCACATCGTGGCCTTGGCGAGCAGCTCGGGCTGGGCGATCATCCAGCCGACGCGCAAGCCAGGGGACAGCACTTTGGACAGTGAGCCGCAATAGGCCATCAAATCTCGGCTACCGGGGACGCTGCTGCTCAATGCCATCATCGACGGCGGTGGCGGCTCATTAAAGTACAAATCACCGTAGGGGTCGTCCTCCACCATCAGCGTGTTGTACTTGACCGCCAGCTCCAACACTTTTTTGCGACGCTCTAGGCTCAGCAGGGCGCCACTGGGGTTACCGAAGGTAGGAATCAAATACACAAACTTGGGTTTGTGAAGGGCAATGAGCCGTTCCAATTCGTCAGTTTTGACTCCCTGGCCATCACACGGCGCACTGATCAGCTCTGCACCATACAGCCTGAAGCACTGAATGGTGGCCAAAAACGTGGGCCCTTCGACAATGACTTTGTCACCTGGGGAGATCATGGTCTTGCCCAGCAAATCAAGCGCTTGCTGGCTGCCAGTGGTGACGATCAGCTCGTTGGCATCGACCGTCACGCCCTTGGAGCCCATGAACTTGGCCAGCTCGTCTCGCAACGGACCAAAGCCCTCAGTGGCACCATATTGCAAGGCAGCACCTGGGTCTTCAGCCAGAGCCTTGGCTGATGCCGCTTTGATGCCTTCCACATCAAACATAGCAGGATCAGGAAAACCGCCGGCAAAGCTGATGATGCCGGGCTTGCCAAGCAGTTTAAAAAGCTCTCGGATTGCAGAGGTTTCGACGTTGTTCAGGCGGGAGGCGAATTGAAGAGACATGTAAAAATGGCTTTATGAAAAAACAAGACATTGCACCGTTTTTTGCCACCTTGAAGGCAGCAAATCCACAGCCTGTCACCGAACTTGAATATACCAGCGTGTTTGAACTGCTCACCGCCGTGCTGCTGTCAGCCCAAGCCACCGACGTGAGCGTGAACAAGGCCACCCGAAAGCTCTTTGTGGCAGCCAACACACCGCGGGCTATGCTGGACTTAGGCTTAGATCAGCTGGAAGAGCACATCAAAACCATCGGCCTTTTCCACAGCAAGGCCAAACACTTGCTGCAAACCTGTCAGATGCTGGTTGAGCAGCACGGCGGCGTTGTACCGCGTACTCGAGAGGCACTCGAAGCCCTGCCCGGCGTTGGGCGTAAAACGGCTAACGTCGTGTTGAACTCTGCTTTTGGCGAGGCAACCATGGCGGTAGACACACATATTTTTCGCATGGGCAATCGCACGGGCTTGGCGCCCGGCAAAACGCCGCTAGAAGTTGAACTTAAGCTGCTCAAACGTATACCTTCAGAATATCTGGTGGACGCACACCATTGGCTAATATTGCATGGCCGCTATGTATGTACCGCCAGATCGCCGCGCTGCTGGGAATGCGCGGTCAGCAACTACTGTAGCTTTAAACCAAAAAATACGATGCCCTAAATTCGCTATTTATTCAGGAGCTGCTTGCGCCCGAATCTATTGAGCTTCAGCCGAATTTGATGGTAGATAAAAGCCAGAATCGGCGAAAACTTGCGAACACCGAAAAATCATTTTGAATCCATCCACCAGTCGGCTCCGAGTTCTCCTTGAAGCCATCTGACAAAACTGGTAACTTTGGCGGGCACAAGGTGCGGCGAAGGATAAACCGCATGAACCTCTTGCGCTGGGAGCGTCCAGTCGCCAAGTACGGCAACCAGTGCGCCGCTGCGCACCGACTCATGCGCGACGTACTGAGGCAAGGCAGCCAGCCCCATGCCCGATCGAGCGGCCACCAGTAGCGCCGACAGGTTGTTTGAACGCAGTGGCCCTTTCACCAATACCGTTTGCACGCGCCCATCTGCACCCGTGAAGTGCCAACGCGCATCGCCTTGTACGGTGCTGTAAACCAAGGCTTGATGGGCCTCAAGTTGAGATGGCAGCGTAGGTCGGCCATGAGCGGCCAAGTAGGCGCTTGACGCCGCCACGACCCATGGATTGACGCCGAGATAACTTGCCCCCAACGTAGAGTCGCCAAGCGAGCCCATGCGGATGGCTACATCAATGCCCTGCTCAACCAGGTTGACGTAGCGGTCTTCAAGATTCAGCTCTACCTGTAGCTTGGGGTGCAGCTGCATAAACCGCATCACCAGCGGCGTGAGCACGCGGCGCCCAAACGCTACCGAACAATTGACACGCAGCGCGCCCTGCACCTGCGACTGCAGCAGCGCACTGACACTTTGCGCTTCATCCATGTGGTGCGCAATGAGTTTGCATTTGTCGTAGTAAAGCGCGCCAATCTCCGTCGGCGTGACGCCGTGCGTGGTGCGATGCAGCAAGCGGGAGCCCAAACTCTTTTCAAGCGCAGCCACCAGCTTGGTCGCGGAGGGCTGTCCCATGCCCATGTCAAGAGCCGCTTTGCTGAACGAGCCCAAATCCACCACACGTATAAAAAGCTCGATGGCTTGAAGGCGGTCCATATCGTTGATCCCAAGGCTATTTTCTGCCAGTAGACCATGAGTTTGCACAATGCCGCCATTGGGAGTATTCCTATACGGAATAACCGTAATGCATACGGTGGGGCTTCCCTATTTGATTCAACCGCGCGAAGATCCTCCCAGCTTTTAAACAACAAAGGAGACAATGATGGCAAAAATGAAGGCCGCAATGGCCGCTGTTCTGGTCATGGAAAAGGAAGGCGTTACCCAAGCCTTTGGTGTGCCAGGTGCCGCCATCAACCCCCTTTACGCAGCCATGCGTGAACGGCAATCCATCGCCCATATCTTGGCGCGCCACGTCGAAGGCGCATCCCACATGGCTGAGGGTTATACCCGCGCCATTGCTGGCAACATTGGCGTGTGCATTGGCACGTCGGGTCCCGGCGGTACGGACATGATCACTGGCTTGTATTCAGCAATCGCTGACAGTATCCCTATTTTGTGTATCACCGGCCAAGCGCCTAGAGCCAAGCTGTACAAAGAAGACTTTCAGGCGGTAGACATTGAGTCGATCTCCAAACCTGTCACGAAATGGTCCTACACCGTACGCGAGCCGGGCCAACTCCCTCGGGCTTTTCAGCAGGCCTTTCACTTGATGCGTTCAGGCCGACCCGGCCCAGTGCTGCTGGACTTGCCGTTTGATGTGCAAATGGCAGAGATTGAATTTGACATCGACACTTATGAGCCACTGCCAGTGCACAAACCAGCAGCTACCCGCAAGCAAATTGACAAGGCGCTCGACATGCTGGCTACAGCAGAACGACCGCTGATCGTTGCAGGTGGTGGCATCATCAACGCAGATGCAAGCGCTTTGCTGGTGGAACTGGCTGAGCTGACGGGCATACCCGTCATTCCGACGCTGATGGGCTGGGGCACGATACCAGATGACCATCCGCTGATGGCTGGCATGGTGGGGCTACAAACCAGCCACCGCTACGGCAACGCCACCATGCTGGCGAGCGACTTCGTTCTGGGAATCGGTAACCGTTGGGCCAATCGCCACACCGGCTCAACCGAGGTCTATTGCAAAGGGCGCACCTTTGTGCATGTGGACATTGAACCCACCCAAATCGGGCGGGTGTTCACACCCGAGCTCGGTATCGTGTCAGATGCCAAAGTGGCGCTTGAACTGTTCGTACAAGTCGCCAAAGAGCGCAAGGCGAAGGGTCAGTTACCGGACAGAAGTGACTGGGCTCACCGCTGCGCGGAGCGCAAGCGCCTCATGCACCGTAAAACGCACTACGACAACGTGCCGATCAAGCCGCAGCGTGTGTACGAAGAAATTAACCAGGCCTTTCCGCGCGACACCGTGTACGTCAGCAACATCGGTCTGAGCCAGATTGCGGCCGGACAATTCTTGAATATCTACGGCCCGCGTCAGTGGATCAATTGCGGCCAGGCTGGCCCGCTGGGTTGGTCAATGCCAGCCGCATTGGGTGTGGTGGCAGCTGACCCCACACGCACAGTGGTGGCCGTTACTGGCGACTATGACTTTCAGTTTTTGCTGGAAGAGTTGGCTGTTGGTGCGCAGTTCAAGTTGCCCTACGTCCATGTGCTGGTCAACAATTCGTACCTAGGCCTCATTCGCCAAAGCCAGCGCGGCTTTGACATGGACTTTTGCGTTCAGCTGGCGTTTGACAATATCAATGTGCCAGAGTCAGAAGACAACCTGCGCAGCTATGGAGTAGACCATGTGAAAGTGGTCGAAGGCTTGGGCTGCAAGGCAATTCGGGTCAAGCAGCCAAGCGAAATCCAAGCCGCGCTCAAGCAGGCGCAGACCATGGCTGCAGAATTTCGGGTGCCAGTCGTGGTGGAAATCATTCTAGAAAAAGTGACCAACATTGCTATGGGCACTGAAATTGATAAAGTCAACGAGTTTGAGGACATTGACTGCCGACATCCAGACGGCCTGAAAGGGCTTGAATTGGCCGGCTTACTGGAATAAATTAAACCTGTTGAACAAGACAAAATCGATGCCAAAATTTGCTGCCAACCTCACGATGCTTTTCACAGAGCATCCTTTTCTCGACCGATTCGAACACGCTGCCAAAGCAGGCTTCAAGGCTGTGGAGTTTTTATTCCCCTATGCCTTTACAGCTGTCGATATCCGCCAACGCTTAGACACCTTTGACCTGCAGCTTGTGCTGCACAACCTGCCGGCCGGCAACTGGGAGGCTGGTGAGCGCGGCATTGCCTGCCACCCGGGCCGAGTTGACGAATTTAGGGCGGGCGTTGCCAAAGCCATAAGTTACGCCAAAGCATTGGGCGTCGGTCAGCTTAACTGTCTGGCAGGCAAAAAGCTCGACGGTGTGGGTGACAAGGAGCATCGAGACACGTTGGTCGGCAATTTGAAGTTTGCCGCCTCTGAGTTTGCTCGGGCTGATTTGAGGCTGCTAATTGAGCCTATCAACACGTTTGATATTCCTGGCTTTTATCTCAACTATACGGCCCAGGCTGTGAGCATTCTGGACGAAGTAGGTGCACCAAACGCCTATGTACAGTACGACATTTACCACGCTCAGCGCATGGAAGGTGAGTTGGCAGCCACGATGCAAAAGTCGCTGCCCCGCATTGGCCACATTCAGCTGGCTGACAATCCTGGGCGCAATGAGCCTGGAACTGGCGAAATCAACTATCCTTTCCTGTTTGCGCATCTTGACCGTATCGGCTACACAGGCTGGATCGGTTGCGAGTACAAGCCCGCCACCTCCACAGAGGCTGGTTTGGGCTGGTTAAAGACAACATCACAACAGAAATAAATCGAATGACCACCGCACCCTTGAAAATCGGTTTTATCGGCCTTGGCATCATGGGCACGCCCATGGCGCTTCACCTCATTGCCGCTGGCCACACGCTTTTTGCGCACACGCGTAGCAAAATACCCGAGGCAATTTCTGCCAAAGCCACAGCCTGCTCCGACGCCAGCGACGTAGCGGAAAAAGCGGACATCATCTTTATCATGGTGCCAGACACGCCAGATGTCGAGAAGGTTTTGTTTGGCCAGTCTGGCGTTGCTGCCGGGCTCAAAGCAACCAGCGCCAATGGTAGAAAAGTCGTCATTGACTTGAGCTCTATTTCGCCCATCGCGACCAAAAATTTTGCCGAGAAAATCAATGCTCTGAATTGCGACTACCTCGATGCCCCGGTCTCTGGCGGAGAAGTGGGCGCAAAAAATGCCACGCTTTCGTTTATGGTGGGGGGCCCGGAAGCAGTATTCGAACGGATCAAGCCCTTGTTTGAGCTCATGGGCAAGAACATCACGCTCGTCGGTGGCAACGGCGATGGCCAAACCGCCAAAGTGGCCAACCAGATCATCGTGGCACTGAACATTGAAGCTGTGGCAGAGGCGCTCGTGTTTGCTGCTAAGGCCGGGGCAGATCCGGCTAAGGTTCGCCAAGCATTGATGGGCGGCTTCGCCTCATCAAAGATTCTGGAAGTCCATGGCGAGCGCATGATCAAGCGCACCTTCAACCCCGGCTTTCGTATCGAGCTGCACCAAAAAGACTTGAACCTCGCGCTCTCCACAGCCCGCTCTTTAGGCGTGTCGCTGCCCAATACAGCCACGGCGCAAGAGCTGTTTAACTCCTGTGCCGCACATGACGGCAAGGGTTGGGACCATTCAGCCATGGTCAAAGCGCTAGAGAAAATGGCTAACTTCGAAATAGGTCATTAGCCAAGTTGGGCATGTCAAGCGTCTGCTTTGACCTTGGCCTGCTGCGCCACTTCAGTCCATTTTTTCTGCTCTAGTTTGATGAAGTTCGCAAACTTCTCAGTACTTCCGCCTCCGTCTTCCGCACCGTACTGCTCCATCTTTTCCTGAACATCAGGCATGGCCAGCACTTTGTTGATGTCCTCGTTCATGCGCTGCACCATGGCAGGCGGCATTTTTGACGGGCCCATTAGCCCGTACCAGACCGTGGCCTCAAAACCCGGAAAGCCTGATTCGTCCATGGTGGGTACCGTCGGATGACCCTTGGCGCGCTTCAGGCGGGTTTGCGCAAGTGCGATGGCCTTGCCACTTTTGACATGCGGGGTCGCTGAGGTCATGGTTTCAAAGCAATAGTTGACCTGCCCGCCAATCAAATCCACCAGTGCCGGGCCAGAGCCGCGGTACGGAATGTGTAACGCAAAAATCTTGGCCTGCAGCTTGAACATTTCAAGTGCAAAGTGCTGTGCCGAACCACCACCGGCTGACGCAAAGCTGATCTGGCCCGGCTTGGACTTGCACAGCGCCACCAAGTCTTTGACGTTTTTGGCGGGTTGGTCTGCGTTGCACACCAGCATGTTGGGCGTGATGCCCACCATGCTGATGGGCGCAAAGTCACGCTCGGCGTTGTAGCCCAGCTTGATGCCCAAAGCGGGGGCCAGCGCATGGCTGTTGATGTGGGCCATCAGCAAGGTGTTGCCGTCGCCGGGTTGTTTGGCCACAAAGTCAGCAGCAATCACGCCTGCGGCCCCGGCCTTGTTTTCAATGATGACCGAGGTGTTCCACAGCACGGCCAGCTTTTGGCCGACAACGCGGGCCAGCGCGTCTGTACCGCCGCCGGGCGGGAAGCCCACAATAATTTTGACCGCCCCAGTAGGCAGCGTTTGCGCCCTGAGCATGGGTGATGCGAGCATGGCCGCACCAGTGGCTGTTGCCGTTAGAACTGTTCTGCGTTGCATGTTTTGTCTCCAGTTGGTTTTAAGTTTTAACTTTTATGCTGCTTTGCGCGCAAGCACTGTCGCCGCATGACTCGAAAAGTAATCCATCGCCGCTTGCACGCCAGAGCCTGCCAGCTTGACGCCTGCCAGCTTCAGCCCCATTTCGCAGCCCGCCAATGCCGCCATCAGCGTCAGATCATTGCAGTCACCCAAGTGGCCAATGCGGAACATCTTGCCTTTGACCTTGCCCAAGCCCGTGCCCAGTGAGCAGTCAAAGCGCTCATAAATGATTTTGCGCACTGTATCCGCATCAACGCCTTCAGGCGTCATCACGCCAGTCAACACAGGCGAATAAACCGACACATCAGCACACTGGATTCGCAAACCCCAGGCCTTGACTGCGCCGCGCACACCTTCCGCCCAGCGCTGGTGGCGGGCAAACACGGCGTCTAGGCCGTTTTCCAGCAGCATGTCGCAGGCTTCACTCAATGCGTACAGCAAATTGGTGTTGGGGGTGGACGGCCAGTAGCCGGTTTTGTTCATCTCAATGATCTCGTCCCAGGCCCAGAAGGCTTTTGGCAGCGTAGCCTTTTTACTGGCTTCAATGGCTTTGACGGACACCGCGTTAAAGCTGATACCGGGCGGCAACATCAGCCCTTTTTGCGAGCCGCTGATCGTCACGTCAACGCCCCAGGCATCGTGGCAATAGTCGGCAGATGCCAAACCTGAAATGGTGTCTACCAACAGCAGCGCCGGGTGTTTGGCGGCATCAATGGCTTTGCGCACAGCGGCGATGTTGCTGGTCACGCCGGTTGATGTTTCGTTGTGCACCACGCATACCGCCTTGATGCTGTGGGCGGTGTCAGCCTTCAAACGCTCTTCAATCAAGTGCGCCTGCACACCGTGCCGCCACACCTCAGCACCGGGCTGGCTCATCACTTCAGCCTTCAAGCCCAGACGGGTTGCCAGCTTTTGCCACAGCCAGGCAAAGTGGCCTGTCTCGTACATCAGCACATGGTCGCCAGCGCTGAGGGTGTTGACGAGAGCCGCCTCCCACGCGCCCGTGCCCGATGCCGGATAAATGATGACGGGCTGCGTGGTTTTAAAAATTTTCTTCACATCCGCCAGCACCTTCAAACCCAGCGCGGCAAACTCGGGGCCACGGTGGTCAATGGTGGGGTAGCTCATGGCCCGCAAGATGCGGTCGGGTACGGGCGAAGGGCCGGGGATTTGCAAAAAATGGCGGCCTGTGGGGTGAAAGTCCAGCGTCAACATACTCATCTTCTCCATGTAATAGACATCATTTTTTGCATACAAAATATTTTTGTCAAGCTTAAAACACTGATTTAATGGTTAACACTGAGTTTGACAAGGCTATATTTTGCATACAAAATAGTTTGATGACTGCTGAAATTATTGCTATACCTAGAGCCGCCCTGCATGAGCAAGCCGCCAACCGCCTGCGCCAGATGCTGGTTGAAAATCGCATCGCGCCCGGTGCCAAGCTGAATGAACGCGAGCTGAGTGAGGTCCTGAATGTGTCACGCACCCCGCTGCGCGAGGCCATCAAAATGCTGGCGGCTGAAGGCTTGGTCGAATTGCTGCCAAACCGGGGGGCGATAGCGGTTGAGCTGACTGAAGCCGATGTGCTCAATACCTTTGAAGTGATGGCCGGGCTAGAAGCCCAGTCGGGCGAGCTGGCAGCGCAGCGCATCACGGACGCTGAGCTGGCTGAAATCAAGGCTATGCACTATGAAATGCTGGCGGCGTATACCCGGCAAGATTTGCCGAACTACTACCGGCTGAACGCCAGCATCCATAGCGCCATCAATAGAGCCGCCAAAAACCCAGTGCTGACGGCCACTTACATGCAAGTCAATGCCCGTCTGCAAGCGCTGCGCTTTCGGTCCAACCAGGACGGTGACAAGTGGAAGGCGGCTGTGAAAGAACACGAGCAAATGATCAGTGCGCTAAGCGCACGGGACCCAGTGGCCATGCGAGAAGTGTTGATGAGCCATTTGACCAACAAACGCGACGTGGTGATTGAACAGCTGCGCGCTATAACCCGTCACACCTCGTCGAGCCTCAAAGCATGAACGCCCCTTTGCCTTTCAACGTGATTCACGATACTGCAACTGCTTATGACGATGTTGCCAATGTCAGCAATGAAGTCGCAGGCCAATTGGCCAAAAATCTGGCAATACAAACGCGCGGCGAGGTGCTGTTTTCAACTGCAGACAAAGGCCGCTACGCCACCGATGCGTCTATATACCAAGTCATGCCCGTTGGTGTGTTTGTACCGCGCACAACAGATGACGTGAAGACCGCACTCGATATTTGCCGCGACCTGAACGTGCCCGTCGTGGCACGGGGTGGCGGCACCAGCCAGTGCGGGCAAACCGTCGGCGCTGGTTTGGTCATGGACTACAGCAAGCACTTGCGCAGTATCTTGAACATTGACGAAGACAAGCGCGAGGCGACAGTCGAACCCGGCATCGTGCTGGACCACTTGAATGCCACGCTCAAAAAACACGGTCTGTGGTACCCGGTGGATGTTTCCACCAGCGCGCAAGCCACGCTGGGCGGCATGGCGGGCAACAATTCTTGCGGCAGCCGCAGCATTGCCTACGGCAACATGGTGCACAACGTACTCGGGGCCAGCGTGTGGCGCTCTGACGGCGAAGTTCTTGAACTCGGCCGCTACGACCAGGCCAGCGGTGCAGCGCGCGCTTTGGGCGAGTACGTTAAAACCCTGTCTGACGAACTGCGGCCCGAGCTTGAAGCGCATTGGCCCAAAGTGCTGCGCCGGGTGGCAGGCTACAACCTGGACATCTTCAACAACCAAAACGAGAAGCCGTACACGCAAGACGGCTCGGTGAACCTGGCGCATCTGCTGGTGGGCAGTGAAGGCACGCTGGGCCTGACGAAATCGCTGACCTTGAAGTTAAGCAAACTGCCGCGCACCAAGGTGCTGGGCGTGGTGAACTTCCCGACCTTTCACAAGGCGATGGATTCGGCGCAGCACATTGTGAAAATTGGTGATGGGACGTTGACTGCTGTTGAGCTGGTTGACCGCACCATGATTGAGCTATCCCTGCAAAACCCGGCCTTTGCGTCGACGGTACGCACGGCACTGATTGGCAAACCGGATGCGATTTTGCTTGTCGAATTTTCAGGCAATAGCAAGGCAGACTTGATTCCAAAAATCAAGCAACTGGTGGAGCTGATGGGCGACCTGGGCCTGCCTGGCTCGGTGGTTGAAATGATTGATGACGCGCCGCAGAAAAACCTGTGGGAAGTGCGCAAAGCCGGCCTGAACATCATGATGAGCCTGAAGGGCGATGGCAAGCCGGTGAGCTTTATTGAAGACTGCGCCGTGCCACTGGAGCACTTGGCAGACTACACCGACGGCTTGACCGAAGTGTTTAAAAAATACGGCAGCAAGGGCACCTGGTACGCCCACGCCTCGGTGGGAACGCTCCATGTGCGGCCCATACTCGACATGCGCCGCGAAGGTGCTGCCAAAATGCGCGCCATTGCTGAAGAAGCATCAGAGCTGGTGCGCCAATACAAAGGCGCCTACAGCGGCGAGCATGGCGACGGATTGTGCCGTGGCGAGTGGATTGAATGGCAGTTTGGCACGAAGATAAACGAAGCCTTTGGCAAGATTAAAAACTACCTCGATCCGATCAACCTGCTCAGCCCCAAGCGCATCATCAACCCACCGCGCATGGACGACACGCGCCTGATGCGCTTTGCGCCCAGCTACAAAGTCATCCCGATCAAAACCGCGCTCGACTGGCAAGCCTGGAACGTGCAAAACGACCCGGTGACAGAACTTACCAGCGAACCTGGCACAGGGGGCGACCCCGCAAAGGGTTTTGCTAAAGCGGTGGAAATGTGCAACAACAACGGCCACTGCCGTAAGTTTGACACAGGCACCATGTGCCCGAGCTACCGCGTGACGCGGGACGAAAAAGATTCAACACGCGGGCGGGCTAACACGCTGCGGCTGGCGTTGTCGGGACAATTAGGTGGCGACGCTGATGAGGCCGTGAAAGACGCGCTTGATTTGTGCGTAGGCTGCAAAGGTTGCAAACGCGACTGCCCCACGGGGGTGGACATGGCCAAAATGAAGGTCGAGTTTTTGCATCACTACAAGGCAAAACACGGCTACACATTCAAGGACAAGCTGGTCGCGTACCTACCCGACTACGCACCGTGGGCCAGCCGCTTTGCGCCGCTGCTCAATTTGCGTGACAAGGTTCCAGGCTTGGCGGCTTTGAGCGAAAAGCTGCTGGGCTTGTCTGCCAAGCGCAGCTTGCCGCAATGGCAGACCCGAACTTTTTTCAATACGAAGATACAAACCGCGAGCCGAGAAGATGTGCTAACAGCCACCAAACCTGTGGTACTGTTTGTGGATACCTTCAACGGCTACTTTGAATCTGACAACGCTTTTGCTGCGTTGAAAGTACTGCAAGCTGCTGGTTACACGGTTCACGTAGCCAGCAAGCTGCAGCTAGACGGCAAAAGCCTGTGCTGCGGCCGTACCTACCTGGCCAGTGGCATGGTTGACAAGGCCAAAGCCAAAGCAAGTGAGGTCGTGAACGCCCTGCTGCCCTTTGCTGAAAAAGGCATCGCTATCGTGGGTCTGGAGCCATCGTGCCTGCTGACGCTGCGTGACGAAACGCTGGTGATGGACTTGGGCGGTGCAGCGCAAACAGTCAGCCAGCACGCCCTGCTGCTGGAGGAGTTTTTGGCGCGTGAAGCAACAGCGGGCCAACTCGAAGCCTTGAAGCAGAAACTCAAACCCGTCACACAACCGATCCTGTTGCATGGACACTGCCACCAAAAAGCCTTTGGTGCAGTTAGCCCGATCATCGACGTGCTCAAACTTATCCCAGGCGCGCAGCCTGAACTGATTGAATCGAGCTGCTGCGGCATGGCGGGCAGCTTTGGCTACGAGGTAGCGCATTACGATGTGTCAATGCAAATGGCTGAGCTGAGTTTGCTGCCCGCAGTGCGACAACAGCCAGACGCTGTGGTGGTGGCAGATGGCACCAGTTGCCGCCATCAGATCAGGGACGGCGCTGCACGTGAGGCAGTGCATGTGGCGGTTTTGCTGGCCAAGCAGCTGATTTGAGTCTGAATCTTGCGCTACGATTTTTATAGCTGCTTGCGCACGTATCTATTGGCTTATAGGCCTAAAAGGCATCTAAAAACAGCATTTTTAGGCCGTTTTTAGCCTTTTTGAAGCCCAAACCCACATAGCGATGCCGCCAACGATCATCGGTAAGCACAACCATTGGCCCATGCTCATGCCTAGCTGCAAAATGCCTAGGTGCGCATCTGGCTCGCGGAAAAATTCTGCGATGAACCTGAACACGCCGTAACCGAACAGGAATGCAGCAGATACCTGACCCATCTTGCGGGGCTGACGTGCGTATAGCCACAGCAGAATGAAAAGTAGCAGTCCTTCCAGCAAGAACTGGTAGACCTGCGACGGGTGGCGTGGCAACGGGCCGCCGTCTCTGAACAACATGCCCCAAGGCAGCGATGGGTCAGCCACCCTGCCCCACAACTCACCGTTGATGAAATTACCGGCTCGGCCCGCAGCTAGCCCAGTTGGCACACAAGGCGCAATAAAGTCCATCACCTGCAACCAAGGCCGCTGGCGCGTGCGGGCAAACCACCACTGGGACACCAGCACGCCAATCAGCCCGCCATGAAAACTCATGCCGCCCTGCCAGACGTAAAAAATCTCCAGCGGATGGCTGGCGTAGTAAGCGGGCTTGTAAAACAGGCAATAACCAATGCGGCCACCAATCACCACACCCATCACACCTAAAAACAAAATATCTTCGATATCGCGCTTGTTCCACGCGCCAGCGCCTTGGATGGATGCGTAAGGCTGATGCTTGAGGCGCAGCGTGGCCAAGAAAAAGAAGAGTCCGAAAGCCGCAAGATACGTCAGTCCGTACCAATGGATGGCCAGGGGACCGAGCTGCAGGGCAACGGGATTGATTTCAGGATGTATGAGCATGGGGGTATTTTGCACGGTGGCTGAAACCTGCATGCGTCAGGAATTTCCGATGCTTCTCGCGTAGTGCTCATCACTGGTCATTTTTGATGAGGTGTGCGCGCGACAAACGTCACAAACCGTTCCAGCACCGGATTTGAGCGGGCGACTGGCCACACCAGGCTGGTCTCACAGGACGGAACGGGCAGATGGCCGTTTGCTGCTTTTTGGCTCTTGCTCTTGCTTTCTTGCATGCTGCGGTACACCACGCCAGGCCGCTTGAACTGCTGCACGCTCTCGGGTACCCATGCCACGCCCAGATCTGCGGACACCAGATTGACGATGGTTTGCATCTGTATCGCTTCCTGCACAACACGGGGCGATTCGCCTGCCAGGTGGTACATCGCAAATATCGCATCGTAAAGCGACGGCACAATGCGGCGCGGAAATATCACCAGCGGGTGGCTCAAAACGTCTTTCAGGCCAAGGTCTTTCTTTTGCGCCAACTCGCGCTCTGCAGGAATGGCGAGCAGCAGCTTTTCATCGACGATACGCTGGGCGGCCAGGCCGGGCGGGGCAAAACCCGGCGAATGCAGCATAAAACCAGCATCGATCTCGCCGCGCTCGAAGGCCTGCAACTGCACATCGCCAGTTGCCTCAATCAGTTCCAGGTCAACACGCGGGTACTGTTCGCGGAAAGTCCGTACCCAGCGCGGCAGCAGGTCAAACCCCACGGTTGACACGAACGCCAGCCTCAAGCGCCCGACCTCACCGTCTGCACTGGCCCGTCCGTACGCCGGCAAAGCCTGCGCCCGCGCCAGCAGGTCACGCACCTGCGGCAACAGTGCAGCGCCGGCAGCGGTTATTTGTACGCTGCGCTTGGTACGGTCAAACAACCGCAAACCAAGCACGCCCTCAAGCTGTGCGATAGCCTGCGTCAGCGGCGGCTGTGTCATGTGCAGGCGGATCGCAGCGCGCCCAAAGTGCAACTCTTCGGCCACCGCTACAAACTGACGCCAAAGACGCAGCTCAATCCACGGGGCCGTCGAAACAAATCTCGCATCTCTCATATGCCAGACATATTAATACAACATCTAAATTAGATTAGAGAGAATAAATAAGAACCCGCATACTCAACGGCACGACTTACCCCTTACGAGACACCCCATGGAAATCAAAACCATCACTCTGAACCCCCGCAGCAAGAACATCACAGAAGGCAAATCACGCGCGCCGAACCGCTCGATGTACTACGCCATGGGCTACGAAACCGCCGACTTTAAAAAGCCCATGATCGGCGTGGCCAACGGGCACAGCACCATCACGCCGTGCAACAGCGGCCTGCAAAAGTTGGCCGATGCAGCCATTGCGGCGATTGAGGAAGCGGGCGGCAATGCACAAGTGTTTGGCACGCCGACCATTTCAGACGGCATGGCGATGGGCACTGAAGGCATGAAGTATTCGCTGGTGTCGCGTGAAGTCATCAGTGACTGCATTGAAACCTGCGTGCAAGGCCAGTGGATGGACGGTGTGCTGGTGGTCGGCGGTTGCGATAAAAACATGCCTGGCGGCCTGATGGGCATGCTGCGTGCCAACGTGCCCGCCATATACGTTTACGGCGGCACCATCCTGCCGGGCCACTACAAAGGCAAAGACCTGAATATCGTCAGCGTGTTTGAAGCCGTGGGTGAGAACTCTGCCGGCCGTATGAGCGATGAAGATTTGTTGCAGATTGAGCGCCGCGCCGTGCCCGGCACGGGCAGCTGCGGCGGCATGTACACGGCCAACACCATGTCGAGTGCTTTTGAGGCGCTGGGCATATCGTTGCCTTATTCCAGCACCATGGCTAATCCGCATGACGAGAAAATGAACTCGGCTGCTGAATCAGCAAGGGTACTGATTGAAGCCGTCAAAAAGGACATCAAACCGCGCGACATCGTGACGAAAAAAGCGATTGAAAACGCGGTGGCTGTCATCATGGCAACGGGCGGTTCAACCAATGCTGTGCTGCACTTTTTGGCCATCGCCCACACGGCGGGCGTTGACTGGACGATTGACGATTTCGAGCGCATTCGTGTCAAAACGCCAGTGCTGTGCGACCTGAAGCCGTCGGGCCAATACCTGGCAGTTGACCTGCACAAGGCGGGCGGTATTCCGCAAGTCATGAAAACACTGCTGGTCGCTGGCTTGCTGCATGGCGACTGCCTGACAATTAGTGGGCAGACGATTGCAGAAGTGCTGAAAGACATTCCCGACGTGCCGCGTACTGACCAGAATGTGATCCGCGCGATAGACAAGCCCATGTACAAACAAGGCCATTTGGCGATTTTGAAAGGCAATCTTTCACCCGAGGGCGCTGTCGCCAAAATCACAGGGCTAAAAAACCCTGTGATGACAGGCCCGGCGCGCGTGTTTAACGACGAAGAATCCGGCCTGGCTGCGATTCTGGATGGAAAAATAGTAGCGGGTGACGTGATGGTGCTGCGTTACCTCGGCCCCAAGGGTGGGCCAGGCATGCCTGAAATGCTGGCCCCAACGGGGGCACTGGTTGGCGCTGGTTTGGGCGAAAGCGTAGGTTTGATTACCGATGGCCGTTTTTCTGGCGGTACTTGGGGCATGGTCGTTGGGCACGTGGCGCCTGAGGCAGCGGCGGGTGGCAACATTGCATTTATTCAGGAAGGGGACTCCGTCACCATTGATGCCAAACAACTTTTACTGCAACTGAACATCAGCGATGAAGAATTGGCCAAACGCAAAGTTGGATGGGTTGCGCCCAAACCCCGCTACACACGCGGCGTGCAAGCCAAATTTGCGTTCAATGCCTCAAGCGCCAGCAAAGGGGCTGTTCTGGATGACTACTGACAACCGAACTTGTTAGCAAGCAATCTACTGCTTACTTTTTGCCTTTTCTAGGCAGCATGCCCATCTGTGCACGCTGTTTTTCAAGGCGGTCCTGCTTGCGCTTTTCCATCAAATCCATTTCAACACGCTTGGTGTAGCCGGAGCTGTCAGCCCAGGCCCACCAAGCTACCGCCATGCCAAACGGTGACAACACAATCCACCAAGAAAAGCTGGCGACCGGGCCAAACTCAAGGTATTTCATCACCAATGCGGCAACACCAATCAGTAAAAAGTACATATCAGAATCCTGGTTTCAATGAACGAGTATCAAAAAATTTCGATGTCATGTGATTTTGCAGTTGCCGCCGACGGTCAACCCATTTCACTACAATGGCGTTAAACCACTGTAACCCAACTTGTTACGCTCCCTAGAGGACAATTCATGAAACGCATTCTTCTCGCAATCGCCGCTTTGTCTACTGGCTTCGCCATATCAACGCCAGCACTTGCCGATATGGCTTTGGCAACCGCAAAAAATTGCATGGCCTGCCACGCGGTTGAGAAAAAACTGGTCGGCCCTTCTTATAAAGATATTGCCACGAAGTACGCAGGCCAGGCAGATGCTGTCGACAAGTTGTCAAGCAAAGTGGTCAAGGGTGGTTCTGGCGCCTGGGGACCTGTTCCCATGCCTGCGAATGCTCAGGTCAACGATGCTGAAGCCAGAAAACTGGTGGCCTGGATTCTGGCGGGCTCGAAGTAATTTCGTTACCGTCTTGGACGTAAAAAAGCCCGCTCAAAGCGGGCTTTTTTACGTCGGACTTCTTATAAATTCTCAGACAGTTGATCGAGGATTGCCGGATTCTCGAGCGTTGACGTATCCTGAGTTATCGCCTCACCCTTGGCAATGCCACGCAGCAGGCGGCGCATGATTTTGCCGCTGCGGGTTTTAGGCAGGTTGTCACCAAAGCGAATGTCTTTGGGTTTGGCAATGGGGCCAATTTGTTTGCCCACCCAGTCGCGCAGCTCTTTGGCAATGGCTTTGGCCTCGTCGCCTGTTGGGCGCGAGCGTTTGAGCACGACAAACGCGACGATGGCTTCGCCCGTCAAATCATCGGGCCGTCCAACCACGGCCGCCTCGGCCACCAACGTGGTGTGCGCTACAAGGGCAGACTCGATTTCCATCGTGCCCATGCGGTGGCCTGACACATTCAGCACGTCGTCAATACGGCCAGTGATGCGGAAGTACCCGTTGTCTTTGTTCCTCACAGCCCCGTCACCCGCAAGGTAAATCGTTCCGCCCATTTCTGGGGGAAAGTAGGATTTCTTGAAGCGCTCGGGGTCACCCCAAATGGTGCGAATCATTGACGGCCATGGCCGTTTGACGACCAGCATGCCGCCCGCGCCATTAGGTAGCTCGTTACCCGTTTCGTCAACAATTGCCGCCATGATGCCAGGCAGCGGCAGCGTGCAACTACCGGGCACCAGTGGCGTGGCGCCTGGCAACGGCGTGATCATGTGACCACCAGTTTCCGTCTGCCAGAAGGTGTCAACCACAGGGCAACGCTCGCCACCCACGTTTTTGTAGTACCACATCCAGGCTTCGGGATTGATAGGCTCACCGACGGAGCCAAGGATACGCAGGCTGCTTAAATCTGAACGAGCCGGATGGACCTTTTCATCAGCTTCAGCGGCTTTAATCAGTGAGCGGATGGCCGTGGGTGCGGTGTAAAAAATCGACACCTTGTGGCGCTCAATCATCTGCCAAAAACGACCCGCGTTCGGGAAGGTCGGTATGCCTTCAAAAATCACCTGAGTTGCGCCTGCGGCCAGCGGACCGTAAGCAACATAAGTATGACCAGTGATCCAGCCGATGTCGGCGGTGCACCAGAACACGTCGGACGCCTGTAAGTCAAAGGTCCAGTCCATCGTCAGCTTGGCCCACAGCAAATAGCCGCCCGTGCTATGTTGCACACCCTTGGGTTTACCGGTCGAGCCCGATGTGTACAAGATGAACAGCGGGTGCTCCGCGCCCACAAACTCAGGCGCGCAATCCGCCGCGGCTTTCGCCGTGACTTCATGCATCAGGCTGTCGCGGCCCGCCACCATGTTGCAGGCGGTGGCAGTGCGCTGATAAACAACCACGTTTTTAATCGACTCACAACCACCCAATGCCAGGCCTTCATCAACAATGGCTTTCAGGGGTAACTCTTTGCCGCCGCGCAGTTGGTAGTTCGCGGTGATCACGGCAACAGCGCCAGCGTCTTGAATGCGCTCTTGCAAACTCTTGGCGGAAAAGCCGCCGAACACCACCGAGTGCGTCGCGCCAATGCGGGCGCAAGCCTGCATGGCGACCACGCCCTCCACCGTCATCGGCATATAAATGACCACGCGGTCACCTTTTTGAATACCCATAGCTTTCAGCGCGCTGGCAAACTGGCTGACTTTGGCGTGCAGTTCCTTGTAGGTGACGTTGACAACCGTGCCGTCATCACCCTCGAAAATGATCGCTTTTTTGTGCTCTGTAGGCGTGCCTAAATGGCGGTCTAGACAGTTGTAAGACGCGTTGAGTTGGCCGTCAGCAAACCAGGTATAAAAAGGCGCGTTGGACTCGTTCAGCATCTCGGTGAAGGGCTTTTTCCAGCTCAGATTGTTGCGTGCCAGTTTGGCCCAAAAGCCTTCGAAGTCTTTGTCGGCCTCAGCGCACATGACGTTGTAAGCGGCCATCCCTGAAATGCGGGCTGCCTTGGCAACTGCGTCACTGGGGGGGAAGATGCGGTCTTCTACCAGCATGGACTCGATGTTTGAGTTGTTTGTGCTCATTTTTGTCTCCTGTTTGTCGTTAGCCTGTCAATGAATACGTGATACTGTCCTGCATAGCTCTTACAAGCCACTGACTGGCTTGAATCTTACAAAACTCAACCGTTAAAATTGTGCCCATGTCTGACGAATCGCAAAAAAAACATCCTCCCCTGCGGCCACTTCCAAACTTTATTTTTGCAAGCCGGTGGCTACAACTGCCCCTTTATATCGGCCTGATCGCAGCGCAGGCCGTTTATGTGGTGCACTTTATGGTGGAGCTCAAGCACCTGATTGCTGCCGCTTTTGGAAGCCTGCCTGACCTGGAGGCACTGGTTACCAGTATTGGCTACAAAACCACCGTGCCAATCACTATGCTAAACGAAACTGTCATCATGCTGGTGGTTC
>JBBRDA010000027.1:0-28992 GCA_038204335.1 Burkholderiales bacterium
GCCGCGCCATATCTGGGCTGAGCACAGCCCGGGCCAAAGCCGTGCTGTTGCCCACGGCGGAGCTGTTTCCACTACCGACATTGGCAGGCTCTGAAAAGCAGAGGTACAGCGTGCGGTTATTGGCAAAGTCGGCGTCCAGCAGCACATCCAGCAAGCCGCCCTGCCCGCCTGCTGCGACTTCTGGCAGGCCATCAACAGGTTTACCCAACCGGCCACCTGGCTCGACCACCCTCAGCTGCCCGGCCCGTTCAGTGACTAAAAATCGACCGTCAGGTAAAAAAGCCATCGCCCATGGGTTTTGCAAGCCACTGGCTACTGTTTCGGGCCGCACGCTTTGTGCAGCCACGCCCACAGTGAGAGTGCAAAACGATATAAAAATGATAGCTGCTCGCGCCCGAATCCATTGGGCTAAAGGCCTATTTAAGCGGTAAAAAACAGGTTTTAGAGGCATTTTTGGCTCTCAAAGTGGCAAGATGGTTAAAACACAGGGTTGACTGTCTCACAGACTAACAGTTGCCGTGCAAGTCGCCTAAACAATTCGCCTGGGTAACTCCCAAACGTCAAAAAGCCTCTTATTTCATTAAAAATCAAGGGTTTATCATGACTTTCACGAAACGACTTGAGGTTGACTTGAGGGCCGTTATTCAAGTATCCTGCGGGCCATGCGCATAAAAACCACCCATTTTGCTTTCACAGCTTTTGCTGCGACCTTGATTTTGGCGATGAATGCCTACGCTGCGCCCAACCAAAACCCTGACGACCTGGACAGACTTCTGGCCGAAAAAGGCTTGCTGAGTCAATTTGACCAAGTCAGGCAGAACGTCAGCAGCAAGGCCTCCGAGCTGGTTTTCAATGCGATGGGATTTATGGGCGTGCCCTACAAACGCGGTGGTAATTCGGTTGAAACGGGTTTTGACTGCAGCGGTTTTGTACGCGCGATGTACGAGCAAACGGTAGGGCTGGTCCTGCCGCGCCGCGCCGAGCAACAAGCTGCCGCAACCCAAAATATCGACAAATCAGAACTCAAACCGGGTGACTTGGTGTTTTTCAACACCCTGAAACGCACTTTCAGCCATGTTGGTATTTACGTCGGTGAAGGCCGCTTCATCCATTCGCCCAAACCCGGGGCCGAAGTGCGGGTTGAAAACATGGAAATGAGCTATTGGTCCAAGCGCTTTGACGGTGCGCGCCGGGTACAAACATCAGCAACTGCAGCTGATTGATCCGCACTAATCGGCCACACAGCCAGCATCTTTAAACCCTGCTACAGGGTTAACCCGATCGACCCTCCAGCGGCGCACTCGGGTATGCAAACCACTGATACATTGTTGCGCAAGCAGGACTAATATCCATGCGGCTACCAAACCAATTGATCACCCCAACGAGGAGACATGAATGGCGCAATTGAACGCTAACGGCGCAGTCCGGCGATTCGAAGCCGAAGCAGATACCCCGCTGCTTTGGGTCATTCGAGAACAGCTTGGCCTGACCGGCACCAAATACGGCTGCGGCGTAGCCCAGTGCGGTGCCTGCACCGTACACATTGATGGCGTACCGACACGCAGCTGCGTGCGGCCTGTTTCCACTGTCAGTGCAACCGCCAAAATCGTCACCATTGAAGGCCTGTCGCCCAACGGCAGCCACCCGTTGCAAAAAGCCTGGGTCGCGCTCGATGTACCGCAGTGCGGCTACTGCCAGTCTGGCATGTTGATGGCCGCTGCCGCCCTGCTCAAAGCCACACCGAAACCCACCGATCCGCAAATTGACGCAGCCATGACCAATATCTGCCGCTGCGGCACCTACAACCGGGTACGCGCTGGCATCAAGGTGGTGGCCCAGGGCGGCAACACCAAAACCGCTGCGTTGGCGATCCAACACAGCGACGGGAGCATCACATGATCACCACCCGCCCCACCGCCACAAAACTCTCCCGCCGCAGCTTTATCGGCGCTACCGCAACGAGCGGCCTGGTCGTCGCGTTTCACATCCCGCTAGCGGGCTCGGCACAGGCACAAACTGCGGCGGCTGAACGCCCGCCCGAAGTCAATGCCTGGGTCGTTGTCAAACCTGACGACACGGTGGTCATCCGCATCGCCCGCTCTGAAATGGGCCAGGGCACGCTGACTGGCTTGGCGCAACTGGTGGCTGAAGAGCTGGACTGCAATTGGGCCAAAGTCACGACCGAATACCCCACACCCGGCCAGAACCTGGCCCGCAACCGCATTTGGGGCAACTTCAGTACCGGTGGTAGCCGCGGCATTCGCGAGTCACAGGAATATGTTCGCAAAGGCGGCGCAACCGCCCGCATGATGCTGGTGCAAGCCGCTGCCGATGAGTGGAAGGTGCCATTTGAGCAGTGCAGCGCCGCCAACAGCGTCATCACACACACGCCATCTGGCCGCACCACCACTTATGGCAAGGTGGCACTGGCGGCCGCCAAGATCACGCCTCCGACCAGCGTGCCCCTGAAAGACCCAAAAAACTGGAAGCTCGCGGGCAAGCGCCTGGCCCGGCTGGACACAGCAGACAAGACCACCGGCAAACAAATTTACGCATCTGACCTGGTGCTACCCGGCATGCTCAACGCCGCTATCAAGGACTGCCCGGTGTTTGGCGGCAAGGTCAAAAGCTTTGATGCTGCTGCGATTGAAAAGCGTCCCGGCGTCAAAAAAGTTGTGCGTGTGGGCGACACCGCCATCGCTGTAGTGGCCGACACCTGGTGGCGGGCTAAAACCGCACTGGACGCGCTACCCATCGTCTGGGACAACGGCCCGAATGAAGCGCTGTCGAGTGAAAGTTTTGCTGCCATCATGAAGGCCGGCCTTGATGCGCCTGAGGCAGCAGTGGGCAGCTCAAACGGCGATGCACGCGCCGCGATTGCTGCCAGCGCCCGCAAGATTGAGGCGGTGTATTCATACCCGCACCAGAACCACGCGACGATGGAAACCATGACCGCGACGGCCAAATGGACGCCCACGCGCTGCGAGGTCTGGGCCCCGACACAGAACGGCGAAGCTGCGTTTGCTGCGTGCGCTGAGGCGTCGGGCCTGCCGACATCACAGGTCGATGTGTACAAGATCAATCTGGGGGGTGGTTTTGGGCGGCGCGGTGCGACTGACTACGTTCGTCAGGCGGTGCTGATTGCCAAAGAGATGCCGGGCACACCGATCAAGATGATCTGGTCGCGTGAAGAGGACATGTTGCACGGCAAGTTTCACCCCATCACGCAGTGCAAGATGACCGCCGGTCTTGACGCGCAGGGCAATATCACCGGGCTGCACATGCGCATCTCGGGCCAGTCGATCTTGGCAGGCGTTGCACCGCAAAACGTGGTCAATGGCCGAGACCCGGTGGTGTTTCAGGGCCTTAACCCGGCGGGGACCACCGAAGCCGCTATTGGCTACAGCTTCCCGAATTTGCTGATCGACCACGCCATGCGCAACCCGTCCGTGCCGCCAGGCTTTTGGCGCGGCGTCAACCTGAATCAAAACGCGGTTTACCTAGAGTCGTTCAATGACGAAAACGCCGTTGCCACGCAGCAAGACCCGCTGGCCCTGCGGCGTAAATTGATGGCCAACCACCCCAAACATCTGGCTGTGCTGAACGCAGCAGCCGACAAAGCCGGTTACGGCAAGCCGCTACCCAAGGGGCACTTTCATGGCCTGTGCCAAACCATGGGTTTTGGCGCTTATGTGGCCGCATGCGCCGAGGTGTCGGTCAGCAACGAAGGCAAACTCACGGTGCACCGCATCACAGCGGCCACTGACACCGGCCACGCTGTGAACCCCCAGCAAATTGAAGCACAGGTAGAGGGCTCGTTTGTGTACGGCTTGTCAGCCGCGCTGTATGGGGAGATCACTGTCAAAGCCGGGCGGGTTGAGCAGGAAAACTTCAACACCTACCAGATGCTGAAGATGGACGAGATGCCCAAGGTGGACACCGTCATCATGCCCTCGGGCGGCTTTTGGGGCGGTGTCGGCGAGCCAACGATTGCCGTGGCAGCGCCTGCCGTTTTGAATGCAATTTTTGCAGCGACGGGCAAACGCATTCGCGACTTGCCGATTAAAAACACCAGCCTTAAAAAGGCTTGAGGCGGTGCACGCATGAAAGCGGCGACAGGCATCACTGCGGGGCTGCTGGCTGCGCTTTTTTGCCTGCCTTCGGTGGGCATGACGCAAACCGTCGCGGTTGGCAATGCCGACCGTGGCCGCAACATCGTCGCCAATCGCCAAGTCGGCCTTTGCTTGCTGTGTCACAGCGGGCCGCTGCCTGAGGAGCGTTTTCAAGGTAACCTGGCACCCAGCTTGGCGGGGGCAGGCAGTCGGTGGAGCGAAGACCAGTTGCGCTTGCGCATCATGGATGCGCGTCAGATCAACCCTGAAAGCATCATGCCCGCCTATGCCAAAACCGGCGGTTTGACGCGGGTGAGCAAAGCCCTTGAGGGCCAACCATTGCTCAATGCCCAGCAGATTGAAGACGTGGTGGCGTTTTTGGTCACCTTGAAATAGCTGCGAATGACTGAATTGACCAACACTACCACCCGCCGCCAACTGCTGACCAGCGCTGTCGGTGTGGCCGCTTGGGTGGTGCTGGCAGACTCAACAAGCGCTGCTGCCGATGACCTGGCTGCCGCGGTCAGCCGTTTTGCAGGCGGCGCTGCTGTGCTGAAAGGCCGCGTCAAGATCGATATTGCGGAGCTGGTGGACAACGGCAATGTGGTGCCCATCACCGTGACAGTTGACAGCCCGATGACGCCAAGCAACCACGTCCGATCAATTGCTATATTCAACGAGAAAAACCCGCAGCGCGATATCGTCAAGTTCAGCCTGAGCCCGCGGGCAGGTAAAGCCATGGTGACCACCCGAATCCGCCTAGCGACGACCCAAAAGCTGGTGGCTGTAGCGCAGTTAAGCGACGGCAACTTTTGGTCCCATACGGTCGATGTGATCGTGACCCTGGCTGCCTGCCTCGAAGGTGAAACCTAGTATGGCACGCACCCTCATCAACATCCCGCCCACCGCCAAAAGCGGCGAGGTCATCGAAATACGCGCCACCATTGGCCACCCGATGGAAACCGGCTATCGCCCTGGCGACGACGGTAAAATTTTGCCGCGCAACATCATTCAGCGCTTTAGCTGTCGCTACAACGGCGAGCTGATTTTTTCTGCCGAGATGTTTTCAGCCATGGCCGCCAACCCCTACCTGTCGTTTTTTACGACCGCGCAATCCACCGGTACGCTGGCCTTGACCTGGGAAGGCGATGGCGGCTTCACGCAGACCGAAAACGTGACGCTGACCGTCACGGGCTGATGGCCGGGTGATGGTGGCCTTGATGCGTCATCTTGCGGGTCTGGTTTGCCTGCTGGCGCTTGCTTTGGCAGCGAACGCCCAAACCGCAAAGCCTGCGGACGCTCGCAAATCGGGCTTTGCGTTCATGGGGCCATCTACCCAAGCCATGCAAAAAGACGACACAAGCAACCCCGGCATGTTGTCGGTCAAAGACGGTGAAGCGCTGTGGCAAAAGCCAGCAGGCCAAAGCAACAAAGCCTGCGCCGCCTGCCACGCGTCAGCCCAAAGCAGCATGAAAGGGGTGGCAGCGCGCTACCCAGCATTTGATGATGTGCTCAAACAACCTATCGGTTTGAGCCAGCGCATCAACCAATGCCGCGTACAGCAGCAGCAAGCCACGCAGCTCAGACCCGAGAGCGCCGACCTGCTGGCGCTTGAAAGCTATGTGGCGCTGCAGTCGCGCGGTCTGCCGATCGCGCCGCCGACGGATCCGCGGCTGGAGCCGTTTCGGCAAGCTGGCGAGCAGCGCTTTAAGCAACGTCTGGGTCAACTTGATATGTCGTGCGCCCAATGCCATGACGCCAATGCAGGTGGCAAGCTGGGCAGCAGCGTGATTCCGCAAGCGCACCCCCTAGGCTACCCGGTGTACCGGCTCGAATGGCAGGCCATGGGCTCACTTCAGCGCCGCCTGCGCAACTGCATGAGCGGCGTGCGTGCCGAACCCTATGCCTACGGCGCGAGTGAGCTCATTGAGCTGGAGCTTTACTTACATGTGCGCGCCAAGGGCATGCTGGGCGAGACACCCGGCGTGCGGCCTTGAGTCGCCGCTATCGCAAACCGCTATTTATTTAGTAGCTGCTTGCGCCCGTATTTATTGGGCTAGAGCCTATATTCATACCTAAAAATCAGACTCTAGGCACAGGTTTGATTGAATCCTGCGCTCAGTACCCCGCTGCAGCGCCGTCGCTGCGCGGATCGGAGCCGCCGTAGCGCATACCGCTTTCGGGGTCGATGACGATGCCATGCGCGTGCCCTGCCAGCTCGTTGAAGTCGCCCCAGCGGTTGAGCAGGTGGCCGCGGCGTGCCAGCTCGTCCAGGGTGGCTGCCGGAAAGCGCGCCTCAATGTGCAGGGTGTCGCGCGCTTCGCCCAACGCAAAGCGCCCAGACAGCCAGCGCGGGGCTTCGAGTGCCTCCTGAATGTTCTTGCCGTGGTCGATGAGGTTGACGTAGGTCTGCAGGTGGATCTGCGGCTGGCCGTCGGCGCCCATGCAGCCGACCACGCTCCACAGCTTGCCGTTACGAAAGCCCAAAGATGCAATCAGCGTGTGCAGCGGCGTCTTGCCGGCCGCCAGGCAGTTGGGGTGCGCAGGGTCCAGCGAGAAATAGGCGGCGCGGTTTTGCAGCACCACACCGGTGTTGCCAGCCACCACGCCAGAGCCAAACACGCCGTACAGGCTGTGGATGAGCGAGACCGCATTGCCCTCGTCGTCAACTACAGCGATATAAACGGTGTCGCCGCTCAAGCTGCCGTACGACGGCACGCGGTCCCAAGGCAGCGCTTGCGCGGGGTCCATCACACTGCGGCGGCTGTCGGCGTGGGCTTTAGAGATCAGTTGCTGCATCGGCACGTCGACAAACAGCGGGTCGCCCAGAAAGCGGTCTCGGTCGTGGTAGGCCACCTGCTTGGCCTGCACCATCAGGTGCGCGGGCTCGGGGCCGAGGAAGGGCTGCCGGTGAAGCTCGAACGGCTCCAGCAGGTTCAGCATCTCTAGCACCGTGAAGCCTTGGGTCGGCGCTGGGGTTTCGTAAAGCGTCACATCACGATAGCTGCCTTTGAGGGGCTCGCCCCAGCGCGCCGTCTGGGCCAACAGGTCGGCCTGGGTAAAAAAACCGCCGCTTGCGCTTGAAAACCTCGCCAGCTCGGCGCCCACCGCGCCGCCGTAAAAGCCGGCAGGTCCGTGCTCAGCCACGGCCCGCAGCGTACGCGCAAGGTCGGGATTGGTGAGCTTGCTGCCAGCGCGCGGCACCTGGCCGCCGGGCATGAAGATGGCACAGGTCTCGGGGTGCGGTGCCAGGTCTGCCTGCACCTTCTCGATCCAGCCGGCCAGACGTTCTGTGACCGGGAAGCCGCCCTGCGCGTAGTCGATAGCACTTTGCAGGCAGCGCGCCAGCGGCAAGCGGCCGTAGGCGGTATGAGCCTCGCCCCAACTTGCCACTGCACCCGGCGTGGTGAGCGTCGCCGGCAAAATACCGCGAAACGGCACCACCTCGTGGCCGCGGCTGGCAAACCAGTCGATGCTGGCACAGGCGGCTGCCCGCCCGCCACCGTCAAGGTGGCGCACGGCGCCAGTTTTTGCATCGTGAATCAACCAAAAAGCATCGCCGCCCATGCCCGTCATGTGCGGGTAAAGGACCGCAAGCGCCGCGGCAGTGGCAATCGCCCCATCGACGGCGGAGCCGCCGGCACGCAGCACATCAACCCCGGCTTGCGAGGCCAAGGCGTGCGGGGAGGTCACCATGCCGCGCGGGCCCATGGTGACAGGACGGCCAGTAGTGATCTTCATAGGGTTTGCTCAGATGTTGTTGCAGGGCACTCAGCACCGGTTGGGAATACAGCCGATGCCGGCCAGCAGGGCATAAAACCCAACCGCATGCACACAACTATCGTAACCAAAACCAGCGCGATTTTTAGGGACTCGCACGATTGCCTAACTCATTCGCCGGCTTTTAATCCGCCTTCACGCCAGCGTCCTTGATGACCTTGGCCCACTTGGTGGTCTCGCTGGCAATAAAGGTATCAAACTCTTCGGGGCTGCTGCCAGCGGCAAAGGTGCCCATAGTGTCTAGCCGGGCTCGGGTTTCATCGCTTTTGATGATGCGTGCTACTTCATCTGACATGCGTTTGACAATATCTTTGGGTGTGGCTGCAGGCGCCAACATACCGGCCCAAGTACTGCCGGTAAAGCCAGCAAAACCTTGCTCTATAAAGGTCGGCACATCGGGCACGGCTGGCAGCCGGCGGTCGCTGGAGACACCAATCAAACGCACCCTGCCCGACTTGCCCTGGCTAATGAGCCCGGTGGCGGCGTCAAAAAATAACTGAATTTGCCCACCCATCAAGTCCGTGAGCGCGGGCACTGCTCCGCGATACGGAATATGCACCATGTAGGTTTTGGTCAGTGATTTGAGCAATTCACTCGTCAGGTGCGCTGCCGAACCGTTGCCCGAAGAGCCAAAGCTCACCTTGCCGGGGTTGGCGCGCGCGTAGTCCACCAGCTCCTTGGCGGTTTTAAAAGGCGCATCGTTGTTCACAGCGGCCAGCAACGGCGATATGCCCATCAACGACACGCCCGTCAAATCTTTGCGCGCGTCATAGGGCAGCTTGGGGTACAGCGTGTTGTTGGCTGCGTAGGCAGCAATTACCACCGCAAAGGTGCTGCCGTCAGCTGGTGCCTTGGCCAGCATGTCAACGCCAATGATGCTGTTGGCACCGGGCTTGTTGTCAATCGTCACGGTTTGCTGCAAGCGGTTTTGCAGGCCGACCTGCACCAGGCGCGCCATCTGGTCGGTAAAGCCGCCCGGCGTGTACGGCACGATGATGCGGATTGGCTTGTTAGGCCAGGCAGTTTGCGCAAACAGTGGCGCGCAGACTGCGCTGGCAGCAGCCGTCACGGCAAGATTGAAGCGGCGGCGGGAAACGCCCGTTTTTGTAGGGTGGGTTGTCATGTTGTCTCCAGAAAAACCCATTCTGAAGCCATACGGTGGTTGAAGCTAGCGGGTTTGCACGGTGTAGAACGCGAGATCCGTCTAAAGCCATTTTTAGACGGCATTTAAGGCTAAAGTCGAATGAATACGGGCGCAAGCAGCTATTAAATCAATAGCGTTTCATACTGACAATTGGCCTACCCTAATACAGCTACGCCCTTGACTTGGGCAAAAACGAGGCTTCCAGGCTGCAAATTCAGCGCCTCAAGCGACTTTTGCGTGATCCGGGCCAGCAGCGTGCTGCCACCTGCGTCCAGCACGACCATGACCTGACCCGGGCTGTCTGCGGCCATGCTGGTGACGGTAGCTGCAAAAATATTCAATACGCTGGTGCCGTTCTGGCGCGCCAGCGTCAGGCTGACGTCGCGGGCCTGCACGCGTATTCGCACCCGCTGGCCCACTTTTAAACTCGGGTTCAGCACGCTGATCTGTCCGCCTGCGAATTCGGCATGGCTCAGGTGGTAGTCGGGCTCAAGCCGCGTGACCACTGCATCAATGATGCTGGCAGCCGCATCGCCGTGGGCCAACGGCAAGTCCAAGCGGATCATCAACTCGCGGGTCGGGCCGCTCGCCAGTACGCTGCCGGCGTCGAGAAGCACAAGATGGTCAGCCAACCGAGCGACTTCGTCTGGCGCGTGGCTGACATACAGCACCGGTATGTCCAGCTCGGTATGCAGACGCTCCAAGTACGGCAGCACCTCGGCTTTGCGCTGCACGTCGAGCGCGGCTAAAGGCTCGTCCATCAGCAGCAGTTGCGGGCTGGTGGCCAGCGCCCTGGCGATGGCCACCCGCTGGCTTTCACCACCCGACAGCGTGCCCGGCTGGCGGTCGAGCAACTTGCCGATGCCCAGCAGATCAACCACCTGCCCAAGTGACACCTTGCGTTCAGCCGCAGCAATGCGCTTTAAGCCGTAGTCCAGGTTGCCCTGCACACTGAGGTGAGCAAACAAATTGGCGGCTTGCGACACGTAGCCGAGCGAGCGCTTATGAACCGGTTTAAAAACCCCTCGGGCATCATCTTGCCAAACCTCGCCATTCACCGACAGAAAGCCGCCCGGCGCATGATCCAACCCTGCCATGCAACGCAACACAGAAGTTTTGCCCGAACCCGATGGCCCAAACACAGCGCTGACGCCACTCCCCGGCAGCGACAGGTCAACGTCGAGTGAAAAGCCTCGGTGTATGCGCTTGAAAGTTGCCCGGATGCGGCTCATGGCTGCCTTTTTGGCTGAAGCGAATGCAGCGCCAGTAAAACGAGAAATGCAAACACCATCAAACCACCTGCCAGCCAGTGCGCTTGCGCATATTCAAGCGCCTCGACATGGTCGTAAATCTGCACTGACAAGGTTCTGGTTTGGCCGGGAATGTTGCCGCCCAACATCAGCACAATGCCAAACTCCCCCACCGTGTGCGCAAAGCCCATCACGGCGGCGGTGATGTAAGCGGGTTTAGACAAAGGCAGCACCACGCTGAAAAACGTGTCCAGCGGGGAGGCGCGCAAGGTGGCAGCGGCCTCTAGCGGGGCGCGGCCCAGGGCCTCAAATGCATTGGCCAGCGGCTGCACCACAAAGGGCAGCGAATAAAAAATGGACCCCACCACCAGCCCCGCAAAAGTAAAGGGCAGCAGGCCCAAACCAAGCGATTCGGTCAACTGGCCAATTGGGCCTTTGGGCCCCATCAGCACCAGCAAGTAAAAGCCAATCACCACCGGTGGTAGCACCAGCGGCAAGGCCACGATGGCATTGACTGGGCCTTTGGCCCAAGAGCGTGTGGTTGCCAGCCACCAGGCCAGCGGTGTGCCCAGAAAAAGCAGTATCAGCGTCGTGATGCTGGCCAATTTAAGAGTCAACCAAACGGCTTGTAGTTCAGCAGGTCCCATCATTCGTAACCGAACGAATTCATGATCGCTCTGGCCTGCCCTGACTTTAAAAAAACCATCAGTTGCAACGCCGCCGGATTGCTTTTAGCGCGCGCCAGCAGCACGGCGTCTTGCTTGAGCGGGCTGTGCAGGTTGTCGGGCACGACCCATACCGAGCCGCTTTTTAGCTGGCCGTCTTCAAAAACCTGCGACATCGCCACAAAACCTAGCTCTGCATTGCCGGTTGCCACCATGCTGAAGGCTTGGCCAATGCTTTCACCAGTCACCAGCTTGGCTTGCAAGAGGGGCAGCATGCCGATTTTGGTCAACGCCTCTAACGTTGCCGCGCCGTAGGGCGCCAACTTGGGGGCAGCAATGGCCAAGCGCCTGAACTCATTTCGCAGCAACACAGCCGCCTTGTCGTCAACCAGCGCTGGGTTGGCTGACCACAACACCAGCCGACCAGTCGCGTAAGTAAAGCGCGTGCCGGATACCGCAAAGCCCTCTTTTTCAAGCTTGGCAGGGGTTTCATCATCAGCCGACAAGAAGACATCAAACGGCGCTTTGTTGGTAATCTGGCTGTAAAACTTGCCTGTTGAGCCCACAGAAATCACCGCCTTGTGGCCTGTGGCTTTTTCAAATTCTTCGGCGATCCGCTTTAAGGGGGCAGAAAAGTTGGCAGCCACGGCCACATGCACCTCAGCGGCCATACTGGGGTAGCAAAAAAGACACAGCGAAACGGCAGCCAAGAATTGACGCATCCAAACATTCTATGGGTCGGCTAAAAATGATGTCCTCTCGCCTGCCTGACTTGTTGCGTTGGTGTTATCTGACGGCCATTTCAGCGCTATCTCGTATTTAGTTTTTTTCAATCGATAGCCCCTCCTCAATAACCCATCTTTAACGTAACATACAGGTCATGCTGCAAGACGAGACTTAGTTCTTGTCAGTCGCGCAAGGCCGGTTTTCTTTTTAACAACTTCCAAGGATTCATCATGTCACTCATCAACACCGCTATCGTCCCGTTTAAGACCACCGCTTACCTGAACGGCAAGTTCATCGACGTTTCCGACGAATCGATGAAAGGCAAATGGTCCGTCCTGATCTTCATGCCGGCGGCATTTACCTTCAACTGCCCGACCGAAGTGGAAGATGCAGCTGACAACTACGCTGAATTCCAGAAGATGGGCGCTGAGGTCTACATCGTCACCACCGACACCCATTTCTCGCACAAGGTCTGGCATGAGACTTCGCCCGCCGTTGGCAAAGCCAAGTTCCCGCTGGTAGGTGACCCAACCCATGTGCTGGCCAAGGCATTTGACGTGTACATCGCTGAAGAGGGTTTGGCACTGCGCGGCACCTTCATCGTCAACCCAGAAGGCATGATCAAGACCATGGAAGTGCATTCCAACGAGATCGCGCGTGACGTCAAAGAAACCCTGCGTAAGCTGAAAGCCGCTCAGTACACCGCCGCTCACCCAGGTGAAGTCTGCCCTGCCAAGTGGAACGAAGGCGCGAAAACCATTGCGCCATCGATCGACCTCGTCGGCAAGATCTAAGCGCCCTGCTGATCTATCCCCGATGAAGGCCCGGGCGCTGCACACTTCGGTGTGTGCCCGGGCTTTTTTGTTCCCTATTGATATTGAAAGAGAGTTTTAAATGCTCGACGCCGCCACCAAAGCCCAATTGAAAAGCTACCTTGAACGCGCCACCGCGCCCATCAACATCGTTGCATCACTGGACGACAGTGCGGCCTCTGGCGAGATGCAATCGCTGCTCAAAGACGTGGCCGAATCATCCGCGCTGGTGACCGTAACCGAGAGCCGTGACGACAAGCACCGAAAACCGTCTTTCTCGATCAACCGTGCTAACGAAGATAACGGCCCACGTTTTGCAGGATTGCCGATGGGGCATGAGTTCACCTCGCTGATTCTGGCGTTGCTGCAAGTCGGCGGCTACCCACCCAAGGTTGAGCAAGACATCCTTGAGCAGATTCGCGCGCTGGACGGTCATTTCGACTTTGAGGTCTATATCTCTCTGACCTGCCACAACTGCCCAGACGTTGTGCAGGCGCTCAATGTGATGGCGGTGCAAAACCCGCGTATTCGCAGCACCATGATTGAAGGCTCGCTGTTTCAGGACGAAGTCAAAGCCCGCGAGATCATGGCTGTGCCCACAGTTTTCTTGAACGGCAAAGAGTTTGGTCAAGGCCGCATGAGCCTCGAAGAAATTCTGGCCAAAATTGACACCAGCGGCATCGAGCGCGAAGCCAAAAAAATTGATGCCAAAGCCCCGTTTGACATGCTCATGGTCGGCGGTGGCCCTGCTGGCGCAGCCGCTGCCGTGTACGCCGCACGAAAGGGCATTCGCACCGGCGTGGTGAGCGAGAACATTGGCGGCCAGACGCTGGACACGCTAGGTATTGAAAACTACATTTCTGTCCAGGAAACCGATGGCCCCAAGTTTGCACTGGCCCTGGAACACCAACTGCGCAGCTACGACGTGGACATCATGAACATGCAGCGCGCCAAGGCGCTGGTGCTGAACACCGGGCTGGACAAAAACCTGATTGAAGTCCAGCTTGAAAGCGGCGCAAAAGTGAGCGGCAAATCGGTCGTTATTTCAACCGGGGCGCGCTGGAAAAACATCAATGTGCCGGGCGAGCGGGAGTTTAAAAACAAGGGCGTGGCCTATTGCCCACATTGCGATGGCCCCCTCTTCAAAGGAAAGAATGTAGCCGTGATCGGCGGCGGCAACTCAGGCGTTGAAGCAGCGATTGATCTGGCCGGCGTGGTCGGCCATGTCACGTTGATTGAGTTTGACAAAGTGCTGCGTGCCGATGCCATCTTGGTGCGCAAGCTGCACAGCTTGGCCAATGTGACGGTCATTACTAACGCCCAGACAACTGAAATTACCGGCGACCAAAAAGTCAACAGTCTGATCTATAAAGACCGCGCTACCGAGCAATTGCACACCGTGCCACTCGAAGGTGTATTCATTCAAATCGGCTTGGTGCCCAATACTGACTGGCTTAAGGGCGTGGTGGAACTGTCAAAGCATGGCGAAATCATTGTTGACGCCAAAGGCCAGACCTCTGTGCCTGGTGTTTTTGCAGCAGGTGACGCGACAACCGTGCCCTTCAAACAAATCGTCATAGCGGCAGGCGACGGTGCCAAGGCTGCACTGGGTGCGTTTGACCATTTGATGCGAACGTCGGCGCCAGCCTGATGACTTCAAGCGCCATAGGCAAATCTTGAATATTCCTGTAAATTCGACAAAGATTAAATTTTAAAAAGGCAAACTATGAGACTCTTATCCACGGGCCTGTTGGCTTTCGTTCTGAGCGGTTGCGTGGGCATGCAGGCAAGTAACCCCGTCGTATCGATACTGGTTGATCTTGACCCGGCCAGCGTAGACCGCACCTTCATAGTGGAAAGCATCACCGCTGACCGTGATGGCGTTTTGTACCTGCCAGACCGCGTCACTGGCAATATTTTGCGGGTTGATCCCAAGTCACCTAAGCCTGTTGTTGTGGGTAAAGTCGATTCGCGCACTGTGGATGGTAAAAAAGTTGATTCGCTGCCGGGTGGTATCTTGTTTGATGCGAAGGGAGATTTGTATGTTGCTGCCGGGCCCTTCAGTGAAGTCGTACGCATCAGGGCTGCTGACCTGAACCCTGCCAAACCTGGCCTTGCACAAACCTTCGCGACCGGCGTGCCGGGAGCTAACGGCATAGCGTTTGACAAGCGCGGCAACCTGTATGTCTCTGGCGGTGCCAGTGGTATTGTTTACAGCGTCAGCCCGAACGGTGGCGCAGCGCAAGCCGTTGCGCAAATCGACCGAAATTCCCTTACCTTGCCAGACGGCAAGACGCTGCAAGCAATTGTGGCCAATGGCTTGAAGTTTGACGCAGCGGGTGTCTTGCACGTTGCGGACACCTCGCGCGGTGCAGTCTGGAAGGTCGTTATCGGCGCTGACGGTAAAGGCGGCAAACCCGCCCTGCTGGCGCAGAGCCCATTGCTTGAAGGCGCGGATGACATGGCGTTCAAAAGCAACGGGGACATTTGGATGGCCGTCAACGAATTGAACGCTATCGTGTCAATTTCTCCATCAGGCGTGGTGAAGACCATTGCCAAAAACGACAGCAAAGGCCCGCTGGAATTTCCTTCAGCCATTGTTTTTGTTGGCAAGACCGCCTACGTTTCCAACTTTGACGTACCTAGGCGCGACAACATGGATGCGAACGGAACAACCGCCAAAGACGGCATCGGCGCATCGGTGGCTCAAATCACTCAGTAACACGCCCCGAGCGCTCCTCAAGAACGCTTCTCATTTGTAAACGCTGTTACACCGCTGGCACGCGGGTGCTGCGTTTTCTCTTTTTGTGCACCGAGTATTGGGCGAAAATACATTCACGATAAACCTAAAGGAAATGCCATGAAAGGCGACGCGCAAGTTATCAGCCACCTGCAAGCTCAGCTTAAAAACGAGTTGACTGCCATCAACCAGTATTTTTTGCACTACCGCATGTACAAGCATTGGGGCTTAGACAAGCTGGCTAAAAAAGAGTATGCAGAATCTATTGGCGAGATGAAGCACGCTGACCAATTGATGGACCGTATTTTTATGCTCGACGGCTTGCCTAATTTGCAGGACATGAGCAAGCTGCTGGTCGGCGAAAGCGTTCCCGAGGCACTAACCTGCGACCTAAAATCTGAAATGGGCGCGCAAGCAACCATCAAGGCCGGTATTGCGTACTGTGAGACGGTTCATGATTTTGTGTCACGCGATTTGCTCAAACAAATCTTGCACGATACGGAAGAGCATATTGACTTTCTGGAAACACAGCTCGAGCTGATTGGCAAAGTTGGCCTTCCAAACTACCTGCAAAGCCAGATGGGTGAGCTCAGCTGAGCCTTGGATCGAAACTTGTGCCGGCGCTCGAGCACGGGGCCAGGCAATGCTGGCCTATGTCGCCTAAATGGGCGCAACCTGTCAGAGCCATGGTCATCTCCAGCTCGTCACGGATCAATCGAATGACATGCGCGACACCCATGGGACCCTTCGCCGCCAGCGCCCACAAGTAGGGTCGGCCAAGCAGCACAGCCGTAGCGCCGCAGGCCAGTGCGGCAAATACATCTTGTCCGCTACGCACGCCACTGTCAAAAAGCACGGGCACCTGGCCATTGACCCGCCGCGCTACAGCCTGTAGGCAATCAATACTGGCTGGTGCCGCTTGCAGTGTGCGGCCACCGTGGTTGGACACCATAATGCCGTCGCATCCGGCATCCAATGCCCGCGAAACATCGTCTGGGTGTAACAGGCCTTTGACAAGCAGTGGCAAACGAGTTTGCTTTCTGAGCCAGACAACATCGTCCCAAGTGGGCGCCTGGGCCATGAAACCGTTGAAAATCGACCTGTCTGGCTGTGCAACTGTATTTTCTGGCGGTAAATTGACTGCGCGAATACCGTTTGGCAAATGAAGACTTGCAATCTTGACTGGCGCATCGACCGTCAAAACAACAGCACTGCACCCTGCCGTCAAAGCAAGTTCAAGCAATGCGAGCGTTCGGGTTCTGTCTGCTTGCCAATACAGCTGAAACCAGGGCGCTGGACCGGGCTCGCTTCCTGCCTCGTCTGGCATGGTGCAAGCCATAATGTCAGTGAACGGATGGCTCGCAAGAGTACTGATCACTATTTGACCGCCCTGCGACTTGGCAGCCATCGCGCTGGCTAGCTCACCGTCAGGGTGAAATAGCTTTTGATAAGCCACGGGTGCTAGCAGAATGGGGTGGTCAAGCGCTTGGCCAAAAAGCGTCAGGCGGGTGTGACCGTCAGACAATTTGCGCAGCGGGCGAGGCATCAGTTTGATGCGAGCCAAAGCATGAGTGTTGGCGTGTTCGCCAGGGTCGCTCAGATAGCGCCAAACATCAGGATGCAAATTTCTTTGCGCCTGAAGTTGGTATTCAGCCAGACTCGCAGCAGTTGACATCGTGGCTAATTTTCAGCCCAACGCCGCAACAAATTCTGATACGTGCTGGTTAACGCAACAATAGCCTCGGTTTCTCCGTATTCGGCCCTGAGGGATAGCAATGCCATGTCCATGTCGTACAGAATGCGGCGTTGACCAGCATCGCGCACCATGCTTTGTATGAACATGAAGCATGATGTTCTTGACCCCCGCGTGACAGGGCTGACCGAATGCAACGACGATGACGGGTAGACCACCATGCTGCCAGCCTTGAGCTTGATGCCGTGTTGACCAAAGGTGTCGTGAATCGTCAGAACTCCGCCGTCGTAGTCTTGCGGTTCCGTTAAAAACAGGGTTGCGGAAATATCCGACCGCAAGTAAGCCCCGGGCTGGCCTGGATCCATCCGCATGGCGCTATCGGCATGTGCACCGTAGGCGTTGCTTTCGCCCACATAACGGTTAAAGCCAGGCGGTGCAATTTTCAAAGGCAAAGTCGCGGTAAAAAACAACGCTGAGCGGCTCAGGGAATGAAGCACCAATTGCCTGAGCTCCGTCAGACCCAGCGCGCCTTCAGCCAATTGCAAATTGTTTTTAACTTGCGCCGCCTGCGCACCAGCCGTGACTTGGCCGCCAGACCAGTTGGCTGCATCAAGCCAGCGTCGTGCGGCAGACAATTCGTCTGGAGTCAGTACATCGTCAATTGTTACCAGCATGTTTCACGACCCGTCGTCAAAGTCGGGAGTTAAAACTTGTACTCTGCCGTGACCACAGCGCTGCGCCGTGCCCCTGGAACAGTAAAGGGGCCGTTGTCATAGACCGCATCGTAGTAAACCTTGTCAAAGAGGTTTTTGACATTTAACCGGAATATCCATTTTTGGTAGTCATACTTGACCATCGCATCCCAGCGCGCATAAGAATACGCAGTATTGGGCTGGTAAACGCCGTTCAGGGTCGGTACAGCACCCGCACCGCTCGGATTAAAGCCTTCTCTCTCGCCCTTCAGCTCAACACCACCACCAACCTGTAGCTTGGGGTCAACTTGATAAGTACTCCAGACATTGAAGGTGTACTTGGGGGTATTGCGCGCTTGCTGGCCAATGTAGCCCGCGTTGCCCGTTGTTGGGACGCCTGTAGTCGCGTTGATGTTTGTTGCCACTTCAAGAATTTTGGCGTTCATGAAGGACAAACCAGAGAAAACCTCCCACTTCTCATTGATGCGGCCTGCCGCCTCAAGCTCCAAGCCTGAAGTACGCCGTTTGCGCGTCAGAATAGCGGCGGTGGAATCAAGATCACCGCTGCGCTCCCAGTCTTTCGTGGCGCGATACAGAGCTGCACGAAATGCCAGATCTCCCTCGGCAACCAGCCACTTGGCTCCTAACTCCACCACGTTGCTGCGCTCGGCGGGTTGGGCGAGAGTGGTCAGCTGGTACAAGTCAGCAGTTGGACTGAACGAGCTGCTTTTGGCCACATAGTAGTGGGTCGAGGCATCAGGGTGATAAGACAGCGCGGTACGGTAGCTGTTTTCACCAAACTTCAGTTGAGGTGATGTTGTCACGTTGTATTGCGCGTCCATCAGGTCGCGTCGCACACCCGCGGTAACTTTCCACTTTGGAATAAATTCAATCGTGTCCTGCACGTAAAAAGCGTGCGATTCACTGCTGAACCGGTTTGCAACGCCTGTGGTGACAGCCTTTTCAGGGTAATAAACAGGTGCCGCTGCTGTTCCAAAGTTTTGGAGCGCCGCCCGGTAACTGTCCTCCTTCAGATATTCAAAACCCAGCAAAACTTCGTGCTTCATGCCGAATGCCTGAAATTTCGTATTCAGGTCCGACTGCACAGTGGTCGTTTTGTAGTTGGAGGTTCTTGTTTGGTTGCCTCCGATACCGCCTAATGCGTTGGGTGGCGTCGTCAGATTAGGCGTTCTGGCCCAGTAGGTGCGGTCATATTCAGCGTTTCGGATCTGGGTTCTGAGTTGTGTGTCTGCCGAAAACCGGTACTCATTGATCAGCGTTGTCATGCTGGTTTTACTGTTGTCGAAGTTGGTTTGGTTGTTCCAAAAATAGGACGACGGCAAGATGGTTCCAGGTGCGCGAGTGGCATTATCAAACGACACACCGTAGTCTGGGTTGTCATTGGTTGTTGACCGCTGGTAGTTAATCCAGAACTGGTTGTCTGTGCGCAGGTTCAAGCCCAAGCTCAAAGCTGCGCCTTTGCGGTGAATTTCAGGTTGCGTCCCCGTCACCGGGTTGGAGCGCCAGCTACCCTCATCACGCTGCATCAGGTTGAAGCGCAGGGCGGTGGTGTCGTTGATTGGTTTATTAATGTCTGCAGTGGCCTCCTGAAAGCCCTGGGTGCCCTTGCTGGCAGTGAACTTATATCGCTCCATCCGAAGCGGTGTTTTGCTGACCTGATTGATCACGCCACCCGCCTGACCACGACCAAAAAGCATGGCGCCGGCACCACGCAGCACATCAACTTGCTCCAGATTGAAGGTCTCACGGTTGTACTGGGCAGTGTCGCGTATGCCGTCCAGATACAAATCCCCGAAGGTGTAAAAACCCCTGAGATTCATGTTGTCGCCTGACCGACCTCCCTCGGCTGCGTTGAACGAAAGACCAGAAACGTTTCTGAGCGCTTCTTTCAACGAGCCCACGTGCTGCTGCTCCATCATGGTACCCGTCACGGTGGTTATCGCTTGTGGAATCTCGTGCGGGTCTTGAAGCGTTTTTCCAACGCGTGTTGTGGTGGCGCGCAGGCCGTCGGGTTTGTCGGCTTCAGCCTTGACATCAACAGTTGGCAAACTCTTAGCTGGCTCAGCGGTCACCTGCTGTGCCATCGAGAGCGATGAAACACTGGCGAGCATGAAAGCACCCAGTGGCAGAAGTTTTGACTTGCTCAGCTCCTTCGTTAAATGCTCAATAAGTTCAGCAGAGCCAACGACGTGTACGACTTCTTTTTGCTCAAAACTCTGTTTTAGCGCACGCAGCATATCTATATCCATTCAGTTAAAGACTTGAAATGGCTGGCTGCTGTTTTCACACGGGCTATGCCGCGAAACACTTGGCTGGCAAAATGATTGAGTCGCAACACCGGCTGACTTCGTCCAACCCCTACATGACTTGTTAGCGTTAGACCGAAAGTGTTTGATAGGCCTTTCGCGGTGCCACAACACGATTGTAAATGAGAATCATACGCATTAATAAAAATTAATGGCATGTGCACTACAAATATAATTTTGAAAGGTTAATGCAAATGCGATCGATTCGCATTTATAATTAAACGCATCACTAACTAATAACCAGCAAGCCAAACCATGATTGTTTGCATTTGTCGCAGAATTTCAGACAGCCAGATTGTTCGCCACGTCCGTGCGGGCATGGGCTTTGACGATATTCAATTTGAGCTGGGTGTAGCCACGCAGTGCGGCAAGTGTGAAGGTTGTGCTCGGGATGTGGTGGCCCAGTGCAGCGCGAACTGCCCAGTAGCCAACATTCAGCTAGCCGATGACCTACCCGGCGGCGGCACATGGCAACCATCAATTTCCTAGACTTCACTTTTTATCTGGCATTACCCGTCAGCTTGCTGCTTGTTTTAGGTGGTGCTTGGTGGGTGGTCAAGCGGTAACTGCATTCATCACACCAGATACCCAAGTTTTCCTGACTTTGTCCCTCAACTGAGCCTTTTGTTCCCTATGCGCTGGGTTTGCGCTGCTGTATAACTCCATAAATGTCACATTTCCCCGCCCTCGCCGACAGGAATTTGCTTTGCCTGTGATCAGCCGCAACCTTGCGATTGCACTGTCTGTCGTGCTGTTGCATGTTGGTTTTATCTGGGCGTTGTACACCGGCCTGCTGATGCGCGCAACTGAGCTGGTGGTACCCGTCGCAGTGCTGTCGCAATTTATTGAACCACCCGCACCTAAAGATGCAAGCCTTCGACCCCCTACCGCGCTTCAGGTCAAAAAAAACATCAACAAAGCACCCACTGTGGCAGCACCCTTACCCGCTGCGATCAATGACCCGACGCCAGCGCCCAATGCACCCACAGGTACAACCACGCCACAACTTGCTCCAGCGCCCATTGCTGCACCTGTTGCTGCCGCTCCCGCTCCCGCTCCCGCTCCTGCTCCTGCAACGCTTGCGCTGCAGCTGCCGTCCAGCGATGCGGATTACCTGCAAAACCCGCGTCCGCCTTATCCGTCCATCAGCCGCCGCTTGAATGAGCAAGGCAAAACAACGGTGCGTGTACTGATTGGCTCGGACGGCCTGCCACAGCGTGCAGAGATCGCAAAGTCCAGTGGTTTTGCCAGGCTGGACGAGGCCGCGATGGCCACCGTGATGCGCTGGCGCTACGTGCCCGGTAAACGCGGCGGCGTGGCAGAGACCATGTGGTTCAACGTACCCATCAATTGGGTATTAGAGTAGTTCTATTCAGGAGTATTTGTATGAATTCCCAATTCGGATTAGCCAATGTCTGGTCGCAAGGTGACCTAGTCACCAAATCAGTGGCGGTACTGTTGTTGGTCATGTCGCTCGCGTCGTGGATGGTGATCATCATTAAAACGCTGGACGTCATCAAGTACAAGCGCATCGCTAAAAACGCTGAAGACTTCTGGCACAGCGAAGACTTTGCGGTGGGATTGGCCAAGCTCGGCACTGACCCCACCAACCCATTTCGGCAGTTGGCACTCGAAGGCCGTGAAGCGACACTGCACCACCGCAATACCAAAGCGCATTTGCACGATTCTCTGGACGTGAGTGACTGGGTCACGCGCACGCTGCGCAACTGCATGGATGAATTTACCGGCAAGCTGCAATCGGGTCTGGCCATTTTGGCGTCGGTAGGCTCTACAGCGCCTTTCGTGGGGTTGTTTGGCACGGTCTGGGGCATTTACCACGCGCTGCTGGCCATTGGTGCGGCGGGCCAGGCCACGATTGACAAGGTCGCTGGCCCGATTGGCGAGTCGCTAATCATGACAGCACTGGGCTTGGCTGTGGCTATTCCTGCTGTGCTGGGCTACAACGCACTGGTACGCGGTAATAAAAGCGTGGTGCAAAAACTTAGCCGCTTTGGGCATGATCTGCATGCATATTTTGTAACGGGTGCGCGGGTTAATTTAGTGAATTCGTCCGGTGTAGCCAACGTCGTACCCATGAAAAAAGCCTGAAGGGAGAACAACTATGGCCTTTGGAACCCAAGATGAATCTGACGATGTCATGAACGAAATCAACATGACGCCGATGGTCGACATCATGTTGGTCCTGCTCATTATTTTCATCATCACCATCCCGGTGATGAAGCACTCGGTCAATATTGACCTACCGCGCGCCACGAACGAAGCACAGAATATCAAACCCGAAACAGTTCGCCTAAGTGTGGATGCTCAGGGCGCTTACTACGTGAACGAAACGCCGGTGGCCGACGCTGAATTGGGTGGACGACTCAGGGCGGCGGCTGCGCAGGTCCCACAGCCTGAATTACACATCAGAGGCGACAAAGCCGTGCGTTACGAGCGGGTTGCCGAGGCGATGGCTTTGGCGCAACAGGCAGGCCTTCGCAAAATCGGTTTTATCACTGAACCAAAAACCTAACTTAAAAAAATCCACTGGAAAACATGTGTTGCTTGACATACAATTGATAATGATTATCATTAACATGGTTAAGACACGTCAATACACCTATGAACCCAAGCATGTCAATACCCACAGCCCTGCATACAGTCGCATTATCGGTTCGAGCTGATAAGGGGCAACTCAGCGTGAACAGCACCGACCTTTTGCGTGGCCAAAAAGCCATCGAAATCAACCACAATGGATCGACCTACAAACTCCAGGCGACGCGCTTGGGCAAGTTGATCCTGACAAAATAGTTTTCATCGTGGGGCGACCAAGGCTTTAAGAGGCCTAAGCGTCGTTTTAGCTAGCCACGCACCTGATTTGCAGCAACGCACTGCAGGTTGTCTAGCCAAGCTTTTTTTCGATGATCACAAGCCAATAGCCGCAATGCCAGCCCGCGCAACTTGCGCGTCTTCATTCGACTTAACGCCGCTGACGCCGACAGCGCCTAGGCATTGACCGTCTTTCATGATGGGCACACCGCCCTCCAGCATGCCGTGAATGGTCGGAGCGCTCAGAAACGACATCCGCCCACCATTGATAACATCCTCATAGACCTTGCTTTCACGACGGCCGAGCGCGGCGGTGTTGGCCTTGGCAGGCGCGATGTGGCTGGACACGGGCGGAGCGCCGTCCAAGCGCTGCAAGTGCAGCAAATGGCCGCCGTCATCAACGATGGCAATCGTTACCGCCCAGTTGTTTTTCAGGGCTTCTGCTTCTGCTGCTGCCGCGATGGCTTTGACTTCGACAAACTCAAGGGTGGATTTGGATTTCATGTTTTGAAACAAATAGTTAATGCAATACCCGAGCATACGCAATAAATCGCCTGAAAATGGCACCCGTCAGCCCGAAAACAAATCGGCAAACCGTAAAGTACTGCTGTTCATGTGGGAATCCATTGAAAAACAGCCTGAGCCCCTAAAATAAACTCCGTCAGCATTTGCTGGGTTAATGGAGTTCACTCTTATGACTGAAAACGTTCAAACCGCACAGACCATCGGCTACGGCACATCGTCGCCAGCTGAGCGCAACAAGGTTTTGCGAAATACTTACTGGCTGCTGGCCCTGAGCCTGCTGCCAACCGTGCTTGGCGCCTACATCGGCGTTGCCACAGGCATCACGGCCGGACTCACCGGTTTCATGGGCCTGATCGTCTTTATGGCCGGTGCCTTCGGCTTTATTTTTGCGATTGAAAAAACCAAAAACTCGGCCATGGGCGTGCCTGTGCTGCTGGGCTTTACCTTCTTCATGGGCTTGATGCTGTCTCGCATGATTGGCATGGTGCTGGGCTTTAGCAACGGTGCGTCGCTGGTGATGACCGCTTTTGCCGGTACCGCAGGTGTAATGGTGGTGATGGCCAGCCTGGCTAGCGTCATCAAGCGCGACCTGAGCGGCATGAGCAAGTGGCTATTTGCTGGCGCACTGGTCATCATGGTGGCCGCTGTGATCAACGTATTCGTCGGTTCAACCATGTTGATGGCTGTGATCAGCACGCTGGCAATCGCAGTGTTCAGCGCCTTCTTGCTGTATGACCTGAAGCAGGTCATGGACGGTGGCGAGACCAATTACATCAGCGCCACGTTGGCGATTTACCTGGACCTGTTCAACATCTTCCAGAGCTTGCTGGCACTGCTTGGCATCTTTGGTGGTGACCGCGATTAAGCGACCCGTCAATTCACAAAAAAGAGCCTTCGGGCTCTTTTTTTATGTCTTGTCGAAAACTGCGATGCTCTCCACATGCGCCGTGTGTGGGAACATATTGACCACGCCTGCAGAAGCACACCGGTAAGCCCCACTTTGTACCAGTAAGCCAGCATCCCGCGCTAAGGTTGCCGGGTTGCAGCTGACATAAACAATGCGCTTGGGCAGTGCCCAGTCGCCCAGCGCCAGGCTTTGCTGATGAATACCATCATCACAAGGTACACCTGTGATGATTTGTTGATGCAACGCCGCCAGCGACTTAAACAGCTCAAAGGCGCCTTCACGCGGCGGATCGACCAGCCATTTGTCGGCCAGACCATCCGTAACCAGCATTGCAGGCGTCATTTCAAACAGATTACGCGCTATGAAATTAGTAGCTGCTTGCGCCCGTCTTTGTTGGCCTACAGCTTGATTTGACTCATAATTTTGCTGCGCACGGGCAACCAGCACCTCGCTACCCTCCACGCCCAGCACCGCGCGTGCCCGAGTGGCCAACGGTAGCGTGAAGTTGCCAAGGCCGCAAAACCAGTCAATCACTCGTTCATCTGGGTGTACATCCAGCAGGCGCAGCGCACGCGACACCAGCACCTGGTTGATGTGCGGATTGACTTGGGTAAAGTCTGTGGGTTTGAAGGGCATAACCACGCCAAATTCAGGCAGCGCGTAGCTCAGTTGCGGCACATCCTCGTCGAGCAAAACCACTGTTTCTAGACCACCGGGCTGCAACCACCACTGCAAGCCAGGGTTTTGGGCTGCAAAAGTGCGCAGTTTGGCTTTGTCACCGTCGCTCAGATCTTCCATGTGCCTCAGCACAAGCGCTGTAACGCTGTCACCACAGGCCAACTCAATCTGCGGCACCGTCTCCTTCGCGTCCAGGCTGGCAATCAGGGCCCGCAACGGCAGCAGCATGCGGCTGACGTGGGGTGGCAGTACCGGGCAGCTTTGCATGTCGGTCACAAAGCTGCTTTTGCGCTCATGAAACCCCACCAGCACCTCGCCTTTTTTACGCACATAACGTACCGACAAGCGTGCCCGGTAGCGGTAGCCCCAGGCAGGGCCTTCAATCGGCCGCATCAGGTGGTCTGGCTTCAATTTGCCAATGTGCGCCAAAGCATCCTCAAGCACACGTTGTTTGACGGCTACCTGTGCGCCAATGTGCAAGTGCTGCATTTTGCAGCCCCCGCACGCCCCGGTGTGCATGCCAAAGTGCGGGCAGCCCGGGGTAACGCGCTGTGATGATTCGCGGTGAATCTGCATGGCCATTGCTTTTTCAAACGATGGCTTTTTGCGGTACACGTTGGCCGTGACGATCTCATACGGCAACGCGCCTTCAATGAAGACCACCTTGCCGTCCGCCCGATGGGCAATGCCTTGAGCTTCAATGTCGAGCGACTCGACAGTGAGCAGGTCGGGTGGATAGGCTCGGTCGACCGTCTGTTCGGTATCAGCCACCAGCGTTACTTGGCAGGCAAATACTTGGCCGGATCCACCGGCTTGCCCTGACGGCGAATCTCAAAGTGAAGTTTGACGCGGTCTGCATCGCTGTTGCCCATTTCTGCGATTTTCTGACCTTTTTTAACGTTCTGGTCTTCCTTGACCAACAGCGTCTGGTTGTGCGCGTAGGCCGTCAGGTAGGTGTTGTTGTGCTTCAAAATGATCAGGTTGCCATAGCCCCGCAAGCCAGCCCCGGCATACACCACACGGCCGTCACCTGAGGCAATGATAGGGTCGCCTGCCTTGCCGTCAATGTCGTAACCCTTGTTTTTGACCTCGTCAAAGCCAGCAATCAGCTTGCCCTGCGCAGGCCATATCCAGGCAATCTCGTCGTCAGTCGATGCAGGTTGCGGGCTGCTGGCAGTTGCGGGAGCCGATGCCGCGCTGGCTGGGCGCGCAGCTGCCCCGGCAGTTGCGGTTGTAGCCGTGCCTGAGGCAACAGGGCGCGTGACGACCAGCGGGTTGTCACTGCCCGGCGGAACAATCCGCAGCACTTGGCCGACTTCAATCAGATTCGGATTTTCAAGGTTGTTCCAGCGAACAATATCGCGAAAGTTTTGGCCCGTATCTAGTCCAATGCGTATCAGCGTGTCTCCCGGCTTGACCGTGTAGTAGCCCGGCTTGCCCGCGTTTTCAAAACCGGGTGGCTGCTTGACACCCGAGGTGTCGACCGGCGCGGGCACTGCGCTGGGCAATTGCCGCGAAGCACTGGTTCCGCGGTCTTCAACTGGTGCGGTGGTCAGTGAACGAGAGCTGCAGCCTGCCGCCATGACGACGCTAACAGCCAGCAACGCATGCAGCAAGGTGTGGGGGATTGAACGCATTGTTTCCTGCCTGTGGTCTTGAAAGTCTTGAAAAAAGAGCTCTTTCAGCTTGTGCCTGATTTTAAAGGCACAAAGTGAACCGCCTCCAGCAATGTGTGCTTCAAACCGCGCACGGTCTTGTCAACCACCACCAAGGCCTGTGCGCCATTTGCCCCCTGAACCGGCGCCACCAGACGCCCACCCACGGTCAACTGGTCAAGCCAGGCCTGTGGCAAGGCCTCGCCTCCAGCAGCGGCAATGATGGCTGCATAAGGCGCACCCTTGGCGTAGCCCTCCATCCCATCGCCAAACAGCAGGTGTAAATTGCCCACCCGCAGTGGCCGAAGGTTGTCGCGCGCCCTGTCATGCAGGCCGCGCAGCCGCTCGATGCTGTAAACCTCAGCGGCCAATTGCGCCAGCAGGGCCGCCTGATAGCCGCAGCCCGTGCCAATCTCCAGGACGCGGCCCAGTTTGCCGTCACACTCTTTTACCAAAAGCTCTAACATTCGGGCCACTACATTCGGCTTGCTGATGGTTTGACCCAAACCAATTGGCAAACTGGTGTCTTCATAGGCTTGGTTGACCAGCGCTGAGTCCACGAAGCGATGCCGCTCGACCTGCCCCATGGCTGCAAGTACGCGGCTGTCGCTGACGCCTTGCGCCGCCAGCTTTTGCACCATGCGGGCACGTACGGTCTGGGAATCCAGTCCCAAACCGGCTGACACCGGTTTTTGAGGCTGTTTTAGGGTGTCTTTTATGCCTGTAGCGCCCAATTCACGGGCGTGACCAGCAACTATTTTTGTAGCGCCTGTCCGGCTCGCTGCCGCTGGCATGCGCAGCGGGAAACCGGGTCTGCGAGGCGCATCACCGTTCTTCATGCGCCGCTGGACTCCAGCTTGCCGATACGCTCAGCCCAATGTGGCAATTGCGCATGCTCGGTCAGGTCAACATGCAGCGGTGTCAGGCTCACATAGCCCTGTTTGGCCGCATGAAAGTCTGTGCCGTCGCTGTCATCTTTGGCCGGGCCTGCGCCGCCAATCCAGTACATCGTGTCGCCGCGCGGACTGGTTTGGGTGATCACTTGTTCTGCCGCATGTCGGCGGCCAAGGCGAACGACTTTTGTGGCCTTCAGCTCCGCATCTGGCAGATTGGGAATATTCACATTCAGCAGCCACGGGTGGCCAGGTTTTTGAATCGAGGGCATCAATTGCAGCACCAGAGCTCTTGCGCGGCGACCCGCCGCATCAATGTGGGCCCAGCCCTTTTCAGTCTGTGAAAAAGCAATCGCTGGAATACCAAACAAATAGCCTTCCATGGCGGCCCCTACAGTGCCTGAGTAAATCGTGTCATCCCCCATGTTGGCACCGTTGTTGATGCCCGAAACCACCAGGTCAGGCCGGTACCCCAACAAGCCAGTCAGTGCAATGTGCACGCAGTCAGCCGGTGTGCCATTGATGTACCGGAAACCGTTGGCCGCTGTTTGCACATACATCGGCGTGTGTAACGTTAAAGCGTTTGACTTGGCACTGTTATTTTGCTCGGGTGCCACCACCTCCACATCGGCAATGTCTTTTAAAGCCTCATACAAAGCCACGATGCCTGTCGCTTGGTAACCGTCGTCATTCGAGATAAGAATTTTCATGGTTTGATTCTAGGTGACGCTCAGCGCGTTGGTGACACGGGGGGTTGATCACTGCGCGTTGAGTTCCCTATGATGACGCATCACATCACATCTGGAGACCACCATGCATGCCTGGCTTTGCGAGAACCTCACTGGCGTTGACGCCCTCACCTGGCAAGAACTGCCCACCCCTGCGCCCAAAGCGGGAGAGGTACTGATTGAAATTAAGGCAGCATCGCTTAACTTCCCGGACCTGCTGATCGTTCAAAACAAGTACCAGATGAAACCGCCCCTGCCGTTTGTCCCTGGGTCTGAGTACGCCGGCGTGGTGCAGGCTGTGGGTGAAGGCGTCAAGCACTTGACGGTTGGCCAGCACGTCGCCTGCCTGTCGGGTACTGGCGGATTCGCGACTCATACGATAGCGCCCGCCGCTCTTTGCATGCCGCTGCCGTCAGGCTTTCCGTTTGTTGATGCAGCAGCGTTCATCATGATTTATGCAACGTCTCACCACGCATTGGCAGACCGCGCGCAACTCAAGGCCGGTGAGACCGTGCTGGTACTGGGTGCAGCAGGCGGTGTGGGTACATCGGCCATACAAATCGCCAAAGCGCTGGGTGCGCGGGTGATAGCCGCTGCGTCGACGGACGAAAAATGCGCACTATGCAAGTCGATAGGTGCAGACGAGACCATCAACTACAGCCAGCAGGATCTGCGCGAAAGCATCAAGGCACTGACTGGCGGCAAAGGCCCCGACGTGGTGTACGACCCGGTGGGTGGCGACTACACCGAGCCCGCCTTCCGGTCGATTGCCTGGCGCGGCCGCTACTTGGTGGTCGGTTTTGCGTCTGGCCCCACGCCGTCGCTGCCACTGAATC
>JBBRDA010000028.1:0-28607 GCA_038204335.1 Burkholderiales bacterium
CATCTGTACCTGCGCGCCATGGCACTGGTAGCAGCGGGCTTCAATGATTTGAGCTACTTTTTGGTAGTCATTTTGGCCAGTAGCGCCCTGAATTCCGGCGCGGACAGCTCCTGAATTTATAGCGACAGGTGTAGCCGTTACGGGTACAGGCTTGAGCCAGACAATCATGCCCACAATGGCCGCACACCCCACCAGCGCGTAACCCACCGGATGCCGGTTGCGCCCCAACTTGTAGCCATGACGAAGCACAAAAAACTGCCGAATCGCTGCGCCAGCAAACATCATCACAATCAAAATCAGCCAGTTTTGCGGATGGCTCCAGGTAAAGCTGTAGTGGTTGCTGAGCATGGCAAACAGCACCGGCAGCGTGAAGTAAGTGTTGTGCACGCTGCGCTGCTTACCGCGCATCCCGTGAATCGGGTCAATCGGCCGACCCGCCTTGATGTCAGCCACCACAGTGCGCTGGCCAGGAATGATCCAGAAAAATACATTGGCGCTCATGGCAGTGGCAATCATTGCGCCGACCAGCAAGAACGCCGCACGCCCGGCAAACCAGTGGCAAGCCAGCCAGGATGCGGCACACACCAGCATGGCAACGCCAAAACCGACAATCGCGTCGCCATGCTTGCCTTTGCCAAACAGGCGGCAAATCGCGTCGTAGAGGATCCAAAAAACCACAAAAAACGACAGCGCCACACCAATAGCCGCGCCGGGTGACCAGTTCATGAGGGATTTATCGACCAAGTAGGCGCTGGCGTTCCAAAGGTAGGACACCGTGAACAGTGCAAAGCCGGTGATCCAGGTGCTGTAAGCCTCCCAGTAAAACCAGTGCAGATGCGCAGGCATCTGCGGCGGCTTGCTGGCAAATTTGACCGGGTGATAAAACCCGCCACCGTGAACCGCCCAGAGTTCGCCGCTGACCCCCTGCTTTTTCAGGTCTTCATCAACCGGCGGGGTGAGGCTGGAGTCTAAAAAGACAAAGTAAAAAGATGAGCCGATCCAGGCAATCGCCGTGATGACGTGCGCCCAGCGCAGCAGCAAATTGGCCCAGTCGAGAAGATAGCTTTCCATAAGAGCGCCCTGTTGATCCAAAAACCTGTTCACCACTGCGGGCGCTCTGAACAGCAACTAGGCCGCGAACAAAAGAAACCCGCATTTGAAACGCTTGCTTCCCGGCTCCGCTGCGACCTGAAGAAAGCATTCTACCGATTCGAAACAACCTGCAATAACTGTGCCGCCACCGCAACGGCAATCACTTCAGGCTCTTTTCCCGGAATCCCCGCCACACCAATCGGACTGGTGACATGCGCCAGCTCAAGGTGGGTAAAACCGCGTGCCTCCAGCCGATGGCGAAAGGTGGCCCATTTGGTTTTGCTACCAATCAAACCGATATAGGGCAAATCAGCGCTGTCGCGCTGGCGTTGCAGGCAGGCGCTCAAGACGTCCAGATCTTCAGCATGGCTAAAGCTCATGATGAGCACCCGCGACTGCGGCGCCAAACTGCGCACCGCCGACTCAACGGGCTCCGAATGCTCGCACACCACGCCCGGCGGCACACTTTGGGGAAACACGCCATCCCTGCTGTCGATCCAGGTGACGGCAAACGGCAGTGCCGCCAGCACCTGCACCAGCGCATGCCCCACATGCCCACCGCCAAACAACGCCACGGGCAGGCTGGGGGGCTTGAGCCTTTGCCTCAAGTCGGCGATGTCGTGCACGCTCACATGTTCAAAACGCAGATGCACCACACCACCGCAGCACTGTCCCAGCGATGGCCCGAGCGCAACGCGCACCGTTTTCGTAGATCGACTAGCTATACCCAGATTCAACAGGGTCTTCGCTTGAGCCTGTGCATCAAACTCAAGATGCCCGCCGCCGACCGTGCCGATCAGGGTGTCCTCAAAAACAGCCATCCACGCGCCTGTCCCGCGCGGCACCGAGCCCTCCGACGCATTCACCTGCACCAGTACAGCGGGCTGATGCGCCAAGCGCTCAAGAAATACGCCCACACTGTGGTTCGAACTGCTGGCAAGCAGGTGACGGGAAACAATTTGTGACATAAACTCGAATGGCGAAAATAAACTGGGCAAAATGGCCAAAGTCGCGAATCATCCCGATTAAATCAAACTCACCATCAAACAACCATGAGACAAGACCCTTTAAACGCAGCTCCTCGTCGTTTCTGGCTAGCAGCGCTCGTATCCGGCGCTGCAGCCGCATTGGTTGCAGCATGCAAAACCGCGCCGCCCGAGCCGCCAAAACCGGTACCGGTGGCCGAGCCATCTGCACCCGTAATCGGCCCCATCCCCGCCGATCAAGGCTCGGCCCGTTCCTCAGCAGCCACCACGCCCCGAGCCTACCGAACCGACGGCGCCACCCATCTTTACGGCCTGAATGCTGAACGCATTTTCAAGGGCAGAATGCCGCCTTTGTTATATGCGGTTGGCGTACTGAATATTGAAATTGACCAGGTGGGCCGTGTCACGCGGCTGGACTGGATGCGCGCGCCGAACCACGCACCTGAAGTCGTTGCAGAGATTGAGCGGACGGTGCGCAAGGCTGCACCCTTTCCAGCGCCTGCGCGTATGGGCAAGGTGGTATACACCGACACTTGGCTGTGGCACAAGAGCGGTAAGTTTCAGCTGGATACATTGACCGAAGGGCAGAACTAGAACCCCCCGTTCGCTCACAACGCCCAACTCTTTGCGCTAGCTGCCCCGATAAGTCGAGTAGCTCCACGGGCTCACAAGCAGCGGCACATGGTAGTGCGCCGCGGCATCCGCGACACCAAAGTCAATGCTGACCACGTCTAAAAAGTTGGGTTCTGGTAACGCCAAGCCGAGCGACTTGAAATACGCCGCCACATCAAACACCAGGCGGTAGGTGCCCACTTTTAAGGACGCGTTGTCATACAGCAGGCCGTCGGGGTTGCGGCCGTCACTGTTCAAGGCAAACTGCTTGACGAGCGTTGCAACGCCGCCGCTGGTGGTGTGAAGCGAAACTGCCATGCCGCCAGCCGGTGCGCCGTGCATGGTGTCCAGTACGTGTGTGCTCAATCCCATAGTGACTTCCTTAATTACAGTGCCAAATTGACCGCGTAGCGACGCTCGAAGTGATAACGGTAGTCTACCAAAAGTGTATACAGTTTTGGTCTTTTAGGGCTATGATACGCCAATGAACCAAGAAGAACCCGCCACAAGTTTGTCTGCAAGTACATCAAACGCCACGAACACGATTGTGGAGGCTTTGACAAAAGCGATCGTTGAGCACCGGCTGCATCCGGGTACCAAGTTAGCCGAACAAAAGTTGGCAGACCACTTTGGTGTGTCGCGCACACTGGTTCGGCAAGCGCTGTTTCAATTGTCGCAAAACCGCCTGATACGCTTGGAACCCGCGCGCGGCGCTTTCGTTGCCGCACCGTCAGCCCTTGAGGCTAGGCAGGTATTTGCAGTGCGCCGCATGCTCGAAGCCGAAATGACCCGCGCGTTTGTGCGTGAGGTCACACCTGCCAAAATCAAGGCACTGAAAGCCCACGTCTTGCAAGAAAAAACCGCCGTTGCGGGAGGTGACGCTGCAGGCCGCACTGAATTACTGGGTGATTTTCATGTCTGTATGGCAGAGCTGATGGGCAACGATGTGCTGGCGCAGGTGCTGGGCGAATTGATTTCCCGCTGCGCATTGATCACTCTCATGTACCAAAGCGCCAGCGCGGCAGAGCATTCGATTGACGACCACGTCGCCATCGTGAAGGCGCTTGCCGCCAAAGACGAAGACCTAGCGGTTCAGCTCATGCACGAACATTTGCTGAGCGTTGAAGAAAACCTAGCCTTTGACCGCAAAGTACCCACCAACGATATTTCAATGGCTCTGTCATGAATCCAGCTAAAACGTCGGCACACGCTGCGCACTACCCGCGCGACCTGCTTGGTTACGGCCGCAACCCGCCCCACGCGCAGTGGCCCGGTCAGGCGCGTATCGCGGTTCAGTTTGTATTGAACTACGAAGAAGGCGGCGAGAACTCGGTGCTGCATGGCGATGCCGGGTCAGAACAATTTTTGTCTGAAATGTTCAGTCCGCCCAGCTTTGCTGACCGCCATCTGAGTATGGAGAGCATTTACGAGTACGGCTCACGTGCTGGGGTATGGCGTATTTTGCGTGAGTTTGAAAACCGCAAACTGCCATTGACGGTCTTTGGTGTCGGCATGGCGCTTGAACGCGCGCCCGAGATTACTGCGGCCTTTGTTGAACTCGGCCACGAGATCGCCTGCCACGGCTGGCGCTGGATCAACTACCAAACCCTCGACGAAGCCACCGAGCGAGAGCACATGAGACTGGGCCTTGCGGCAATTGAACAGCTCACCGGCACACGTCCGTTGGGGTGGTACACCGGGCGCGACAGCCCCAACACGCGGCGGCTAGTCGCAGACGATGGCCAGCTGCTTTACGACAGTGACTATTACGGCGACGACTTGCCTTTTTGGACGAGTGTTCAACGAACTGATGGTATTGCCGTGAACCGCCTGGTGGTGCCCTACACCATGGACACCAACGATATGAGATTTTCATTGCCTCAAGGCTTTTCGCAGTCTGAGGACTTTTTCGTGTACCTGCGCGACAGCTTCGATGCGCTGTACAAAGAAGGTGACCCTAACGGGGACAACGCGCCCAAAATGCTGAGCATTGGCATGCACTGCCGACTGCTGGGCAGGCCAGGGCGTATTGTGGCGCTACAACGTTTTTTAGACCACATCGCGAAGCACGACCACGTGTGGGTATGCCGACGAATTGACATCGCACGGCATTGGCAAACCGTCCATCCTTATCAAGCTTAAAAATCATGACTCTCACGTTAGATCAAATCAATGCTGCGCCGCACGCCGAGGCGCTGAAGATGCTGGACGGCCTGTATGAACATTCGCTGTGGATTGCCGAAAGAGCCTTGGCCCAAAGGCCGTTCAAATCTTTGCCTCACCTGAAAGCAGCGCTGACGCAGGTTGTTAACGCAGCCACTAAAACCGAGCAGCTTGGCCTGTTGCGAGCCCACCCAGAGCTGGCGGGCAAGGCCATGCAGGACGCGAGCCTGACGGCGGAGTCCAACAACGAACAAAGCATTGTTGGCCTAACGAATTGCAGCCCTGAAGAGTTGAAGACGATCAGCCAACTCAACCGCGCCTACAGCGAAAAATTTGGTTTCCCGTTCATGTTGGCGGTACGCGGCACACGCGGCCACGGTTTGACAAAAAAGCAAATCATTGACACCTTTAACCGCAGGTTGCTCAGCCATCCATCGTTTGAGGTACGAGAAGCCCTGCGCAATGTGCACCGAGTGGTAGAACTGCGTATCAACGATAAGTTCGGCCAGCATCCCGCACTTGGCAATGAATTATGGGACTGGCATGAAGAGCTGGCGCAATTCAGCGACCCGGGCTATAAAGAAAAGCAGCAACTTACCGTGACCTACCTGACAGATGCGCACCGTGCATGCGCAGCTTTTATCAGCAGCAAAATGCGTGAATGCGGCTTTGACACGGTAGAAATTGATGCCGTTGGTAATGTCGTGGGTATTTACAAAGCTACAACGCCCAACGCCCAAACGCTGCTCACGGGCAGCCACTACGACACTGTGCGTAACGCGGGCAAGTACGACGGCCGCCTCGGTATTTTTACCCCGATGATATGCGTGCGGGAACTTCACTCATCTGGCCGACGCCTCCCCTTCAACATTGAAGTAGTGGGCTTCGCTGAAGAAGAAGGTCAGCGCTACAAAGCAACGTTTCTTGGCTCAGGCGCGCTCACCGGTGATTTCGATCCCCAGTGGTTGGATCAAAAAGACACCGACGGCATCACGATGCGCGACGCCATGGCACATGCTGGTTTAAACAGCGCCGAAATACCGCTGATTGAACGCAACCCCGCTGAATACTTAGGGTTTGTTGAAGTTCACATCGAGCAAGGGCCTGTTCTAAACGCGCTCGACATCCCCTTGGGAGTCGTGACCTCTATCAACGCAAACGTGCGCTATTTGTGCGAGTTAACAGGCATGGCGTGCCACGCTGGAACAACTCCGATGAAGAGTCGCCGCGATGCAGCAGCAGGTGCAGCAGAACTCACCTTGTTCGTTGAAAAACGGGCTTTACAAGACGCCGATTCAGTCGGCACAGTGGGCATGTTGGAGGTGCCCAGCGGCTCCATCAATGTCGTGCCCGGTCGCTGCCTTTTGTCGCTTGATTTGCGCGCACCGAACGATGCTCAGCGTGATTCACTTGAAGCTGATGTGCTGGCAGAGCTCGACGCCATCTGCAAGCGCCGAGGGCTTGACTACACAAGAGAGCTAGCGGTTCGTGCGGCTGCCGCGCCGTCGTCCCTGCCATGGCAAGCGCTGTTTGAAAAGGCGGTCGACTCACTGGGGGTTCAAGTTTACAAGCTGCCCAGCGGCGCAGGCCATGACGCCATGAAGCTGCATCAAGTCATGCCGCAAGCCATGCTGTTTGTGCGTGGCCAAAATTCTGGCATCAGCCACAACCCGCTGGAAAGCACGACCAGCGACGACATACAACTGGGCATTGATGCCTTCATGCATTTGCTCAACCACTTACCTAACGATATTAAGGCCTAAGACCCGACATGACGACTGTTTACGACCAACTCGACGCTTGGGTTGACGCCCACTTTGACGAGCAAATTCTGTTTTTGCAAGCGCTGATTCAAGTCCCCACCGACACACCACCCGGCAACAATACTCCGCACGCCCTGCGCGCTGCCGAGTTGATTGAAGCAATGGGCATAGTTGTTGAAAAGCATGAAGTCCCGCAAGCCGAAGTGCTGGCGGCGGGCTTAGAGACCATCACCAACCTCGTTGCCCGGCGCAAGTACGGCGCGGGCGGCATCACCTTGGGCATGAACGCGCACGGCGATGTGGTTCCTCCCGGCGAAGGCTGGACAAAGAACCCCTATGGTGGCGACATTGACAACGGCAAGATATTTGGCCGCGCTGCAGCCGTCAGCAAGTGCGACTTTTCTACCTTCACTTTTGCAACGCGCGCATTGGAAGCAGTTGCCAAGCCCAGCAAAGGCGGTGTTGAGCTGATTTTTACCTATGACGAAGAGTTTGGGGGCGAGGTTGGCCCAGCTTGGTTGCTTGAGCACAAACTCATCAAACCCGACCTGCTGATTGCCGCCGGTTTTAGCTACCAGGTCATCACGGCCCACAACGGTTGCCTGCAGCTTGAAGTCACTGTTCACGGCAAAATGGCGCACGCTGCCATACCTGACAGCGGCGTAGATGCCATGCAAGGCACCAATGCGATTTTGACGGCGCTGTACGCGCAGAACGCCCTGTACAAGAAGATATCGAGCCAAGTCGAGGGCATCACGCACCCGTATCTGAATGTAGGCATGGTTAATGGCGGCACCAACACCAATGTGATTCCGGGCAAAGTCGTGATCAAGCTGGACCGTCGCATGATCCCTGAAGAAAACCCGGAACGGGTCGAGGCCGACATTCGCAAAGTGATTACTGATGCCGTAACCCGCTTCAACACGGGCCGCTCTGATACAGGGATTCAAGTTGATGTCAAACGGATGCTACTGGCCCGGGCCCTGATGCCGTTGCCTGGTAACAAGCCGCTGGTCGATGCGCTCCAGCGCAATGCATCTGCCGTGTTTGGTGAGCCAGTCGCAGCATGCGGCACGCCGCTGTACACCGATGTGCGCATATTTGGCGAGGCTGGCATTCCGGGTGTCATTTACGGCGCAGGGCCGCGCACTGTGCTGGAGTCCAACGCCAAACGTGCTGACGAGCAGCTTGACTTGCAAGACCTGCGCCGCGCAACCAAAGTGATCGCACGTACTCTGCACGACCTGCTGGCTTGACGCAAACTCGCCGCAACATCCCTTTTTGCCGGCAAGGTTGAAACCGCCCTGATGCCCGGCATCAGGGCAAGCCCCTATATTTCTTGTGCTCAATAGTGTATACAGTTTAGTATGCAATCAAGAACACTTTGAGAAAGAGGCAATTCATGGCAACAGCTATCCACCCCGTAGATGAGATCCTGCCCACGGGAAAACTGGCCACTTTGGGCCTGCAACACGTGCTAGTGATGTACGCTGGCGCCGTCGCCGTGCCGCTGATCGTTGGCCGCGCGCTCAAGCTCAGCCCAGAACAAGTGGCCATGCTGATATCTGCCGACCTGTTTTGTTGCGGTATCGTCACGCTGATCCAGTCCTTGGGCGCCACGCAGTGGTTCGGTATCAAGATGCCCGTGATGATGGGCGTGACCTTTGCATCTGTTGCCCCGATGGTGGCTATGGCCAACAGCAATCCAGGCGTTCAAGGAGCGAGCTTGATTTTTGGCGCGATTATTGGCGCGGGTGTTATTTCTATTTTGATAGCGCCGGTAGTCAGTCGCATGCTGCGCTTCTTTCCACCCGTGGTCACTGGCACCATCATTGCCGTCATTGGTATCAGCTTGATGCGCATTGGTATCAACTGGATCTTTGGCAACCCGTTTGGCCCCACAGCCCCTAACGTTGTTAACCCAGAACACGCCAAGTGGCTGTCCGATGTAGGCTCGATGGCCAACGCCGCCGTTGCGCCAGCAGTCGGTGCCAGCGCCCCGGCGGCATCAGTCGTGCCCGCTATTCCCAAAGGCTTGGCATTGGTTGGCACTGTACCCAACCCCAAATATGCACAATTGCCGCATATAGCTATTGCATCTTTGGTGCTGGTGTCCATCTTGCTGATTGCCAAATACGCCAAAGGTTTTATCGCCAACATTTCGGTGCTTATTGGCATCATCATCGGCGGCATTGTGGCTACCGGTATGGGGTTGATGACGTTTGAAAAAGTTGGCAAGGCCGGCTGGTTTGACCTCGTACTGCCGTTTGAAATCGCCGCGCCAGTATTTGACCCTATCCTCATCTTGACCATGACATTGGTCATGATTGTGGTGATGATCGAATCGACCGGCATGTTTTTGGCTATTGGCGACATGACGGGTAAAAAAGTTGACCAGAAGATGCTGGCCGCGGGCTTGCGCACCGACGGCTTGGGCACGCTGATTGGCGGTATTTTTAACACCTTCCCGTACACCAGTTTCTCCCAAAACGTGGGGCTGGTCGGTGTCACTGGCGTCAAAAGCCGCTGGGTGTGCGTCGCCGGCGGCGTCATTTTGATCGTGCTCGGCTTGCTTCCCAAAATGGCCGCACTGGTTGAATCGTTGCCAACCTTTGTATTAGGCGGCGCTGGCCTGGTGATGTTTGGCATGGTGGCGGCTACCGGCATTCGTATTTTGGCCAATGTAGACTTCAAAAATAACCGCAACAACCTGTTCATCGTTGCTATCTCAATTGGTATTGGCATGATCCCGCTGATCGCGCCCAATTTCAAGCAGTGGATGCCGCATAGCCTGCATCCGCTGATTGAATCAGGAATTTTGCTCGCGTCGATTGCAGCAGTAGCTTTGAATTTCTTTTTTAACGGCGGAAAGGGCGATGCAGAGGGCAGCCTTGCAGCCTCCAAACAGGCTGACGCTCACTGAGTACTGACAGACCAGAGCCAAGGCAATCTGGTCTTTGCAAAAGCACTCAAAGAGTTGTGAAGGTCATGAATAGCGTTAACCCGCACCAAACCGGACAAGCCTCGGGTATTCACCGGGCTCTTTCGTGCATTGTTGACGCTTATACGCACCAATATGGCCCGAAAATAGAGGCCTGTTTGGTGCGTATCAATAATCTACAGACCGCAACAGGCACTGATTTTGCTTAACTGGTTCATCCCTGTCATTTTTCGATTTTTTACTTTTCCTTTTGGAGCTTTTCATGACCAAGCGCGCATTCCTCAAAACCACCGCCGTACTGGCACTTGTTGCGGCCTTTGGCTCCGCGCAAGCGCAAAACACACCGATCAAATTCCAGCTCGACTGGCGCTTTGAAGGCCCATCGGCCCTGTTTTTAACGCCAGCCGCAAAAGGTTACTTCAAAGATAAAAAACTCGACGTAGCTATTGACGCGGGTAATGGTTCTGGCGGCACCGTGACGCGGGTTGCGTCAGGCGCTTACGACATGGGTTTTGCTGACCTCGCCGCGCTGATGGAATTTCATGCCAACAACCCCGACGCACCGAACAAGCCAGTGGCAGTGATGATGGTCTACAACGATACGCCAGCATCGGTCATGGCTTTGAAGAAATCAGGCATCAAGACCGTCGCAGATTTGAACGGTAAAAAGCTGGGCGCCCCGGTGTTCGACGCCGGCCGCAAGGCATTTCCCATTTTTGCCAAGGCCAACAATATCAGTGGCGTGCAGTGGACCGCCATGGACCCACCGCTGCGTGAGACCATGCTGGTGCGCGGCGATATTGACGCCATCACCGGCTTTACCTTTACCTCGCTCCTGAATCTGGAAGCGCGCGGCGTCAAAGTTGAAGACGTGGTGGTGTTGCCTTACTCTGAAAACGGCGTCAAACTTTACGGTAACGCCATCATCGTTTCGCCCAAGATGATCAAGGAGAACCCTGAAGCGGTCAAAGCCTTCCTGTCGGCCTTTGCAAAAGGCATGAAAGACGTGATGGGTAACCCGGCCGCCGCTGTTGGCGATGTCAAGGCGCGTGACGGTATTGTCAATGTCGAACTGGAAACCCGCCGCCTGAAGCTGGCCATTGACACCGTCATCAACAGCCCGAACGCGCGTGCTGAGGGCTTTGGCCAGGTCAAAGGCCCGCGCCTGTCGCTGATGGCATCGCAAGTGTCAGACGCTTTCAGCACCAAGACCCGTGTGAATCCGGATGCGATTTGGAATGGCTCTTTCCTGCCAACAGTCGCTGAGCTGAACGTTCTGCCAAAGAAGTAAGGCCGGCTGACTCAACGCAATTGACCCAATACGATTGGGTCAATTGCTAGTATTTTTATAGCTGCTTGCGCCCAATTTTAATGGGCTACAGCCCTTTTTTATTGGTGAACAGGCCTCAAAAATGATCCCGACTGACCCTAAAAAAAATTTTGTAGATTTCTCTAACGTATGGCTGGCCTATAACGAAGAGTTTTTAGCTAAAAAGCAGTTTGCGGTCGAGGCGATTGACCTCAAAGTCAAGCAAGGCGAGTTCATTGCCATCGTCGGGCCTTCGGGCTGCGGCAAATCAACCTTCATGAAGCTGGCCACCGGCCTGAAGATGCCGTCGATCGGCAAAATCCTGATCGACGGCCAGCCAGTCACCGGGCCACTGAAAATTTCGGGTATGGCGTTCCAGGCGCCGTCGCTGTTGCCTTGGCGCACCACACTAGACAACGTGCTGCTACCGCTAGAGATTGTTGAGCCCTACCGCAGTAACTTCAAAGCCAAACGCAAGGAGTATGAAGAGCGCGCCCTCAAACTGCTTGAAAGTGTTGGCCTAGCTGGCTATGGTGACAAGTTTCCGTGGCAATTGTCTGGCGGTATGCAGCAACGCGCCAGCATTTGCCGGGCGCTGGTGCATGAACCCAAAATGCTGCTGCTCGATGAGCCGTTTGGCGCACTCGATGCGTTCACCCGTGAAGAGCTGTGGTGCATTTTGCGAGACCTGTGGGCTGTGCAAAAATTCAATGTGATTCTGGTCACCCATGACCTGCGCGAGTCGGTATTTTTAGCCGACACCGTGTACGTGATGAGCAAGAGCCCAGGCCGCTTTGTGGTGAAAAAAGAAATCGATCTGCCGCGCCCGCGTGACCTAGAAGTCACCTACACCAAAGAGTTTTCAGACATCGTGCATGAATTGCGTGGGCATATTGGTGCCATCCGCAAAACCGCAGCAGTCGCCTGATCGGACCCCTTTATGAACAATAAAAAACTTCAATTCTGGGCACCCTGGGTGCTGCTGGTCCTGATACTTGCCCTGTGGCAATTGATTTGTACGGTCTTTAAGGTATCTGAATTTATCTTCCCTAGCCCGCTACGCATTGCTACCCAAACCTGGGAATTCAAGGAAGTCATTCTCGGCCACGCTTGGCGCACCTACTGGGTCACCATGGTCGGTTTTGGCATTGCGATTGTGGTCGGCGTGCTGCTCGGCTTTGTGGTCGGCTCATCGCGGATGGCTTATGCAGCGGTATACCCGCTGATGACCGCTTTTAACGCGCTGCCCAAGGCGGCCTTTGTGCCGATTTTGGTAGTTTGGTTTGGCATTGGTATTGGCCCGGCCATCCTGACTGCCTTTTTGATCTGTTTTTTCCCCATCATGGTGAACATTGCCACCGGCTTGGCCACGCTGGAGCCCGAACTCGAAGACGTGCTGCGCGTGTTGGGCGCCAAGCGCTGGGACGTACTGGTCAAAGTCGGCCTGCCGCGCTCCATGCCCTACTTTTACGGCTCCTTAAAAGTCGCTATCACGCTGGCTTTTGTGGGCACCACAGTCAGCGAGATGACCGCTGCCAATGAAGGCATTGGCTATCTGCTGATCTCGGCCGGCTCGTCCATGCAAATGGGACTGGCCTTCAGCGGCCTGGTGGTTGTCGGCGCAATGGCAATGGTGATGTATGAGCTGTTCAGCTACATCGAAAAGCACACCACCCAGTGGGCGCACCGCAGCTCAAACAACGAGTAATTCAAGCGTATTCAACCAGTCGTCTTTTGAGATGGGTCAGGCCATGTCTCCCGAACAAGTCCAGAGCCACCTAAAGCGCGCCAACGAGGTCGCCAAACGCGCCATGGCCAACGGCCATCACCCGTTTGGCGCCCTTCTGGTTGCGCCAGATGGCCAAACCGTGCTGGCTGAGCAATGCAATGTGGATACCGTCAACCATGCAGAGTCAGTACTCGCTCGCACAGTAGCCCTCAACTACAGCCCAGAGTATTTGTGGCAATGCACCCTGGTCACCACCTTTGAGCCTTGCGCCATGTGCGCTGCGACCAGTTACTGGGCCAATATTGGGCATATCGTCTACGGTGCATCTGAAGAAAAACTGTTGGCCTTGACGGGCAGCCACAGCGAAAACCCGACCCTCAACCTGCCTTGCCGCGACGTTTTTGCAAGAGGCCAGAAGGCCATCAAGGTCACCGGCCCCGTTCAGGCGCTTGAAGCTGAGTTGGTAGCGGTACACCACGACTTTTGGCGCACCGACAGGTCAAAACCCACCTGAGCGTCTGATTTTTGACCTTTGCAGGGGTCAAATTAGGCTTTAGCCCAATAAATACGGGCGCAAGCAGCTACTGAATCAATAGCAACTAAAAATTGGGTGGGTGGGCTGGAAATACGGGATTGCACTTCGCCATCAAGCGATTGCTTAACGATAAAAACCGGTCCATCAGCGTCTTGGCACAAAAGATGCTCGCAAGCAATGCTTCCTAGTGCCAGAACAGGCTCTGGGGGCCAGCTTAAACCATCGCCATCCAAGGAGCTTCTTATGCAACGTCGTTCATTGATTCAGGCCGCGGCCGCCAGCGCCGCACTGTGCGCTGCTTCTCCTTTTGTGAAGGCTCAGGGCAGCCTGCAAAAGCTCAAGTTCAACCTGGGCTGGAAGATTGAGGCCTCGGGCGCTGGCTTTTTGCTGGCGCAGCAGCGCGGCTACTACCGGGACGCAGGCCTAGACGTGGCTATTGATACGGGCAATGGCTCTGCTGCGGCGATCAGCCTGGTGGCAGGCGGCGCCTATGACGTGGCCTCGGCTGACTTGTCGAGCATGATCGAGTTCAATACCGCCAACCAGGGCGCCAAACTGACCGCCGTGGCAATTCAATACGATTTGAACCCCAACTCGGTGATGGTGCGCAAAGACGGGCCGATCAAAAAACCGTCAGATTTAGCCGGTAAAACGCTGCTGGGCCAGCCCTTCAATGCGTCGCGCAAGCTGTTCCCGGTGTTTGCCAAAGCGCAGGGCTTTGACGCAGCCAGCGTGAAATGGGAGAGCGTGACGCCAGACATTGGCGACACCCGCTTTGTCAAAGGCGACTTTGATGGCGTGGCCTACTTCTTTTTTACCGGCTTGCTGAACCTGCAAGCGCGCGGCGTCACGGCAGACCAACTGACGGTTTTCAAGTTCTCAGACTTTGGCATGAAGTCTTATGGCAACGGCCTGGTGGCCAACCCAAAAAGCTTGGCTGAGTCACCCGACGCCATGCGCGCTTTTGTCAAAGCCACCACCCGCGGCTGGATAGAAGCGATGGCCGACCCGAAAGCGGGCGGCGCAGCCATCAAGGCACGCGAGCCGCTGGCACCCGAGGCAATCGAGTTTGAGCGCCTGAAGCTGATTGCCGAGGGCTCCATGCGCACGCCCGACACCCTGGCCAACGGCTGGGGCGCGGCCACACCAGCCCGCATGCAAGCCACGCTGGACGAAACCGTCAACGCCCTGAATTTGAAGCCAGGTTTGACTGTTGCCGACATCTGGACTGACAAGTTTTTGCCGTCATCAGCAGACCGCAAACTGAAAGCCTAAGCGGGCATGACGATCCCCGTTATCGATCTAACGCTGGCGTTGGCCAGCGGTGGCGAGCGCAGCCAAGAGGTGGCGCGTCAGATGCGGACAGCCGCCATGGCGACGGGCTTTTTTTACGTGCGCAACCACGGCATCAGCGCCGACATGCTGGCGCAGCAGTTTGACCTGACTCGTGAGTTGATGAGCTTGCCGCTGCCCGTGCGGCAGGCGCTGTCGGCGCACAACTCAAAAACCATGCGTGGCTTTATGGCCATGGGTACGCAAACGCTCGACGAAGCCGCCAAGCCCGACCTGAACGAATGCTTTTACTGCGGCATGGCCTACCCCGCTGACCACCCCTACGTGCTGGCGGGCTACCAAACCTATGGCGGCAACCAGTGGCCGATTGAAGTGCCCCGCGCTGCAGCACAATGCGAAGCCTACATTCAGGCGATGTTGGCGTTGTCGCGACAGTTGATGCGGCTGCTTGCGCTGTCGCTCAACTTATCCGAATCGTACTTTGACGCTACCAGCCAGAGCCCGATGGTCACGCTGCGCATGCTGCGCTACCCACCGCACCCAGCAGACGCCGATCAACTCACCTTTGGCGCGGGCGCGCACACCGACTGGGGCGCGTTAACGCTGCTGGCGCAAGACGGGCACGGCGGGCTCGAAGTCGCCCTGCCCGACGGCAGTTGGCTGGCCGCGCCACCCATACCGGGCACCTTCATCGTCAACCTGGGCGACATGATGCCGCGCTGGACCAACGGCTTGTACCGGTCCAGCATGCACCGGGTGCGCAATACGCTGTCTAGCGGGCAAGCGCGTTACTCGATTCCGTTTTTTTATGAGCCTGACTACATGGCACAAATAGTGGCCGTGCCCGGCACATTGACCCCCGGTGAACAGCCCTTGTTTGATGCGTGTACGGCGGGTGAACACCTCAAGCAGATGTACCAAAAAACCTATGGTTTGACCACCTGATTCCAAAAGACTATGAAACTTTACTTCAGTCTTTTTTGCAATGACATGGAAGCGCAACTGGCCTTTTACTTGGCTTTGCTGCGCATGCCCGAGGCAGCGGCCAGCCGCTCACCGATCTACCGCTGCCTTCAAGTCAGCCATTTTGAGTTCAGCTTTCACGCTGCACCCGCCTACGCGCTGCTGGGCGTGGCCGACCGGATGCCAGCGCCGTCTGCAACGCCAGCGCCCATCTACCCCGTCACAAGCTACGCCACCTTCATGCTGGACAGTTGCGCAGAGGTCAATGACCTGAGCGATAAAGTGACTGCGCTGGGTGGCCGCCTCATCAAAGCGCCCTACCCCACCTACTATGGCCAATGGCAAGCCGTGTTGGCAGACCCGGAGAACAATATGTTCCGCTTGAGCTTTCAGGGCTTGCCCGAAGGCGTTGCAACGCCCAAGTTGCTGTTGCGAGGTTGAAAACGTTCATAAGTGATCGAAAATACTGATCAAATAGGGCTCTAGACCAATAAATACGGGCGCAAGCAGCTACTTTTTACGTAGCAGATTGCGCCCGGTCGGGACGGCTCTAACCCGCCTCGAAGCGGGTCAGATCAAGTTAAATGCCAATGACTTAGGCTTTTTTAGCGTAGGCACTGCACCAGCCAGCAGCCATGACTTGCTTGCCCGCAAACAGGGGGCAACCGCCTTGCGCTGAGCCTGCAGCACCCTGATACAAGGCACAGTTCGCACAGGCTGAGCCCGCCACGTATTGCTTGTACTTGGTTTTGTCGGCTTTTGTCGCATCTGCCACATAGCCTAAACCAATAGCGGCGGGGTCTTTTTCATCAACCAGCGGGCCGGTGGCTGCAGCGGCTGGGGCCGCGGGTGTGGGCTCTGGCGCAGCCGGAGCGGCAGCTACCGGGGCTGGTGTCGGCGTGGGTGCTGGCGCTGGCGCAGCAACCTCAGCTGGCTTTTTGTCACCGCAAGCCACAAGCAGCGCAGTGGCGCCTGCTGCGGTGATCAGCGGCAATGTCGGGACGATGCGGATAATTTGGCGACGTGTCGTCATAAAAAATTCCTTTGGCTGTTAGATATTGGGATGTGGCTGGAAACTCACCGTTGGATGCTACTGCGGGACAGTAAAGATAACGTAAACCTACGTTAACTAATTGGCATCTGCGTTGGTGTAGGACTACAGCGCAAAATCTACCGTATTTTGCAACCCAAATTATCGGCTTTTAATGCCTTTAGACCAATGAGAATGGGCGCAAGCAGCTCCTATAGTTATAGCATTTGATTACCCATGAACCTCAGCCTCACCATGGCGGGTCAACAACTCCATCAGTTTTCGGCGTATCAAAATACCAGGTCGGTCGGAGTCCATAGAAAACTCAACGCCACGCCTGCGCGGGTCCACCACGGCGTCTGGGTCGGTAGATTCGAGGATGTCTTTGTCTTCTTGCGTGATCTCGGCATCAAAATCAATCAGCATTTGCGCTGGGCAGTCGGCCTCGGTGTCGTTTCTGAACAGCCATTGGCACAGCATCATGCTGCCGTCATCTATCGGGGTAAAGCAATTGATGATGACATGGCGGATGCCGCTGGGGTATTCAATGTCGAGCCGCCTTGAAAACGGCAAAAAGTAGGCGTTGCGCATGTGGCGAGTCGTGATGAGGTCTTTCACGCCGCTGATGCTTTGATACCGCTCGGGGTTGGCAGCGTCAATCACGGTTTCGGCGTAAAAGCCAGTGTCATTTTCTACAAGTTCGTACTTGCTCGGCTTGGGGCTGGCGGCCACACCAAAGGTGGCGCGGTGCACAAAGCTGAAGTGCGAGTTGTCAAATGAATTTTCCAGCGCGCGCATCGGGCTGGTTTCCCAGCGCTCATAAAACTGAAAGATGGTGCGAAAGCCTGGGTCTGAAAATTCGGGGATGTCAGGTATGTCAGCCAGTGGTTCTTCAAGCGAGACCCAGGCGTAGCCGTAGCGGGCCGTTGCATGGTAGGCCGTGGTTTTGTAGTCGGGCATGATGGCCCGGCCTGCTTCAAACTGCGGAATATTGATGACCTGGCCCGTGGGCGCGTAAGTCCAGCCGTGGTAGCCGCACTGAATATTGCCTTGTTTGCAAGCTTTGCCTGCAGCGTCAACACACCAGCCTTTTGAAAGTTTGGCAGTGCGGTGGCAGCAGCGGTCGCGCAACGCGGCCGGTTGGCCGTCGGCGTCTAAAAAAACCACGATGTTTTCACCCAGCAAGGTAAAAGGCTGTGGGCCGTCGGCCAGCGCGGACAGCGGCATGACGGCATGCCAGAATTTGCGAAGTACGGGTTGTTGGGTGACCAGCATGAAGCGCTCCTTTGAATGGGAAATATTGGGCAATTTCCCACTTGCACCTTGTCGGTGCAAATTGAACGCTTCTACCCAGTCCTTCAATACTAGCAAAAATTGAACCATGCGCGCTTAAACTCTTGCCATGCCATGGCACGCCAAACTTGATCTTGACTACCAGTGGGAGGCTGGTCGCTCTGTAGCGCGCTGCCACCACAGTGGCCCGCTGCGTATTTTGCAAAGCTTGTACCCTGAGGGCGACAAGATTTGCCACAACGTGCTGGTGCATCCGCCGGGCGGTTTGGTCGGCGGTGACACGCTGGATTTGACGATCGACGTCGCACCCGGCGCGCATGGCTTGTTGACGACACCCGGCGCAACCCGGTTTTACCGGTCAGACGGCGCGCCCGCTTTGCAACGCACCAGAGTCAGCGTGGCCAGCGATGCCCGCATGGAGTGGCTGCCACTTGAAGCGATTGCCTACAACGGCTGCCTGGCTGAGAACCGTTTAACTTTGAACCTGGCACCCGGCGCGGAGCTGCTGGGCTGGGACGTGACAGCGCTGGGCTTGCCGCTGGCGGCCAAACCTTTTGAATCGGGTCATTTTTGCCAGCATCTTGAATTGCCGGGTGTGTGGCTGGAGCGTGCCAACATCAAGGCACTCGATGATTTACTGTTGAACAGCCCAATCGGCTTGGCCGGGCACCGCTGCTTTGCCACACTTTTTTTTGCATCAGGCAACAAGCTGAACCGCCAGCGCAAGCAGGACGCACTTGATGCGGCGCGTCAGGTGATCGAGGCACACCCTTTGTGCGCAACTGCCGGCGCAACCAGCCCAGACGGACAAGTCGTGCTGGTGCGGGTTTTGGCGCCGGTGGTGGAGCCCGCCATGACACTGCTGCGAAGCGTGTGGCTGGCTTGGCGCCGCCAACTGTGGCAGCTCGACACGGCCAGCCCACGCATCTGGTCAACCTGATCAGGCTGCATCTCGCTGATGGGTTAAGTCCTACAGACGTAAGGGCACTGCGGACGCAGTGCTGGGTACTTTGCCCTTCAAGGCTTGCACTGCTTTCTCGGTAATCTTCATTCATCAGCCCGATACGGCCCCACACAGGAGATGAAGATGACCACTACCCGTCCACATTTTGGTTTAAACCAGATTGCAAAAGGCCTGCTCGCCTTTTCATTGACTGCCCTGCTGGCTGTGACCGCCACTGCGCAAATCGCTTCCGGCACCACCGGCATCGACGCGACTGGCAATGCCGCTAGTGAGATGGCCGCCTGCAACAACGGCACCACCCAGCAAAGCCGCGAAACTTGCATGACTGAAGTGCGTAACGCCAACGCCGCCAAGCGCGCTGGCAAGATCGACAACGCGGGCGGGCAATTCAGGGCCAACGCCCTGATGCGATGTGACGTTTTGCAAGGCGAAAACAAAGTGGCTTGTGAAGCCCGTGTACTCGGCTACGGTAGTCCGAAAGGCAGCGTGGCAGGCGGCGGCGTGATCACCCAAGTTGAAACAGTTGTGGTGCCGAAAAGCCCAGAAGTGATCAACATCCAGCCGCAAACCAGCTCTGACACGATTATTGTGATCCCGGCAAAGTAATTGCCGCTGCTCTCAAGCAAAACTTTCCCCAAAAACTTCGCCTAGAAAGCAAACCCCATGAACACCATCATCTACATCGTCGGCCTCGTCGTCGTCATTGGTCTCGTGCTGTCATTCTTTGGCCTGCGCTGATCGGTACTGTGCGGCTATTTGAGGCCCATGCAGTTGGCGTAGTAAGTCACCGTAGCGGGCCAATCTGAAAAGATTCCCATGATGCCGACGTCTTTAGCCAGCACGTCGAGCACTTGCATTGTGTCGCCTTCCCGCTTGATGGCAGAACTCACCGTTTGGTAGTACCAGCCCGGGTTACCACCTACGCCCTCTTTAGCCAAAACACCTGAGCGCTCCAGACTCCAGGTGATGATGCCCAGACCAGCCTGCTTTGCATTTCTAGCGTAATTTGACGGCACCAGCTTGCCGTCCTGCACGTCCAGCAAGGCAAATATCGGTGGTGCGACGATCGCAATGCCGTCCTTTTTGTAGCTTTGCAGTTGCGCCAGGGTCGGCAGATCAACGGCTTTCTCGGCACTGTCCAGAAACACCGCCTGTTTGCCGAAGGCCGGCTCATTCTTGACCCAGTAAAGCACATCGTTTTTATTGAACGATTGGGCAAACACACGTGCAGCGGGCACACCGACCGCCTTGTATTCGTCAATCATTTTTTGCGCATAGTTTTCTTGGCTGAAGCCCTCAAACGGCATGGTCACGCTGGCTGATTTCAGCTCGGGGGTCATCTTCACGCCCAGCCGCGTGAAGAGCGCAATGCTCTCGGCATGCGTCATCAAGGTACCGCTGGTGGGGCCGCTGTACAGATCAGTGCGCCAGCTGGCCGTGCCCGCCATGTATTCGGCCACCGTTCGGGCTTTGGTGTTGGCAGCATCCATCTTGCCGCGCAGGGTTTTGAACTCGGCCAGCGTGATGTCGCTGGTGCGGCATTCTGCGCTGGCAGGCGTATTGGCCACCGGGTCGTGCGGGGTAAAGCCCTTGGTGCATTTGGCAGCCAGCGGCGTGGCCAAAATATTGGTGGTGGTGTGCAAGTCGTTTTGCGCATGCCGGCAGACCAGGGCCTTGTCTTTGGTAAAAGTCACGTCGCATTCAATGATGCCGGCACCCATGCGGGCGGCTGCCTCATACGACTCCTTGGTGTGTTCTGGGAACATCAGCGCGGCACCCCGGTGGCCAATTGAAAAATCGGTTCGGGTAAACGGCCCATTGGCACAGCTTTGCAGCTTGTCTTTGAGTGGGCTGGGCAACATGTCAGCAGTTAAAAAGTAAGGCCGTTGCCCAACCTGAATATTGCTCAAAGCTGCGGGTGTTTGCGCGATGCTCGAGACCGCGCACAGTGACAACAAAAAGGCGCTCAGCGATCGGGCGGTTAAAAGCGGCATGGTGTGATCCCTGAATGATTGATTTCAATGGTGGTTTGAATTTAGCCGAAGTGGGTGACATATTGATGACCGCTGGCGATCAGCATTACGCCTAAACTTGGAGGTTATGCCATTTTTGCGTGCGATGCCCATTCCGTTAAAGAGTTGCAGTTGACCTACTGCGTGTCTGTTCGCGCGCTGTGCGAGTTCACTGCCAAACATGGTGACCTCGACCTGCGTTTTACCCCAGCGCCTTCTGCGCAGGAAGGCATAGCGGGTCATGCTTTGGTGGCATCTCGGCGGGACGCCAATTACCAGTCTGAAGTGGGACTGCAGGGCGATTACAAAACGCTGACAGTGCGCGGTCGCGCCGACGGCTATGACCCGGATGGCAACCAGCTGGAAGAAGTCAAAACCTACCGCGGCGACCTGCACGCCATGGCCGACAACAAACGCGCCTTGCATTGGGCACAGGTCAAAATTTACGGCTGGCTGCTGTGCCAGGCCAAGGGCCTCACAGACATCAACCTGGCGTTGGTCTACTTTGACATTGCCAGCACGCAAGAAACACCGCTGGTTGAACATTTCACTTCTAGCGCCCTGAAAGAATATTTTGAAAACCAATGCGAGCTGTTCTTGGCCTGGGCTGCGCGTGAGTTGGCACACCGCACATCGCGCGACGCGGCTTTGACCACGCTGGCCTTTGTGCACCCCAGCTTCAGGCCGGGCCAGCGGGAACTGGCCGAGGCTGTTTATAAAACCGCCAGCAATGGCAAATGCCTGATGGCACAAGCCACCACGGGCATTGGCAAGACCATTGGCACAGTGTTTCCGCTGCTCAAGGCCATGCCTGCCCAGCGGCTCGACAAGCTGTTTTTTCTGGCTGCCAAAACGCCGGGCCGCAAGCTGGCACTCGACGCGCTGGCGCTGGTTAAAGAAAGTACACCCAAACTGCCTCTGCGCGTGCTGGAGCTGGTCGCACGCGACAAAGCCTGCGAACACCCTGACAAGGCCTGCCACGGCGACTCGTGTCCGCTGGCCAAGGGGTTTTATGACCGCTTGCCGCAGGCCAGATATGCGGCGGTAGCGTCAGGGAGCCAAGGCGCACTGGACAAAACCGCGCTGAGAGATGTCGCGTTGGCGCACCGCGTCTGCCCCTACTATCTGGCGCAAGAGATGGCGACCTGGAGCGATGTGGTGGTGGGCGACTACAACTATTACTTCGACACCAGTGCCATGCTGCACAGCATGACCGTCAGCCACCAGTGGCGCGTCAGCGTGCTGGTCGATGAAGCCCACAACATGATCGAGCGCGGGCGCAGCATGTACTCTGCAGCGCTTAGCCAACGGCAATTGCAGGCTGTGCATGCAGCGTCGCCCAAGGCAGTGCGCAACGTTCTTGATAAATTGAACCGTGCCTTCAACGATGTGCATAAAACGCAGGTGGAGACCTACCTGATCGTGCAGGAGCTGCCCGTTGACTTTTTAAAGGCCTTGCAGCAAGCCATCATCACCATCACTGATTTTCTGGTGGCGAACCCAACCCGGGTCGATGCAGACCTGCAAGGCTTTTATTTTGAGGCGCTGCATTTTGCGCGTATGGCTGAAAGCTTTGGCAGCCATTCGATGTTTGACATCACGCTGCAGGATGAGGATTTAGCGGCAACGACTACTTTGCTTCAGGGGAGCGGTGGTTGCGCGACGCTGAACATCCGCAACATCGTGCCCGCACCGTTTTTAAACCCGCGCTTTATGGCTGCGCATTCTGCGGCGCTGTTTTCAGCGACGCTTAGCCCGCCGCAGTTTTACAAAGAAACACTGGGTCTGCCGCAAACCACGGCGTGGATCGACGTTCCGTCGCCGTTTTCAGCCGATCAGCTCCAAGTTGCCGCCGTACGCAATGTGTCTACCCGCTACAACGACCGCGACCAGTCCCTGGCGTTGCTTGCATCGCTGATGGCGCGGCAGTACGACAAAGCGCCTGGCAACTATCTGGCCTTTACCAGCAGCTACGACTACCTGCAAAAGCTTGAAGAATATGTTGCCCAGCGCTATCCGCACATCAGCACCTGGGCGCAAACCCGGCAAATGGACGAGGCCGGGCGCGAGCGCTTTTTGCAACGCTTCACGACCGATTCGCGGGGTATCGGGTTTGCGGTACTGGGCGGCGCTTTTGCAGAAGGTATTGACCTGCCGGGCGCGCGACTGATTGGGGCTTTTATCGCCACACTCGGCTTGCCGCAGGTGAACGAGGTAAATGAAGAGATCAAAGTCCGCATGGCGGCGTATTTTGAAAGCCAAGGCGATGGAGCCGCGCAAGTGGGCAAGGCCTACAACTACACCTACCTCTACCCCGGCCTGCAAAAGGTGGTGCAGGCTGCGGGCCGCGTGATTCGTACGCAAGAGGACACGGGCGTGATTTACCTCATGGACGACCGCTTTACCCGCCCAGAGGTGCAAAGCCTGCTGCCTGCTTGGTGGCGGGTAGAACACATCACGCAATGGCTGCCTGTCGAGCCTGAAAACGCATAAAAACCCATTTTTCAAGTATTAAAATGGCCTTTAGACCAATAAATACGGGCGCAAGCAGCTCCTGAATATATAGCAAATTGACTGCCCTTGAATTTAGCGACCGCACCATGAAACCATCAAACCGCCACGCAAGCGCCGCCACTGCGATTCTTTTCTTGGCGGCTGCGCTATGGCTGCCCGCAAGCTATGCGCAGACAGTGCCCACCAGCCATCCCATGATTGGGACCTGGAGCTGGACGCTGTTCAACGGCAAATGCACCGAAACCCTTCAATACCGCGCCGATGGTGTGCTGCTGAGCACCAGTGGGGAGGCCGTGACCGAATGGCGTTACGCTGCCAGCAGCGCACCAGACGCCCAGGGCTTTTACAAAATGCTGGAGATATCGACCCGGCATAACGCCAAAAAAGATTGTTCTGGCGATGTCGTCGACGAAAGCGGGCTGGACGCCACCAAATTTATCCAGCTCAACCCTGCGAAAAACCTGTTGATTATTTGCAAAACGCCCTCTCTCGAGGCTTGCTATGGACCGCTGAGGCGCTTGCCCTAGCAGCTGCGACTTACCCCACGCGGGATCAGTGCAAATCGCCCCTAGGAGCCGCTTGCATGCAGTAATCGAGCAATTCTTCCAGCTCGTTGGACTTGTCAAACACAGCATCGGAGCCCAGCTCCGCGCAGCGCCGCCGAATGTCGCTGGTGGCGTAGTTGGTGAGCACGATCACCTTCTGGTCGGCATTGCGGTTCTGGCAGCCTTTGAGCACACCGAGCCCGCTGCCCTCCTTTAAAAACAGATCCACGATCGCCAGCTTCCAGTCACCATCATGGGCCAGCAGCCAAGCGCTGGCTTCAAGCTCGGTCTCGGCAAAACCGACCACCTTGACAGGCGCGATTTCCTCCAAAGTCGAGATCAAATTTTCACGAATCGTGGCGCTGTCTTCAACAAGGTAGGTGATGATGGCCATAGGGGTGGGAGTGTCGGTTGCTTGGAAACTTGGCATCACTAAAAATACCACGCCCTGATTCAGACAGCGTAGCTGTTGAACGGCGCACTTTGTAGGAGAATGGCCTCTAGATATTGAAACCACAAAGGATTGTTCATGCGTTCCCTATTGATTGCCACCGTTTTCACCCTGCTTAGCAGCGCAAGCTGGGCCCAGTCTGACCCCGTTCTTGCCGCCGCGGCCAAGGAGGCCGGCGCACAGGTCACCAAAAGCGGGCTGGTATACCGGTCCCTGAAAGACGGCGCGGGGAGCAGCCCGGCAGCGACTGACAAAGTCAAAGTGCATTACAAGGGCAGCTTTCCGGACGGCAAAGAGTTTGACAGCTCCTACAAGCGCGGCGAGCCGACCGAGTTCCCTCTGAACGGCGTCATTCCTTGCTGGACAGAAGGCGTGCAACTGATGAAGACCGGCGGCAAAGCCAAGCTGACCTGCCCGTCAAGCATCGCCTACGGCCAGCGCGGAGCGGGTGGTGTGATACCGCCGAACGCGACGCTGGTGTTTGAGGTCGAACTGCTGGCGATCAACGGCAAATAAAGCCGCTGGAGAACTGCAAGAATCAGGGCTTGGCGGCTTCAGCTGCCGGGCTTTTTGAACTGGCGCTTGATCGGTTGCTGCGGCCGCTGACTGGCTTGGCGGCGGTAGTCACATTTGTGAGCTCCGGCACCACGGTGCGCGCGTCGATCACCGGGCAATCGGCGCTGTCACCAAACACCAGGTGTCCGCCCGGAAACACCGCAGGCAAGCGTTCATGAATCTGGTAGCTCATGTCTATCGGCGGTGACATGTTGGAATAAACCGGCACGTTGGCCTTGTTATAGACCGTGAAGCAGGCCATGGCCTGTGGCGCGACCAGCACAGCCGCAGACAGCGGCAACAGGATCCGAAAAACATGCTTTGCAGTCGTCATCTCAAACTCCTTGTTTCTGCGCTACAGGCCAGCGCGTTAGTGGCTGAATGATGGCACGACACGGGCCTGAAAACCAGTCGATTTATGGCTATTTTAGGCAAAAAACCTGTTTTGCACGCTGAAAATAGCCATTTTCGACTGCCAATAATAGCCAAAACCCAATTAATACGGGCGCAAGCAGCTATTAAATAAATAGCAATACTTTTAAGGCGTAGCTACCCAGCCCCCACCTAGGGACTGAATCAAAGCCACCGCAGTCGTCTGTCGATCCGCCGTACTTTGCACCAATGCACGCCGGGCGTTCAAGGCTGTCGTTTGTGCGGTGATAACTTCGGTGTAGCTGATCTGGCCGCTGCGGTAGCGGTTTAAGACCTGCTGTTCGACCTGGTCGGCGGCGCTGGATGCTTGGGCGCGCAGCGCTTGCTGGGTTTGCAGCACGCGGGCGCCGGTGAGCTGGTCTTCCACGTTTTGAAAGGCTGACAGCACGGTTTGCCTGTACCGCGCCACGGCCTGTGCATGCGCTGCATTGGCTCCGTCGAGCCGGGCGTCCAGTGCGCCGCCCTTGAACAGCACTTGCGCGGCAGACAAGCCCAACGACCACAAAAAAGCCGGCGCGCTGAACAAATCAGCCACACGGCTGGCCGCTGTGCCTACCGAGGCGTTCAAACTCAAACTTGGGTAATACGCGGCTTTTGCCACGCCGATTTGCTCATTGGCGCTGGCCACGCGGCGCTCGGCGGCGGCAATGTCGGGCCGGCGCTGTAATAAGGTTGACGGTACGCCGACCGGGACATCGGGCACGCTGGGTTTCCATTCAAGCGCAGCTGGCAGGCTGAAGTTGCCGGGCGCTTGGCCCACCAATACGGCGATGGCGTGCTCAAGCTGGGCTCTGGTGCGCTGCAAGCCTGCTTCGTCGGCTTTGGCGTTGGCCAACTGGGTTTGGGCCTGCAACACATCGGTTTTGGCGGCAATGCCTGCGGTGTAGCGGTTTTGCGCGATGTCGAGCGCTCGGGCGTAGCCTGCCAGGGTGCTGGCGAGCAAGGCTTGTTGCGCGTCTTGCTGGCGCAGCGACAAGTAGTTCACGGCAAGTTCACCCTGCGCAGACAGTCGTGCGGTAGCCAGGTCCGCAGCGCTGGCAGCGGCCGTCGCAGCCGCGCCGTTGCTCAAGTTTTGCAGTCGACCCCAGACATCGGGCTCCCATGCTGCACCCAAGCTTGCCTGGTAGTTGCTGTTGGTTCGGTTGCCTGCTGCGGCATTGTTGGCCGCGTTGTTGTTGGTATTGCCTGTGCCGCCGCCGTTACCCGACCGGTTGGCTCCGCCGTTCAAAGTGACCGACGGAAAAAGCCCGGCGCGCTGCTCGGCTACCAACGCCCGCGCCTGTGCATAGGCAGCTACGGCAGCCGCCACGTTCTGGTTAGACACTTCCACCCGCGCCGCCAGATCATTGAGCACCGGGTCATTGAACAACTGCCACCACGGCCCCCGCTCCAGCGCATCAGCCGGTGCAGCTTTGACCCAGTCACCCGCTTCTTTGTAAGCTGCCACTTCTGGTGTGGTGGGGCGCTGGTAAGCCGGGCCAACGGCGCAGCCTGTCGTGAGCAACACGAGTGATGCCGCGACTGCGTGAAGAGGATAAAGAGTAAATGGGCTTGGGCGCATAAATAGAGTCACCGGTTAGGTCGTCACGTGTTGGTTGCCTGCCAGCTCGGGGGCGGCTCGCGCCAGCTTCGCTTCAAAAGCGCTGCGCCTGCGCAGCTTGTCCAGCAACACATACACAACCGGTGTGGTTAAAAGCGTGAGCAGTTGGCTGGCAACCAGGCCGCCAATAATCGCAATCCCGAGCGGGCGGCGCAGCTCTGCGCCTTCACCAAAACCAATCGCCAGCGGCAGCGCGCCAAGAATGGCGGCCAGCGTGGTCATGAGGATGGGCCGAAAGCGCAGCAAGCACGCCTCGCGTACCGCCTCAATCGCCGACAAACCGCGCGAGCGCTCGGCATCAATCGCAAAGTCGATGATCAAAATGGCATTTTTCTTGACGATGCCGATCAACAAGAAAACACCGATCAACGCGATGATGGAAAAATCAAACTTGAAAATCATCAACGCCAGTACCGCGCCCACCCCGGCTGACGGAAGCGTTGACAGCACCGTGATCGGGTGCACCAGGCTCTCGTACAAGATGCCGAGCACGATGTAAATCACCACCAGCGCCGCCAAAATCAGCAGCGGCTGCTGGCCTTGAGATTCTTGTGCCGTGCGAGCTGTGCCCTGAAAGCTGCCGCGTACATTGTTGGGCAGGCCGATTTCCGCTTCAGCCTGCTTGACGGCATCTTGCCCCTGCTGCAAGGTAGCCCCTTCGGCGAGGTTGTACGACACGGTGGTGGCCAGTTCGCCATCTTGGTGATTCACACTCGATGCCTTGGCGCTTTCTGAAAATTTGGCAATCGCTGACAGTGGCACCATGGTCGCACCCGTGCTGCTCAAAGCCTGGCCGGTGGATTGATCGCGCAGTGCCGGGTTGACCAAGCTGGCTGCATTGGCGACGCCGACACCGGTTGCGCGCGCTGGCACGTAAATGTCTTTCAAAGCTTCGGGGTTTTGCCGGTAGCGCGGCGCGACTTCCATGATGACTTTGTACTGGTTGATGTCGCTGTAAATCGTGGCGACCTGGCGCTGGCCAAAGCCGTTGTAGAGCGCGTTGTCCACGTCACGCGACGTGATACCCAGCCGTGAGGCGGTGTCTTTGTCAACCGTGACCATCGTCTCTACGCCGTTTTCTTGTTGATCGGTGTCCACATCAGTCAGCGCATCCTGGCCTTTCATCTGCTCTGCCAGGCGTGCAGCCCATTTGCGCAGGTCGGCAATGTTGTCACTTTTCAGCGTGTACTGGTAGGTCGAGTTGCTGGCACGCCCACCGCCACGCAGGTCTTGCACCGTCCCCAAGAACAAGCTGATGCCCGTGACACGCGCCAACTGTGGGCGCAACCGCGCTATCACGGCTTGGCCGCCAACGCCCTCTGGCCGTTCAGCGAGTGGCTTTAAGTTGATAAACATAAATCCGCCACCTGCCCTGCCGCCGCCGGTAAACGCAACCACCGTTGCCACCGCAGGGTCAGCCCGCACAATGTCCGCCAGTTCCCTGAGCTTGGCTTGCATGGCCTGAAACGAAATGCTTTGGTCGGCACGTATGCCGCCATTGATCTGCCCAGTGTCTTGCTGCGGGAAAAATCCTTTCGGGATTTTGACGAACAGGTACGCATTCATCCCTACCACCGCGACCAGAATCAGCATCACCAGCCAGCGCATGTGCAGCGCCCAGTCCAGGCTGACTTCATAGGCGCGCAGCGTGCGCTTGAACCCGTTGTCAAACCAGCGCGCTAACCTGCCCTGTTTGGTTTGGGCGTGTGGTTTAAGCAGCCAGGCGCACATCATCGGCGTTGTTGTCAATGAAATGACGAGTGAAATCATCACCGCGACAGACAGCGTGACAGCAAACTCCCGAAACAATCGCCCGACCTGCCCA
>JBBRDA010000029.1:0-28234 GCA_038204335.1 Burkholderiales bacterium
AGATCGCAGGTCCAAACCGTATCAACCGCATCCCCACGGCCCAACACCACACGCACGGTAATTTCGCTTTGCTTCATCACGCGCTGGCCATCCGCTTCAACGTAGTCCACATGCCGACCACCGTTTTTGGCGACCAGCACATCATCCAGATACAAATCGATTTTGGTTGGGTCCAGGTCGTCAATACCGGCGTACCCGACGGCTGCCAATATGCGGCCCAGGTTCGGGTCACTGGCAAAAAAAGCGGTTTTAACCAGGGGTGAATGGGCAATGGCATAAGCCACTTTGCGGCATTCTTCGGCAGTCTTGCCGCCCTCAACTGCAATGGTGATGAACTTGGTCGCACCTTCACCGTCTCTCACGATGGCTTGCGCCAGTTGTTTGGCAATGCCCATCATGGCCGCGCGTAGCGCTAGCCCCGCAGGGCTGTTCAATGCGGTGATCTGCGGGTGCTTGGCTTGGTTGCTGGCTACCACCACAAACGAGTCGTTGGTCGATGTGTCGCCGTCGACTGTGACGCGGTTGAACGAGCCTTCTGCCAGCTCATGGGCCAATTGCCCCATGATGGTTTGCGAAACACAGGCATCAGTGGCCATAAAGCCAAGCATGGTGGCCATATTGGGGCGAATCATGCCTGCGCCTTTGCTGATGCCGGTGATCGTCACCGGCACGCCGCCCAAGCTGATGCGGGCAGAAAAAGCCTTGGCCACCGTGTCTGTGGTCATGATGGCCTCAGCCGCGTTGGCCCAGTTGTCGGCTTTGGCATTGGCAATAGCGCCGGGCAGGCCGGCTTCAATTCGCTCGTAGGGGAGCGGCTCCATGATGACACCGGTTGAAAACGGCAAAATCTGCTCAGGAGAGACATTCAACTCACGCGCCAGAGCGATGCAGGTGGCTTGGGCGCGAGTCATCCCGTCCTGGCCCGTGCCGGCGTTGGCATTGCCGGTGTTGATGACCATGGCACGGATGCCTAAATTTTGGCCATTGTTTTTGGACAAGTGGTCACGGCAGATTTGTACAGGCGCAGCACAAAACCTGTTTTGCGTGAAGACGGCACCAACGGATGCGCCGTCGTCCAGCAGCAGCACCGCCAGATCTTTGCGATTGGCTTTACGTATGCCTGCTTCGGTGATGCCCCACTGCACACCGGGCACGGGAAACAAATCAGCGGCGGGCGTTGCAACGAGATTGACAGGCATCGCGTCTCTTTTCGAAAAAAATAATTAAGTCAATTTGCCGTGGCACTGTTTGAATTTTTTACCCGAACCGCAAGGGCAAGGGTCGTTGCGGCTGGTACGCTGCATCTGCTCAGGCGTCAGAGTCGGCAAGCCGCGTTGTGATTCTTCATCCAGCCGTACTTCAACCTCTCCGGTTTCAGTCGGCGCGGTGTAGGTCACGTTGGCAATGCGTTCGCCCCGGTTCTCAATCGCTTCGGCGGCTTCATTCAACTCTTCGCTTGACTGGATTCTGACCGTCATCAACGTTTTGGTGACTTCGTTTTTCACGCTGTCGAGCAACTGGCCGAACAGCTCAAACGCTTCGCGCTTGTACTCTTGCTTGGGCTGCTTTTGGGCATAGCCACGCAAGTGAATGCCCTTGCGCAGGTAGTCCAGCGCGCTTAAATGCTCGCGCCAATGGGTGTCAATGCTTTGCAGCAAGACCATGCGTTCAAACTGGGTGAAATTTTCTTCGCCGATTTGCGCCAGCTTGTCGGCAAACACCGCATTGGCTGCTGCCAAGACTTTTTCAAGAATGTCTTCATCGGTCATCGCGGCTGCGCCCTCGATGGCTTGGGCCAGATTCAGATCAATCTGCCACTCGTCGCGCAGCACCCGCTCAAGTCCAGCAATGTCCCACTGCTCTTCGACACTTTCAACCGGCACGTATTGGCGGGTCAAGTCCGTAAAGCAACCTTCACGCAGCGACGCAATCTGCCCCTTCAGGCTGGCGGCATCCATGATGTCGTTGCGCTGCTGGTAAATCACCTTGCGCTGGTCATTGGCCACGTCATCGTACTCAAGCAGTTGTTTGCGGGTGTCAAAGTTGCGTGATTCGACCTTGCGCTGGGCGGATTCGATACTGCGCGACACGATGCCCGCTTCAATCGCTTCGCCGTCCGGCATTTTGAGCCGGTCCATGATCGACTTCACGCGGTCGCCCGCAAAAATACGCATCAAAGGGTCGTCCAGGCTCAGGTAGAAACGCGACGACCCGTTGTCACCCTGACGGCCAGAGCGGCCACGGAGCTGATTGTCAATTCGTCGCGACTCATGGCGCTCGGTGGCGATGATGCGCAAGCCGCCCAGGCTTTTAACCTGCTCGTGCTCTTTGGCCCATTCTTCACGCAGGCGAAGGATTTCCTTCTCGCGCGCAACCGGGTCCGTCGACTCATCAGCCTGCAAAGCTTCAATCGTCTTTTCAACATTGCCGCCCAAAACGATGTCAGTCCCGCGGCCAGCCATGTTGGTGGCAATCGTGATCATGCCAGGCTTGCCGGCCTGGGCCACGATGTCTGCCTCGCGTGCGTGCTGCTTGGCATTGAGCACCTGGTGCGGCAGCTTTTCCTTGATCAGCAACTGGTCAATGATCTCGGAGTTTTCAATCGATGTGGTGCCCACCAAGACCGGCTGGCCACGTTCATAGCATTCGCGAATATCCTTGATTGCCGCCTCGTACTTTTCACGGGTGGTTTTGTACACGCGGTCGAGCTGGTCTTCACGTTTGCTGACACGATTGGGCGGGATGATGGTGGTCTCAAGACCATAGATTTCAGAAAACTCAAACGCTTCGGTATCGGCCGTACCGGTCATGCCTGCCAGCTTGGCATACAGGCGGAAATAATTCTGGAAAGTGATGGATGCGAGGGTTTGGTTTTCAGCCTGGATTTGTACGCCTTCTTTGGCTTCAACCGCCTGGTGCAAGCCATCGCTCCAACGGCGGCCGCTCATCAGTCGCCCGGTAAATTCATCCACGATGACAATTTCTTTGCCGCTCTCGCCGTCTTGCACCACATAGTGCTGGTCACGGTGGTAGAGGTGGTTGGCACGCAATGCGGCATACAAATGATGCACCAGCGTGATGTTGGCCGGGTCATACAGCGTCGAGCCTTCAGGAATCAGACCCAAACTGGCCAAGATGCGCTCAGCGTTTTCATGGCCCTGCTCGGTCAAGAAGACCTGCTGGGTTTTTTCATCGAGCGTGAAGTCACCGGGTTTTGTCACGCCCTCACCGGTTCGCGGATCGGCTTCGCCTTCTTGTTTGGTCAGCTCTGGTACAACAGTGTTCATCGCGATGTACATGGCGGTGTGGTCTTCAGCCTGGCCGCTGATGATGAGCGGCGTGCGCGCCTCGTCAATCAGGATCGAGTCGACCTCATCGACGATGGCAAAGTTCAGGCCACGCTGTACGCGATCTGCCACCTCATAGACCATGTTGTCGCGCAGGTAGTCAAAACCGTATTCGTTGTTGGTCCCATAAGTGATATCGCAGCGGTAAGCGGCCTGCTTTTCTTCACGCGACATGGTGGGCAAATTTATGCCGACCGATAGCCCCAGAAATTCATACAGCTTGCCCATCCAGCGTGCATCGCGGCTGGCCAGATAGTCATTGACTGTGACCACATGCACGCCTTTGCCGGTCAGGGCATTCAGATAAACCGGCAGTGTTGACGTCAGCGTTTTGCCTTCACCCGTGCCCATCTCCGAAATTTTGCCGTTATGTAGCGACATACCGCCCAGCAATTGAACGTCAAAGTGGCGCATCTTCATGGCTCGCTTGCTGCCCTCCCGCACGACCGCAAAAGCCTCACCCAGCAGAGCGTCAACAGTTTCACCTGCAGCGATACGGTCTTTGAATTCTTGCGTCTTAGCGCGCAGTTGCCCGTCGTCCAGCTTTTCGTACTGTGGCTCCAACGCATTGATTTGCGCGATGGTTTTACGGTATGTTTTAAGCAATCGGTCATTGCGGCTACCGAAGATTTTGGTCAGGAAAGTGTTGGCCATACATGCGCAGCCAATGCAGCAACTCTCATGAGTCGTTGCAAAAGACTTGAGTCCCTTTAAAGAATACTGTTTAAGCTGAGGGCGCACCAGCCAAGTTCAACCGGGCGCAAACCCAGCATTTTACCTGTGGTGCGATGCTTATCTTGGGCGCAGAGACTGACCGGATGCTTGCCCAACGACAGTGGGCAGATTTTGACCCGCCATCAGAAATTTCTGGGGATCCTGAAACACCCCTTGAACCAGCACTTCAAAGTGCAGATGCGAGCCCGTAGACCGGCCCGTAGAGCCCACCTCGGCAATTTTCTGACCACGCTTGATCAGATCGCCTTTTTTGATCAGCACTCTGGACGCATGCGCGTAACGAGTGACCAGATCGTTGCCGTGGTCTATTTCAACCATGTTGCCATAGGCCGGGTGGTACTCCTGCGCAACGACCACGCCGCCAGCCGCTGCCAGAATCGGCGTGCCATTGCTGGCCGGAAAATCAAGACCCGTATGCAACGCTGACTGACCATTGAGCGGGTCGATGCGCCAGCCAAACGATGACCCCAACTGGCCGCCAATCACAGGCTGCTGCGTGGGCAACATCAGTTTTTTGATTTTCTGGTCAAACAGGCGCGACTCCATCAGCGTCATCAGGTCGACCCGTTGATCCGTGATTATGTCAAGGTCAGCCAGCGTGCCCTGCAGCTCTTCCATGGTGAGCGACCGGCTGCCCACCAGTGCGCCTCCGCTGCCCAATGTTGATTTCATCTCTGCCGGATTCACACCTGCAAGGCCTGAGACGCGTTGTCCCAAGGCGTCGAGCTGTAACATCTTGGCCTGCATTTCACCCAGGCGTTTGGCCATCACATCGAGGTTTTCACGCATGAAACGATCTCGCTGCTCAAACTCATCCTTGACGATCAGCTTGACGAGCGCGCCAACGACAGGCCAGCCTTCACGGGCTCCCTTCAAAAACACCCAGTGGTACATGCCGGCGGCAACCATCATCAGCACTAACGCAGCCACGAAGCCCACCACCACTAAGCGGGTACCGCTTAAATAGATGGCCCGACTTTTGGCCAGCCAGGCATCCGTGATAATCAAATGCATCTGTCGTCCTTTTCAAACCGCTGTGACCAACCACTACCGACCACTCACAGCCGCCCCAACGCAGCGTGCCATACCCATTGTCCAAGCCGTCGAAAACTCTTCAACGCTAGGCATGCTGGCCGACCAGGTCAGACACTCCAGTGAACGGCTCCAAACGGTCCAGTCACTGATACCCGAAGCTTTGCGAGCCGCCGTACAAGCCGGCCCAATTGATGGTGACACCTGGTGCTTGCTGGTGAATTCAAACTCAGCAGCAGCCAAGTTGCGCCAGTTGTCTCCGCTGATGCTGTCGAAACTGACAGCCAAGGGGGAGAAGGTTACCTCAATTCGGTTGAAAATACTAATAGCCCGAAAGCGCTAATTTGCAAGTATATGTACGAGGAGGGGGTGGTGCCGATTATCGGAATCGAACTGATGACCTACCGCTTACAAGGCGGTTGCTCTACCAACTGAGCTAAATCGGCACGGACTTTATTTTACTTGAAGTATGGATTCGACTCGCTTACTTAATGCGCTTGAGTGAGGGACGTGGCCCCTTCGGTTTAGGCGGCGTGGGAGGCTCATGATCGTCCACTGGCACCAATTGCACGATCTTGCCGTCAGTGACACCCGGTGCTGCACTGACCACTGCCAACGGCCCCGGTGCGCTGGCAGGCGCAGACTCTGGCTGTGGGTTTGTACCCATCGGAAAAGCCATGCCCTGACCATTCTCGCGAGCGTAAATTGCTATCACGCGCTCCATCGGCACCATGATGTCGCGGGAGCTACCCGCGAATCGCGCCTTGAATTCAATAAAGTCATTGCCGAGCTTGAGCGACGAGGTCGCATCAAAACTGATGTTCAACACAATTTCATTGTTCTTGACGTATTCGCGCGGCACTTGCACAGATTCATCCACCGAGACGGCGACGTAAGGCGTCAAGCCGTTATCAGTACACCACTCATAGAGCGCGCGTATCAGGTAAGGGCGAGTCGAGGTGGTGTCGAGCGCGTTCATGAGTTAAGCGACGAAAGGATTACTTCCTCATCACTTTTTCTGATGGTGTCAGCGCTTCAATGTATGCCGGGCGCGAAAAAATACGTTCGGCATATTTCAGAAGCGGCGCAGCATTTTTCGACAGGTCAATGCCGTAGTAGTCCAAGCGCCAGAGCAGCGGCGCAATGGCCACGTCCAGCATCGAGAAGTTGTCACCCAGCATGAACTTGTTCTTCAGGAAGATTGGCGCGAGTTGCGTCAGGCGGTCCTTGATATGTGATCTGGCTTTTTCAAGCGCCTTGTCATTGCCTTTCGACGCACGAGATTCCAGCGTGCTGACGTGCACAAATAACTCTTTCTCAAAGTTCAGCAAAAACAGGCGAACGCGGGCGCGGTCTACCGGATCACCAGGCATCAATTGCGGGTGTGGGAAGCGCTCATCAATGTACTCGTTGATGATGTTGGATTCGTACAGAATCAAATCACGCTCGACCAAAATCGGCACCTGGCCGTAAGGGTTCATGACGTTGATGTCTTCTGGCTTGTTGTACAGGTCCACATCACGAATTTCAAAATCCATGCCTTTTTCAAACAGCACAAAACGGCAACGGTGTGAGTAGGGGCAGGTTGTGCCTGAATAAAGGACCATCATGATTCGGAACTCCTAAATGCAAAGGAGTGGACACACGACGAGCGCCCACTCCAAAAGATGCCGGAACCCAGGAGTTCCAGCGAAAAAAGCTTACTTGACGTCTTTCCAGAACGCAGCGTTCAAGCGCCAAGCAAAGAAAGTCAGCAACAGTAAAAACATCAACACCCAAACGCCGATCTGTACGCGGTTGTTTTGCGCGGGTTCAGCCATCCACTGCAAATAGCCCACCAAGTCAGCCATGGCTTGGTCATACTGCAGCGGCGTCATAGTGCCGGGTTTGACCTGCTCCCAACCTTTGAGAACCGATACTTTGTGCCCGTGCTGCTCAACTTCATCGTAAATCGGCTTGCGCTCGCCTTGCAGTTCCCACAAGACATGCGGCATACCCGAATTCGGGAAGGCAAGGTTGTTCCAGCCAGTGGCCTTGGTGTCGTCCCGGTAATAGGTTCGCAGATAGGTGTAGATGTAATCAGCGCCTGATCCTTGACCAAAAGCAGAACGCGAACGCGCAATCAACGTGAGGTCTGGAGGTACCCCGCCAAACCAGTCTTTGGCGTTCTTGGGGTCCATCGCGACCTTCATCGTCTCGCCAACCTTGTCGGTTGTGAACAGCAGGTTGTCCTTGATCTGCTGCTCGGTCAAGCCAATATCTTTGAGACGGTTAAAGCGCATGAACGCTGCCGAGTGGCAGTTCAAGCAGTTATTGACGAAAATCTTGGCGCCATTTTGTAGCGCCGCCATATCGTTCGTTTTGTTCGGTGCCTTGTCCCAAGCGATACCGCCTCCGGCAGCTTGTACGCCAGCCGCAAAACCCAAGGCAGCGACCCATCCAATAAGCAATTTTTTCATTTTGGGTTGTCTCGATTCTCAGTGCGCGGCAAAAATAACACGGTCAGGTACTTTTCCAAACGTGCCGAGGCGACTCCACCACGGCATCAACAGGAAGAAACCAAAGTAAAACAAGGTACCAACTTGCGATACACGCTCACCGATGACTGACGGTGGTTGCACACCCAGGTAACCAAGAATTAGGAAGTTAATCACGAAAATGCCATACAGGTACTTGTTCCAGCTTGGGCGATAGCGAATCGACTTCACCTCGCTGTGGTCCAGCCATGGCAGGCCAAACAAAATCATGACCGAGCCACCCATCACGACCACGCCCCAGAACTTGGCGTCGATAGCCCACATGGCAGCCACCGCCACAACGGCAGCACCTGCAATGGCGGCCTTGATCCAGCCAGCCATTTTGACCTTGAGGATCAACACCGCTGCGCCTGCAACCGCACAAGCCATGAGCACATACATAAACTCACTGGTAATAGCGCGCAGCATCGAATAGTAAGGCGTGAAGTACCAAACCGGTGCGATATGCAAAGGCGTCTTCAACGGGTCAGCCGGAATGAAGTTGTTGTATTCAAGGAAGTAGCCACCAAACTCAGGGGCCAAAAAGATCACTGCGGTGAACACCATCAGGAACATGCTGACGGCAAAAATGTCGTGCACGGTGTAGTAAGGGTGAAACGGGATACCGTCAAGAGGATGCCCTGCCGCGTCTTTCGGAGCGCCCGGCGCCTTGATTTCAACGCCGTCAGGGTTGTTGGAGCCGACTTCATGCAGTGCAATGATGTGCGCCGCGACCAGACCCAAGAGTACCAGTGGCACAGCAATCACGTGGAAGGCAAAAAAGCGATTCAACGTCGCATCACCAACCACATAATCACCGCGAATCAGCAGTGCCACATCGGGGCCAATGAAAGGAATGGCAGCGAACAAGTTCACGATCACCTGAGCACCCCAGTAGCTCATTTGGCCCCATGGCAGCAAGTAACCCATGAAGGCCTCTGCCATCAGGCACAAGAAAATTGCACAGCCAAAGACCCAGATCAACTCACGTGGCTTTCTGTAGCTGCCGTAAATCAGTCCACGAAACATGTGCAGATAGACCACGACAAAGAAAGCCGATGCGCCCGTGGAATGCATGTAGCGGATCAGCCAGCCCCAAGGCACATCACGCATGATGTATTCAACCGATGCAAAGGCCAGCGCCGCGTCCGGTTTGTAGTGCATCGTCAAAAAGATGCCGGTCGTGATTTGAATCACCAGCACCAGCAGGGACAACGCACCAAATATGTACCAAAAGTTGAAGTTTTTGGGTGCGTAGTACTGACCCATATGCTCGTTCCAGAGCTTGGATGCCGGGAAGCGGTTATCCAGCCAGTTGAGCGCTTTGTCGGCCAGCGGAGCGTTGGGGGAGATTTCTTTGAATTCGGCAGCCATAAGGTGTCCTGGGGTCAGAATGGTTTTTGACGATTGCGTGAATCAGGTCTGGAAATTTGACCTCTGCTCAAAGCAGTGGCAAACATCAGCAAGGACTTCATGCACGGTCGGCAGGGTCTTTTGAAAACGTGGGATGTCGTCGTTTTCAGGCCTTTTTATCTTCACCAATCAGCAGCCGTGTGTCTGAAAGGTACATATGCGGAGGGACTTCAAGATTGTCTGGTGCAGGCTTGTTTTTATAAACCCGACCTGCCACATCGAAGGTTGAACCGTGACAGGCGCACAAAAAGCCGCCTGCCCAGTCGTCTGGCAGGGATGGTTGAGGGCCAGCTGTCAGTTTGTCGGACGGTGAACAGCCCAAATGGGTACAAATGCCTACCACCACCAGCGTTTCCGGCTTGATAGAGCGGTTTTCGTTGCGGGCATAGATCGGCGTGAGCTCATCCGGCTTGCGTTTTGACAGAGGATCGGCCAACAAGCTGTCATGCTTGGGCAGTGCGGCGACTTGCTCCGGTGTGCGTTTGAGGATCCACACCGGTTTGCCGCGCCATTCAACAGTGATTTTCTCACCAGGCTTGATGCCTGAAATGTCCACTTCGACCGACGCACCAGCCGCTTTTGCGCGCTCTGAGGGGGTAAAAGTACTCACAAAGGGGACGGCGACAGCCGCAACACCTGCGCCACCAACGACTGCGGTGCCGATCATCCAGTTTCTTTTGTCTTTGTCCATTGGCGCGGGAAATGGCGCCTTGTTCACACTTGCTTGGGTCATGAGAGTCCTTCAAGACTGGCTTGAAATAGGCTGTAAAAAAAGGTTTGTGGGGGTAACCCTGAATTGTAGCGGAGCCGCCATCCGGTTTTCAACCGGGATATCCTCACCTTTTACTCCAGCTTTTAATGAGGTGCCTGTGCTTGAGCGCAACAAGGCCGTGCGGTATTGCATAGCTCAGACCCTTGGTTTTGATGCTTTGTTTCAAACAATGCTCGCTAACCTGCTTGAAATCGTCTTCAAACCCGCATAATTCGCCCCTGACGGACGCAAACCCGCGCCGTCAACAACAGTCCAAAATAACAGGAGCAGCGCATGGGCATGATGAAAGAATTCAAGGAATTTGCGGTCAAAGGCAACGTGATTGACCTGGCTGTTGGCGTAATCATTGGCGCAGCATTCGGCAAAATTGTTGACTCCATCGTCGGCGATCTGATCATGCCCATCGTTGGTGCGATCTTCGGCAAGCTCGATTTTTCAAGCCTCTTTGTCGTGCTCGGCAATGTGCCAGCAGGCACGCTGATGAACCTTGAAGCGCTGAAAAAAGCCGGCGTCCCCGTGTTGGCCTATGGCAATTTCATCACGGTGGCGGTGAACTTTGCGATTCTGGCGTTCATCATTTTCTTGATGGTCAAGCAGATCAACCGCCTGAAAAACGAAGCGCCGGCAGCTGCACCAGCGCCAGCGGCCACGCCTGAAGATGTGATCTTGCTGCGCGAGATTCGGGACAGCCTCAAGAAATAAGGCCCCCGTTCGCTCACTGCCCTCCCCCGAGGGGGCCGCTGCGTCTGCGGACTGGCAAAGCCAGATCCGCGGCCCCTGCTTGAAGGGACCCATTCACAAAAGCATTTTCAGCCTGCCAGTTGCCGCGCCATCCGGATAGCAGCGAGCAGGCTGGACTCGTCGGCTTTGCCCGTCCCGGCAATGTCAAACGCCGTGCCATGGTCCGGGCTGGTGCGTACCAGCGGCAGGCCCAGCGTGACGTTCACGCCGTGTTCAACGCCCAAATATTTGATCGGGATCAGACCCTGGTCGTGGTACATGGCGACCACCACGTCAAACTCGCCCGGCTTTTCTGGTGTATGGCGAGCCCGCATGAACACAGTGTCTGGCGCGAAGGGGCCGCTCACATTCATGCCCTCGGCAATCGCTCTTGATATGGCTGGGGCGATGACGGTTTGCTCCTCCAGCCCAAACAAACCCGCTTCGCCCGCATGCGGATTGAGCCCGGCGACGCCGATGTGCGGGGTACGGCCCAGGCTTTGACTCAAAGCCGCATGGGTGATGCGCAGGGTTTGCAAAACAGCGTCAAACGTCACCGCCTCAATGGCTTGGCGCAGCGACATATGAATACTCACCAGCACGGTTTTGATCTCGTCATTGGCCAACATCATGCGCACTGGCACGTCTTGCACAGCTTTGCCCAAAAACTTGGCTGCTTCAAATTGCAGCATTTCGGTATGACCGGGGAACTGCGCCGCCCACCCACCCGCGGCGGCCAGAGCCTCTTTATGAATCGGCGCGGTCACCATGGCGCTGGCCTGGCCACTCAATACCGCCCGGGCCGCCCAAACAATCCAGTCAGCTGCCGCCTGACCTGCCAAACCACTCACCGAACCAATAGATACCGGCGCAAGCAGCTTCTCTTTTTGTAGCACCTGAATACAGTTGGGCAGGGGCTCAAATGCTGCCAGCGAATCAAGTTCGGCAACCGGCATGGGCACAGACGAGCTGATCAACGCAGCGGCACGGCGCAAGGTGGCCACATCACCCACCACCACGCAGTCGGCCAACTCTACGGTATGGTTTAGACAAGCCTTCGCAATGATCTCTGGTCCAATACCTGCCGCATCGCCCATGGTGATGAGAATCGGTTTCATGCCGGATTATCAATGTCGATAAATTCGTGCACCAAAGCCAACTGGCTGGCCACGTGAGAGGCAACGGCAGGAGCGCCATAACGCTCTGACGCATGGTGACCGCAGGCAATGAAGGCAACTTTCATCTCGCGTGCATAGTGCGCCTGGGGCTCTGAAATCTCCCCTGTGATGAAGGCATCAGCGCCTGCGGCAATCGCCGCCTCAAAGTAACCCTGCGCGCCACCGGTACACCACGCTATATTTTTTATAGCTGCTTGCGCCGGATTTATAAGGGTTACAGGTCGATTTAATACCTTTTTAACGTGTTCTGAGAGCTCAAAACCGTCTTTAAAGCTGGCGCCGTCGGATTTACTGCCCAAAAAGCCCAAGTTTTGATCGCCAAAGCGCGAGGTCGCCGTCAAACCCAGTTGCAAGCCCAGTTGCGCGTTGTTGCCCAGCTCAGGATGCGCGTCCAGCGGCAGGTAGTAGGCATACAAATTGATGTCGTGTTGGAGCAATAGGGCCAATCGCTGCTTCATCCAGCCTGTCACCGCGCCGGACTGGCCGCGCCAAAACAGCCCGTGATGCACAAAGATGGCATCCGCGTTGGCTGCTACAGCCGCCTCAATCAAGGCCAGACTGGCAGTAACGCCCGAGACGATTTTGCGGATTTCCGCCCGGCCTTCGACCTGCAAGCCGTTCGGGCCGTAGTCCTTGAAACGCTCGGGTTGTAGCAGCGCATTGAAGGCGTCAGTAAGTTTGGCGCGTGGGGTCATGGGATATTGTCGGACAAGATGTGAAAGTTGTACCCACAAAGCTGCATCAAGCCTGCAAGCCCGCTGCGTGGGCGGATGATCTTGCGCCGCGGCGGCGGTCTGCCCGGGGACCCCCGGCGCGCTTTTGCACGCGATCCGCGCTGGCCTGAAGTTTGTCGAGTAATCCGTCCATCAATGCCACCTCGACCGGGGTCAGCACACTCAACAGTTCGTGGTGGATCACCAGCACCTGCGGGAAAAGAGTGGCATACAGCGCCCGCCCCGTATCGCTCAGGTGCACAAGGGCTTTACGTTTATCGCCCTGCTGCACCTCGCGCTGGACCAGCTTTTTTTGTACGAGGGACGTGATGGCTCTCGAGGTGCGTGCGCGGTCCAGCTGCGCATGCTGTGCCAACTGCGAAGGCATTAACCCACCCACATCGGCCATAGCAGCCAGCAAGCGCCACTCGCGGCGTGAAATGCCATAAGCTCCTTCACACAACCGTATCACCGGCGCACCACCCACGCTGAGCAGGCGGCTGATGCGAAACAGCAGCAAGTCGCTGATGGATTGGGGTTGGGTCAGGCCGCCGGACTCTGCCATAAGTAAAAAGGGTAGGGGTAAGGTTAAATAACTTGAATGAATGGTTTGATTGTGGTGCAAGCAGGCCGGTGTCGCCCCGCGGCACCGGATCGAACGGCGATTAGGGTAAGTACGCAAGATGATTGATTAGAGCAACCACGGGTATGCAGCGTACATTGAAGGGTCTACCTCGACCAACACTGGAGTAACACATCATGCTTCGTCGTCATCTGATCATTTCTGCTGCAACCGCCCTGCCCTTGGCGTCGAGCTTTACATCAAGTTTTGCACAATCAGACAAAACCTTGCGCGTCTTGGTCGGCTTTCCGCCCGGCGGTTCGCTAGACAACGTTGCCCGAATGCTGTCTGAAAAAATGGCTGTCACGCTGGGCCGCCCGGTCATTGTGGACAACAAACCCGGCGCAGGTGGCCGCATCGCCGCCGAGCTGCTGAAAAACGCCACGCCAGACGGCGACACCGTCATGCTCGCACCGATAGTCATCCCGGTGATGGCCCCACTGGTGTTCAGCAAGCTCAACTACAACCCCCAGACCGACTTCACCCCGGTTGTTCACGCCGCCAGCTTTCATTTCGGACTGGCCGTCTCCAGTGACGCGCCGTACAAGACCCTGGGCGAACTGGTGGCGTGGTTCAAAGCCAATCCGGCCAAGGCCAACTTTGGTATGCCCGCAGCGGGCAGCTTGCCGCATTTTTTTGGCTTAATGGTTGGCAGTGAGGCCAAGGTAGATATCGTGCCGATTCCTTTTCAGGGCGGCGCGCCGCTGCTGACTGCCATTGCCGGCAACCAGGTAGCCTGCGGCATCGACGTGCTGGGCGAGCAACTCGAACTTGCCCGCGCAGGCAAGATTCGCATCCTCGCCTCGTCAGGCGCACAGCGCAGCAAATTACTGCCCGAGGTGCCTACCTTCCGTGAAGCAGGATTTCCTACCATTCAAGCCCAAAGCTGGTTCGCCATGTACGCACCCGCCAAAACACCCACAGCACTGGTGACTGCGCTGAATGCGGCGGCCAACAGAGCCATGCAACAAGCCGATGTGGGTGAGCGCTACGCCAAACTGTCGCTCGAGCTGGGCGGCGGCTCGCCGGCTGATTTACAAAGGTTACAAGACGCAGAAACCGCCCGCTGGGCACCGATCGTTAGAGCGTCGGGTTTTAAGGCCGATTGAACAGAGGCCCATGGCTACCCCTACCCGCACCAATTCCCGCCCCAACATCATCTTCATCGTCGCCGACGACCTAGGCTTTGCCGACCTAGGCTGCTACGGTGGCCGCGACGCCAAATTTGGCGCCGTGTCACCCGTTCTGGATGATCTCGCGGCCCATGGCATCAAGTTCACACAGGGGTATGCCAACTCCCCGGTTTGCTCGCCCACACGCTTTGCATTGATGACCGCGCGCTACCAATACCGCTTGCGTGGCGCTCTTGATGAACCCATCAACAACAAAAGCCGGGGAAGCACGACACTGGGCTTGCCGCCCGAGCACCCCACACTGCCCTCACTGCTCAAGGCCAGCGGCTACCGCACGGCGCTGATAGGCAAATGGCATCTCGGCTATCCGCCATTTTTTGGACCCTTGAAGTCGGGCTACGAAGAGTTTATGGGCCCGATGTCTGGCGGGGTGGACTACTTTACCCATTGCAGCTCATCCGGCCAGCACGACATGTATGTCGGCGACAACGAAAAGCAGGTTGAGGGCTACCTGACCGACCTGATCTCACAGCATTCGGTGGACTACGTCAACCGAATGGCCGACAGTGCCAAAAACGGCACGCCCTTCTTTTTAAGCATGCACTACACAGCGCCGCACTGGCCGTGGGAAACAAGGGACGACGAAGCACTGGCGCAAGAAGTAAAAAACAACCTGTTCCACCTGCACGGCGGCAACATTCACACCTACCAGCGCATGATCCACCACATGGACGAAGGCATTGGTCAGGTCATGCGTGCTGTGCGTGCACATGGACTGCAAGACAACACGCTGGTCGTTTTTACCAGCGACAACGGTGGCGAGCGCTTTAGCGACAACTGGCCTCTGGTGGGCGGCAAAATGGACTTGACTGAAGGCGGTATCCGCGTGCCTTGGATAGCGCATTGGCCAGCCGCCATCCAAGCAAATGGTGTCAGCGAGCAGCACTGCATGACCATGGACTGGTCGGCGACCTTGCTGCAAGCTGCGGGTGTAGCGGCCCACCCGGACTATCCGCTCGACGGTATGTCTTTGCTGCCCGTTCTAAAAAATGCAACACACTCGTTTGAAAGGCCGATGCACTGGCGCATGAACCACCGAGGCCAGCGTGCCTTGCGTGACGGTGACTACAAATACCTAAGCGTTGACGGCAACGACTACCTGTTCAATATCCGTGTCGATGAGCGCGAACGCGCCAACCTTGCGCACAGCGAACCTGCGCGCCTGGCCGTAATGCGAAGCGCATGGGAGGCCTGGGACGCCAGCATGCCGCCTATTCCAGCCGATGCAACCATCAGCTTGGGTTATTCCGTGAAAGACATGCCGCAGCGGTGATCGGCTTTTGCGTTAAGGCAAAAAGCCTTCAACCGACAAATAGCGCTCGCCTGTGTCGTAATTAAAGCCCAGCACTGTGCTGCCCGCTGGAATCTCGGGCAGCTTTTGCGCAATCGCCGCCAGCGTTGCCCCTGACGATATGCCCACCAGCAAGCCCTCCTGGGTGGCGCTGCGCCGGGCGAAGTCTTTGGCAGCGTCGCCTTCGACCTGAATCACGCCGTTCAGCAAATTAACGTGCAAGTTAGCCGGAATAAACCCCGCACCGATGCCCTGAATCGGGTGTGGCGAGGGTTTGCCGCCGCTGATCACAGGCGAAGCGGCCGGTTCGACTGCAAAAACCTGGGTGTTGGGGAACTTGGCTTTGAGCACCTGTGCCACACCGGTCAGATGCCCGCCAGTGCCCACGCCCGTGATGTAGTAATCGACACCGTTCGGGAAGTCAGCCAATATCTCTAGCGCGGTGGTGCGCGCATGAATGTCGATATTGGCCGGGTTGTCAAACTGGGAGGGCATCCACGCGCCGGGTGTTTCGGCTAGCAGTTCCTTGGCACGGGCAATCGCGCCGTTCATGCCCTTTTCACGAGGCGTCAGGTCAAAACTGGCGCCATAGGCCAGCATCAGGCGGCGGCGCTCGATGCTCATGCTCTCAGGCATCACCAGTACCAGTTTGTAGCCTTTGACAGCTGCGACCACGGCCAAACCAACGCCGGTATTGCCCGATGTCGGCTCGATGATGGTCGCGCCAGGTTTCAAAACGCCGGATTGTTCAGCCGCCTCCACCATTGCTAGGGCAATCCGGTCTTTGATCGAGCCGCCGGGGTTGCTGCGCTCGGACTTGATGTAAATATGGTGCGACTGACTTGCCGCGCCAAACAGGCGATTGATTCGAATGTGCGGGGTGTTGCCAATGGTGGCCAGAACGCTCTGAGCTTTCATGCGGGTTTCCTTTGAACGTGACAGGTTTTGTCAAGTTGATTATGGCCTTTGGCCTTTTGGCGCGGGATAGGACAAAATGCCAAGATGACGCAAAGCTGTTGACTTCGCCGCACGCGACCCCATCTCCAGCACACTTAGGTTTAAGTCCCCCTTTTTCACACCCGGCACACCATGCGCAAATTCTGGCTTTTGTTTTGTCAAACCGTCACTGTTTTGGTGGCGGCTTTTTTTGTCGTAGCCACGCTCCAGCCGCAGTGGCTAAACCGTCAGCCAGGCGTTGACACGGTGTCTGTTCTGCAGGCGCCAGCGTTGCAGCGCGGTGCGGGGGCAGTCGGCAGCTTCAGTTCAGCCGCAAAAATAGCCTCAGCGGCAGTCGTCAGCATCAACACCAGCAAAGCCGCAGCCAAAAACCCCCACGCGGGTGACCCTTGGTTCAAGTTTTTCTATGGCGACCAAGGGCGTGACGAGCCCCAAAGCGGCTTGGGCAGCGGCGTCATCATCAGCGCCAGTGGCTACATATTGACGAATAACCACGTCATTGAAGGTGCTGACGACATTGAAGTGGTGCTGGCAGACGCCCGCAAGGCCAAAGCCAAGGTGATTGGCACCGACCCTGAAACCGACCTGGCCATTTTGAAAATCGAACTCGACAAGCTGCCAGTGATCGTGCTGGGCAACTCGGACGGAATACAAGTCGGCGACCCGGTGCTGGCCATTGGCAACCCGTTTGGTGTGGGCCAAACCGTCACCGGCGGCATCGTCAGCGCCTTGGGCCGTAACCGCCTGGGCATCAACACCTTTGAAAACTTTATCCAAACCGACGCGGCGATTAACCCCGGCAATTCAGGTGGCGCACTGGTGGACACCAGCGGTGCCTTACTGGGTATCAACACCGCGATTTACTCGCGTTCTGGCGGCTCAATGGGCATTGGCTTTGCGATCCCTGTGTCTACTGCCAAGCAGGTGCTGGAGTCGATTGTGAAAGACGGCCAAGTGACCCGCGGCTGGATCGGCGTGGAGCCGCAGGAGCTCAATGCCGAGCTGATGGAAACCTTCAATGTCAAAGCCAAAGAGGGCGTCATCATCACTGGTGTGCTGCAAAACGGCCCTGCGGGGCAAGCCGGCATCAAGCCTGGTGACGTGATCACTGCCGTGAATGGCAAAGCCATTGGCAATGTGACAGAGTTGCTGGGCGCGGTAGCAGCGCTCAAACCCGGTGTGCCAGCGCCCCTGAGCGTACAGCGGGCCGGCAAGACCAGCGATGTGACAGTAACGCCAGTTAAGCGGCAGCAACCCAAGACGCAGAACTAGATCTTGAATGCTATTTAAAAAGTAGCTGCTCGCGCTCGTAATTATTGGGCTGCAGCATCTTTTTTATGGTTTAGCTGCTTCGCTGTCGGGTTTGTCCTCAGCCTTTTCTTCAGGCGCTTTGGTGTTCTTGATGAACAGCTGCGCAGCAATGATGCCGACCTCATACAGGCCACCCACCACTGCCAGCAACATGATCATCGAGCCTGCATCAGGCGGCGTGACAAGCGCTGTACCCACCGCAGCAATCACCCAAAAGTAGCCGCGATACTCGCGCAGTTGAGCTACGGTGAGTACGCCCATGCGCACCAGCAAAATCACGGCAATCGGTACTTCAAAGGCCAAACCAAAGGCCAAAAACATGCCGAGAACAAAGTTTAAGTAGGCTTCAATATCAGGCGCCGCAGTGATCGACTTGGGCGCAAAGCTCTGAATAAACGTAAAAACCTGACCAAACACCACAAAATAACAAAACGCCACACCGAAAAAAAACAGCAGCGTGCTGGACACCACCAGCGGCATGACGAGTTTTTTCTCGTGCGAATAAAGGCCCGGTGCAACAAAAGCCCACACTTGGTACAGCACCACAGGCAACGCAATCATGAAGGCTGCCATGAACAAAATCTTGATCGGCACCACAAAAGGCGAAACGACGTTGGTCGCAATCAGGGTGGCGCCCTTGGGCAATGTGGCCACCAGAGGCGCGGCCATGATGTCGTACAGCGCGCCAGGCCCCGGGTAAATTGCCAGCCCAGCGGCCGCAATACCGATGGCTATGACGGCCCAAATCATGCGGTTGCGCAGCTCCATGAGGTGCTGCACAAAAGGCTGCTCGGTACCGGCCAGTTCGTCAGGTTTATCTTGCTTTGGGTCTGACATGGGGTGGTGTGAAAGTCGCCAGCCGCTGGGTTTTAGCCAGCGACCAAATAAACATTAAGAGGATTTAACGGGCCGAAAGCGCGCCACACGCGCCGCGCCCGATTGCGTGCGGGTTCGCGTGCCTGAGCGGGCTTTGTACCACTGCGGCGTGGCACCGGTTTTCAGTCGCCACTTCTTTTTCGGGTGCTTGTATTCGGGAAATATCTCTAGGCCCGACAAGTCTGCAGTGCTGCTGGCCTCGCCTGTGGTCTCGGACCATGACTTTTCAAAATCGCTGGCGTTGGTCTGGATGGAATTTTCAACGTCGCGGGCTGCGCCTTCGACGGTTTCCTTCATCTTTTTCAGCTCGTCCAGTTCCATCGACCGGCTGACTTCCTGTTTGACATCGGCCACATAGCGCTGCGCCTTGCCGAGCAGCGTGCCGATGGTGCGCGCCAGGCGCGGCAACTTTTCAGGGCCAATCACGATCAGTGCAACAGCACCGATCAATGCGATTTTGGTAACGCCAATGTCAATCATGTTGACTTAGTCAGCGCGACGCAGGAGACGAAACGACAAGCCTGGGGCTCACAGCTTTTTAGCTTCGACGTCAATCGTCGTTTTCTCGGCTACTTTGTCAGCCGCTTGGGCGTTCGTCACCGCTGCGGTTTTGTCGTCGGCTGCGGGCTGGCCGCCATCTTTCATGCCGTCTTTGAAGCCCTTGACCGCGCCGCCCAAGTCACCGCCCATGTTGCGCAGTTTTTTGGTACCGAACACCATAACGACGATCAGCAGCACGATCAGCCAGTGCCAAATAGAAAAACCACCCATGATTTGCTCCTAACGATTTAAGTGAAGGTTAACTGGTAATGCGTTGATTCTAAAGGGAATGAAAAATCTAGCCCTTTAGCCACGGTCTAGGCCCGCCCATGACGTGGATATGCAGATGATGCACTTCTTGGCCACCCTCAGCGCCGGTATTGGTCACGATCCGAAAGCCGCCCTCAGGGTAGGGCTTGCAACCGTTGTCCAATGCCAATTTTGGGGCCAACAGCATCATGCGGCCCAGCAAAGCCTGGTGCTCTGTGCCAACCTGCGCCATCGACGCAATATGCAGTTTGGGGATGATCAAAAAATGAACCGGCGCCCACGGGTTGATGTCATGAAAAGCAAAAATCTCGTCGTCTTCATAGACTTTGCGGCTAGGGATGGTGCCAGCGGCGATTTTGCAAAAAATACAGTTGTCAGGGTGACTCATGAGGCTCAAGCCAAGGTTTGTTGGTTGGTAGCGCGGCGATGGCTGGTAAAGCGCATCCAGCCGCGGATGCATCGGTACAAATACCAAAGCCAAACAATGCCGTAGGCAATTGCGCCCGGTAAAAACAGCAGCAGCCACAGGGGCGACAGCAGCACCAGCCACAGCAGCGTCCACCAGAAGGTAGAAATCATGTAGTTGTGGTGGTCAATGTACAGCGCGTCTGACTCGTCAGAGCGACGCAGGTAATTGATGATGAGCGCAATCACGGCGAACACACCACCGCTGAACCATGCCAGCGTGTGCAAGGCATACAGGATATGCATGATGGTGCGGTCACCGCCAGTTTTCGTCTCGAATTCGGCCAAGTTGGTTTCACTCATGTTGATCTGCTCCTTACAACGCGGCTAGGCCTTGCGGGGTTCGCCACTGTCTTCAGTTTTGTCGCGCTGCACAGCTTTGCGCAACGCTTTTTCCTCGATACCGCTGGTGCCTTCGCGGCGCTCCAGTTCGGCAATCACGTCTGCCGGGCTCAGGCCGTAGTGCGCCAGCGCAATCATCGAGTGAAACCACAGATCAGCCACTTCGCCCACCAGATTGGCTTTGAGTTCAGGCGTGGCTGTCTGGTAGTCGAGGTCTTTGGCGGCCATCACGGTCTCGGTGGCTTCTTCACCGATTTTTTTCAAGAACGCGTCGGGGCCCTTGTGCAGCAAACGCGCGACGTAGCTGGTGTCAGGGTCGCCACCATGTGCCGCCTTGCGGCTTTCAATGATTTGCGCCAGTCGGGCAAGGGAATCGTTTGAACTCATAACGCTTACTTATAGATGGTGGTCGGGTCTTTCAAGACCGGGTCTGTCGTCACCCACTGGCCGCCAGAGTAAAGACTGAAAAAGCAGCTGTGGCGACCGGTGTGGCAGGCAATGCCTGGCTCGTGCCCCAATTGCGTGACTTTGAGCAGCACCACGTCGCTGTCGCAATCCAGGCGGATTTCATGCACGGTTTGCACATGGTCTGACTCTTCGCCCTTGAACCACAGCTTGCCGCGCGAACGGCTGAAGTACACGGCGCGGCCGAGTTCAGCGGTTTTTTGCAGGGCTTCACGGTTCATCCAGGCAAACATCAGCACGTCGCCGCTAGATTGCTCTTGCGCAATGACAGGCACAAGCCCCTTGTCGTCCCATTTGATTGATTCCAGCCAGTTCATGGCCGTATTGTGAGGGCAGATTGGCCCCAGATTTTCAAAGCCGGACTGGAATCCCGCGATTAGCCATGAATTGTTTGGCCTGCTGCACGGTGTATTCACCGTAGTGAAAGATGCTGGCTGCCAGCACCGCATCAGCGCCACCGGTTTGAATGCCGTCGGCCAGGTGCGCCAAATTGCCAACGCCGCCTGATGCAATCACTGGCACGCCGACAGCATCGCTCACAGCGCGGGTCAGCGCCAAGTCAAAGCCCGACTTGGTGCCGTCGCGGTCCATGCTGGTGAGCAAAATTTCACCCGCGCCGCGCTGCGCCATCTCGCTGGCCCAGGCCACCGCGTCCAAGCCGGTATTTTTACGGCCGCCATGGCTGTAAACGTCCCAGCCGGGGCCGCGTGTTTCAGCTTCTTCTTCAGTCCGCCGCTTGGCGTCAATCGCCACCACGATGCACTGCGCGCCGTATTTGGCGGACGCGTCTTCAATGACTTGCGGGTTGGCAATGGCAGCAGAGTTAAAACTGGTTTTGTCCGCCCCGGCATTGAGCAGCCGCCGCACGTCATCGACCGTGCGCACGCCGCCGCCCACCGTCAACGGGATAAACACCTGACTAGCCACCGCTTCGATGATGTGCAAAATCAAATCACGGTCATCGCTGGTGGCGGTGATGTCTAAAAAGGTCAGTTCGTCTGCGCCTTGGTCGTTGTAGCGGGCTGCAATCTCCACCGGGTCACCCGCGTCGCGCAGTTGGGTGAAGTTAACGCCCTTGACGACACGGCCACCGGTCACGTCTAAACAAGGAATGATTCTTTTAGCGAGCATTGGCGGGTTGGCGGGATTAAGAGGTTTTCAGAAATTCGATTATCGGGATGCAGGGCAAGGCGCCCGGAGCGCAGAACACCGGAACGTACTCCGGTACGTGAGGATTTCGAGCACCGCGCAACGCGGCCTTGCGCCCGAGAATCGGATTTATGGAATCCTCTAGCCGTTTAGCTCATCAGCTCTGGCTTGCGCTGCTTCAAAGTCGAGGTCGCCGCTGTAAATCGAGCGGCCGCAGATCACGCCTTCAATGCCTTCGTCTTCTACCGCGCACAGCGCTTCGATGTCTGCCATGTTTGACAAACCGCCAGACGCAATCACCGGTATCAACAACGCCTGGGCCAGCTTGACGGTGGCTTCCATGTTGATGCCGCTGAGCATGCCGTCTCGGCCAATGTCGGTGTAAATGATGGATTCAACACCGTAGTCTTGAAACTTTTTAGCCAGGTCAATGACCTCATGGCCGGTTAATTTGCTCCAGCCGTCGGTCGCTACTTTGCCGTCTTTGGCGTCCAGCCCAACAATGATGTGGCCACCAAAAGCGGTGCAGGCGTCTTGCAAGAAGCCCGGGTTTTTAACCGCTGCCGTGCCAATGATGACGTAGCGCAAACCGGCGTCTAGGTAGCGCTCAATGGTGTCGAGGTCGCGTATGCCGCCACCCAGTTGTACATCGACTTCGCTGCCGACTTCGGCCAGGATTTTCTTGATGGCCGCTTCGTTTTTGGGTTTGCCGGCGAACGCACCGTTCAAATCGACCAGATGCAAACGGCGCGCACCTTTGTTGACCCAGTTCCGCGCCATGGCGGCGGGGTCTTCGCTGAACACGGTGGATTGATCCATGTCGCCCTGTTTAAGGCGTACGCAGTGACCGTCTTTCAGGTCAATCGCGGGGATAAGTAGCATGTGCGGTAAAAAACGAAGCGAAAAAAAGTTTAAGGATTCCAGCTCAAGAAGTTGCGGTACAGGCCCAAACCTTGGTCCGCGCTTTTTTCAGGGTGAAACTGGGTCGCGAAAATATTATCGCGTGCAATCGCCGCTGTGAAGGCCTCGCCATAGCTTGCGGTGCCCGCAGTGTGGCGCGCATCAGACGGACGGGCGTAAAAACTGTGGACGAAATAGAAGTAAGAGCCGTCTGGCACGCCTTTCCAGATCGGGTGAGCCGGACCGTTATCAAGCTTTGACTGGCTCACCTGGTTCCAGCCCATTTGCGGCACCTTGTAGCGGCTGCCGTCGGCTTGCAGTTGCCCGGCCAAGTCAAACTTCAGCACCTCGCCGGGGATCAGCCCCAGCCCCTGGGTGCCCACACCGCCGTCACCGGGGCGGCCTTCTGCGCTGTGCGACAGCAGCATTTGCATGCCCACGCAGACGCCAAACAGCGGTTTATTGGCAGCGGCGTGCAATACCGAGTCAAGCAGCCCTGATTCAGCCAGTTCGCGCATGCAGTCGGCTATCGCGCCCTGCCCCGGCAGCACGATACGCTCGGCGGCCATCACGTCTGCAGGCTTGGAGGTGACGATGACCTCCAGGCCGCTGCCTTGCGCCACATGCTGCACGGCCTGCGACACCGAACGCAGGTTGCCCATGCCGTAATCAACGACGGCAACGGTTCTGGAGACACTCATACAACTGGTTTGCTATTAAATAAGAAGCTGCTTGCGCCCGTATTCATTGGGTAAAAGGCCTAAAACATACCTGAAAAGGGACCAAAAATGAGGTTTTTGGCCCTTTTTTGATGAGTTTCAAACCCGACATGGCTTACAACGAGCCTTTGGTCGAAGGGATCACATTCGCGGCACGCGGGTCAATCTCTAGTGCCATGCGCAACGCTCGGGCGAAGGCTTTGAAGACTGTTTCGGCCTGGTGGTGGGAGTTTTCGCCGCGCAGGTTGTCGATATGCAGCGTCACAAAAGCGTGGTTTACAAAGCCCTGAAAAAACTCAAACGCCAGTTGGCTGTCAAAGGTACCGATCATGCCGCTTTTAAAAGGCACATGCATCTCTAGCCCCGGCCGGCCTGAAAAATCAACCACCACCCGGCTCAAAGCTTCATCGAGCGGCACATAGGCATGGCCGTAGCGGCGCAAACCCTTTTTGTCGCCCACGGCTTTGGCCACGGCTTGGCCAAGGGTAATGCCCACGTCTTCTACGGTGTGGTGGCCGTCAATGTGCAGGTCGCCCACGCACTGGATGTCGAGGTCGATCAAGCCGTGGCGTGCGATCTGGTCGAGCATGTGGTCAAAAAAGCCGATGCCGGTGGACAGGTTGGACTGCCCGGTGCCGTCCAGGTTGACTTTGGCCGTGATTTTGGTCTCGGCGGTGTTGCGCGACACCTCGGCGATACGGGGAAAAGTAGCTGTGATGGGGGTGGTGGTCATAAAGATTTCTCAAGCGCCGCGAGCATTTGCAGATTTTCACCTGCCGTGCCAACCGTTAGGCGCAAACAATTGGCGAGCAATGGGTGCATTTTAGAAACGTTTTTAACCAGCACGCCCTGGGCCTTCATGCCGTCGAAGGTTTTGGGGCCGTCTGCCACACGAACCAGGATCATGTTGGCGTCGCTGTTCCAGCATTTAACGCCTGGCAGCTTGCCCAGCGCATCTAAAAGCATAGCGCGCTGCGCAATTAAATCAAGGGCTTGTTCGGCAAAAACCTCTTTGTTTTCAAGTGCAAACAGCGCGCATTCGCAATTGAGCACGCTGATGTTGTACGGCGGCCGCACCTTGTCGATCTCGGCAATCAGCGCTTTCGGGCCCATCATGTAGCCCAAGCGCACGCCCGCCAGGCCAAACTTGCTGAGGGTGCGCATCAGCAGCACATGGCTGTGGGCTGCAATTCGGTTGATGTAGCTTTTGCTGGCAAACGGCTGGTAGGCCTCGTCCATCACCACCAGGCCGCCCTGCTGGCCGACGGCGTTGATGATGTTTTCAATCACCCCGTCGTCCCACAAATTGGCTGTGGGGTTGTTGGGGTAGGCCAAGTAGGTGATGGCGGGGCTGTGCTGGGCAATGGCGGCCAGCATGGCGGCTTCGTCAAGTTCAAAGTCGGCCGTCAAAGGCACACCGACGAACTTCAGGCCCTGCAACTGCGCGCTCATGCCGTACATCACAAAGCCGGGAAGCGGGGACAAGATGGACGCATTGGGCACATCACACGCCAGCGCCAGCAAAGAGATGAGTTCGTCAGACCCATTGCCCAGCATGATGTCAAAGCCCTCAGGCATTTGCGCGTAGTCAGCCAGTGCGTGGCGCAAGTCATTCACCCGCCCATCAGGGTAGCGGTTAAAGGCCAACGCGCCCAGCCGTTGCCCCAAGTGCGCCTGCAGCGCGGCGGGCAAGCGGTGCGGGTTTTCCATCGCGTCAAGTTTGACCATGCCAGCCGAGTCTTGCACGGCGTAAGCGTGCATCGACTGGATGTCTTGGCGGATACGGGTTTGAATCAATTGATTCAGTTGATTGAGTGGGGGCGGCTTTTGAGTCATGTCGGTGGCGGGGTTTCAAACGGGTTAATGACGACAAGCTGGTCATAGCGCTCAAGCGGTAGGGCGTCGCTGAGCACCGCGTCGCAACCGCTGTGCATGGCTGATGCCAGCATCAGCGCTTGCCAGTAATCAATTTGGAGCCGCACCTCCAGGCCCCAAGCGGATTCGACTGTTTGGTGGTCTGTGACCCACGGCTGCCATTGTTGGTAGCGCCGCAGCTTGGCGCGCGCATCGCCTTGCGGCAAGCCCGGCTGTATGCGCTTGGTCACGCAGTCGTAATACTCACTCAAAACCTGGGTACTGGTGCGGCCCATGCGGCTGGCCCACAAATGCGCCAACCAGGCTCGCACTTGCTGGCGGCGCTGCGTGTGGGCTGCGTCGTCGGCGTAGACCAAGACTGACGTGTCAACGAAAACGCGTTGCATTGCCAGCTTGGCGTTCTGCGTAAATCTCAGCACGGCGCGCAGAATGTGGAAGGGGCTGCGCGTTCGAGGTAAAAGTCACGTCATCGGCCAGCCATTCCCGTTCAGCCCGGGCATAAGCGTCTTCACGCTGCATTTTTTCAACCAGCATCTCGCCCACCAGCCGCGAGACACTGGTATTGCGTTTGGCGGCCTCAATACGCACCCATTCCAGCGCAGAGTCTTCAACTGTGATGGTGACGTTTTTCATGGGCTGAATAATACACTAATTTCGTGTTGCACGAAGTTAGTGTAACTTCACCCCACCGGCCGCAGCGCCAGGATCGCCGATTTCAGCAAATACCTAAATACCTAAAGACACCTAAAGAATCTTAGAAAACCTAGCCCGGCTCCTGTCTGTCTGCAAATAGCTGTCAAACACCATCGCCACTGCGCGCACAAAAAACCAGCCCTGCGCCGTGACTTGAATGCTGCTGGCGCCTACCGTCACCATGCCTTGGTCTTGCAGGGTTTGCAGCGCGTCAAACTCTTTAGCGAAGTAGGTTTTAAAGTCAACCTGATGCGCGCCGCCAATCGCGTCAAACGCAACCCGGCCTTGGCACATCAGCGCCATGATGACGTCGCGGCGCAGCAGGTCGTCTGGCGACAGGCTCAGGCCGCGCACCACTGGGAACTGGCCGTTGTCTAACGCAGCGTAATACCCGTCAAGGGTCTTGGCGTTTTGGCTGTAGGTGGCGCCAATGCGCCCGATGCTGGACACACCCAAGGCGATCAAGTCGCAGTCGGGTTGGGTGCTGTAGCCCTGAAAGTTGCGGTGCAGCTTGCCTTGGCTTTTGGCCACAGCCAGCGAGTCTTCGGGCAGCGCGAAATGGTCCATGCCCACATACACATAACCTGCGGCCTCAAAAGCAGCCAGCGAGCGCGACAGCATGGCAATTTTGGCCCCGCCGTCAGGCAGCTCGGCGGTGGCAAAGCGCCGCTGGGCCTTAAAACGCTCTGGCAAATGCGCATAGGCGTACAGCGCGATCCGGTCTGGCCGCAGGCTGGCAACTTGCGCCAGGGTGCGGTCAAACGACGCCGGGCTTTGCTTGGGCAGGCCGTAAATCAGGTCTACGTTGATGGATTCAAAACCACGGGCGCGGGCTGCTTCAACCAGTGCAAACACTTGGTTGGCGGGTTGCACGCGGTGCACGGCTTTTTGCACATCGGCATCAAAGTCTTGCACCCCAAAGCTCAGGCGGTTAAAGCCAAGCTCTGCCAGCGTGTCTAGCCGCTTTGGGTCTACCGTGCGCGGGTCTACCTCGATTGAATATTCGCCACCCGGCAAAAAGCTAAAACTGCGCCGCAGCATGGCCATCAGTGTGCGTAGCTCGTCGTCGGTTAAAAAGGTAGGCGTGCCGCCACCCAGGTGCAACTGGCCCACGGCCTGCCCAGCGCCGATGCGCTGGATGTGCAGGTCTACCTCACGGCTCAGGTACTGCAGGTACGCGGCCGCCTTGCTGTGGTGTTTGGTAACGATCTTGTTGCAGCCGCAGTAGTAACACAGCGACTCACAAAACGGGATGTGAATGTATAGCGACAAGGGCGGCGCTGCGGCAGCAGCACCACTGCCGCGCTGGGCTAACGCCTGGGTGTAGTCAGCCGCGGTAAAGGTGTCAACAAAACGGTCTGCCGTGGGGTAAGAGGTGTACCGTGGCCCGGCCACGTCGTAGCGGCGTAGTAACTCGTCAGTAACAATTTCTGCAACAGCGCTCATGAAGTCTCCAGTCAATCATGGCGACTATGCGGCAACGGCTAAAAAGGCGTTTTGATCTGCGTCAAGCGCAGCTATGTTTGGGCCCGCGCCAGCCGCTCAGGCGGCAACTACCACCGCAAAGTTGGCCTTTAGCCCGTCAGCGCCCGGCACAAAAGGCATAGTGAGCGCGTCACGGTCAGCGGCATTCAAACGCTGCCACAAAAAGTCGCGCGCGTTGCCCGGGTCATTGGCCACATAGAGCTGCGTCGTTAACAGCTCGCGCCGGCCCAGTTTGACCTTGACATGAATGTGGGGCGTGCGGCCACTGTAGGCCACAGGCCGCATGGTGCGAAACCGGTAACTGCCATCAGCGCCCGCCGTGACCCGGCCAAACCCCTGAAACCCCTGAGCTTTCTTTTCAGCCTTGCCGCCATCACCCGCATGGTGACCCATGTTGAGGTAGTGCCCGTCCCCGTCGCATTGCCATATTTCAACCACCGCCCCACCCACAGGCCGCCCCGCCAGGTCGCTAACGCTGCCGTCAAGCCAGGCGGCTTGGCCCACGGGGTAAGACAGGTTGCCATTGCGCAGCAGGTCATAGTCAGTGTCTTTAGGGAAGTCCACCGGGTAAAACGGCCCTTCAGTTTGCGAAGGCGTAGCCCGGCGCGCGGGGGCGGGTTGGGCGCGAGCGCCTAGCCAGAGGGCGGGCATAGTG
>JBBRDA010000030.1:0-28137 GCA_038204335.1 Burkholderiales bacterium
GCTGGAAGAGACCTACGGCATCATGGTCTACCAAGAACAGGTGATGCAGACCGCGCAGATACTGGGTGGTTATTCGCTCGGTGGAGCCGACATGCTGCGCCGCGCCATGGGCAAAAAAGACGAAAAAGAAATGGCCTCGCAGCGTGAGGTATTTCGCAAAGGTGCAGGCGTTAATGGCCTGAGTGAAGAAAAAGCCGACGAGGTTTTTGACTTGATGGAGAAGTTTGCAGGCTACGGCTTTAACAAGTCGCATTCTGCCGCCTACGCGCTGCTGGCGTACCACACGGCTTGGCTCAAGGTGCACTACACCGCCGAGTTTTTTGCCGCCAACATGACGGTGGAAATGGGTGACACTGACAAGCTGAAGATTCTGCACGGTGATGCGCTCAAAATGGGCATCACATTCGAGTCACCTGACGTTAACCGCGGCAGCTACCGGTTTGAACCGACCAGTAACAGCACCGTGCGCTATGGCCTAGGTGCTGTCAAAGGTACGGGCGAGCAGGCGATTGCGGCGATTGTTGCCGCGCGGGTTGAGGGCGGCTTATTCACATCTCTGTACGACTTTTGTGTTCGGGTGGAGCGCACCAAAATCAACAAGCGAACCGTCGAAGCGCTCATTAAAGCGGGCGCTTTTGACAACCTCCAACTCAACCGCGCCTCACTGCTGGCGTCGGTTGATCAGGCCTTCGACTTCGCCTTGGCAGCTGAGGCTAACGCCAATCAAGGCGGACTGTTTGACATGTCGGATTCTCACGCCGCCAGCACGCAAGAACCTGAACTTGTAGAAGCCATGCCCTTTGGCATCAAGGCGCGGTTGGTGGCTGAGAAAACAGCGATTGGGTTTTACCTGTCTGGCCATTTGTTCGACGAGGTTGAGGCCGAGGTGCGCCAGTTCGCGAAGCTGAAGATTGACGATCTGCTCGACTCGCGCGATACGCGGATTCTTGCCGCCATCGTGACTGACTTGCGCGTGATCAATGGCAATCGCGGTAAGGTCATCATTTTTAAACTCGATGACAAAACATCGTCAGAATTGCTGGAAGCTTCTGTAGACGAGGCCACTTACAACACCCATCGAAACCTGCTCAAAGATGATGAGCTGGTGATTGTGCAGGGCACACTGCAAGGCGCCTCCGAGCGATTCGGCAGGCGCTTCAAAGTCACCCAGGTGTGGGATCTCGAGGCCGCTCGCTGCAAGTTTGGCAAATATCTGAAGGTGGCCGTAAACGGGGCTGCGCCCGATATCACCCGCCTCGTGAAGGACTTCCCCCCACGCCGCGAGATGACCGAGCAGAGCGAGCTGTTGCGCGGCTTGCCAGTGCGCCTGCAAGTCAGGCGGCCTACTGATTTTGGCGAGGTGGTGGCAGATCTGTCGCTGGGAGAGCAGGCTAAATTCTTTCCGACAGATGCGGCACTTGCCAGCTGGATGGCACAAGCAGACAAGGGGCTGGCGCGTATCGTCTACGAATGAGGAGGCCCTGTCACATCTGGAACAACTGCGCGGCAAAGGTGCGGCAACACCGCTAGACTTGAACATTGTTCAAGCTTGGAGTTCATCCCATGATCACGTTGCACGGCTTTCCGGTTTCAAACTACTACAACAAGGTCAAGCTGGCGCTACTTGAAAAGAATGTACCTTTTTCAGAAGCTCTCGCCCATCCGAAGAAGCTGACGCCAGATAACCTGGTCGCATCACCGCTGGGAAAAATCCCGTTCATCACCACGCCGCAGGGTACGCTGTGTGAAAGCCAGGCGATCATTGATTACCTGGAGTTGGCTTATCCACAACCCGCACTGCTGCCCGCAGACCCGTTTGCCGCTGCCAAAGTGGGCGAACTGACAACGTACATTGACCTGCATCTTGAACTGGTGGCGCGTGAGCTCTATGCGCAGGCATTTTTTGGTGGCACGGTCAGCGAGAGTGCCCAGGCGAGGGTTCGCAAGCAACTTGAAAAGAACATCGCTGCGCTCAAGTCCCTCATCAAATTTGCGCCGTACGCTGCGGGTGACACTTTTACCCAGGCCGACTGTGCCGCTTTCGCCAGTCTGCCCTTGATAGGCATGGCGACCAAGGCGATTTATGGTGAAGACCTGTTACTGGCAGGCGGCGTGGACTACAAGGCCTACGTCAAAATGATTGGGGAGCGACCCAGTGGCCAAAAAGTGTTGGCAGACCGCAAGGCCGCGACTACCAAGCCGGGCTAGTTGCTATAATTTGTGTAGCTATTTGCGCCCATATTTATTGGGCTGTAGGCTTTTTTATTGGAAGAAGAATCGAAAATCAGGTTTCAAAGCCCCAACGCCACATAAACCCGCATGGCGGCATAGGCATCGTTAGCTGCGTAAATCAACTGCGCTTCAGTCAGGTGTGGGTTGGCCCAGTTGGATGTGCTGGCTTTTTTGGACTTGATAAAACGCTTGTTGAACAACACAGCCACTGCGCCGCGTACGCCCATGTCTTTGCGGTAACCCTTGGCGCGAAACACGGTGTTTAAATCCAGCACGCCCTGCAAGTCAGCGCCCAGTTTAAAGGTGATGCGCTTTTTGTCATCGCCCAAACCAAAGCCGGCTTTGATAATGTCGGGCGCTTCCAGTAGCAAGCCCACGACTCGGCGGCATTCAGCGTCTTCCAGCTGAAAGATCCAGGCCCTGTGCAGGGTAGACAGTTGCACGATATGCGGGCCGGTTGATGCCTCGTTTTTAGCGAAGGTAGGTTTCGATTCGGTGTCAAACCCCAGCGCCTTTTCCCCCAAGAGCGCCTGAAGTGCCGATTTCGCCTGTTCTGCGGTGGCCACCAGTTCTACCTGGCTGAGACCCAACCTGTCAAAGCTCTCCAGCAGGTTGATTTGGTCTTTGTCGGGGGTGTGGAGTTCTGTCATGGCTGGCCCCCAGAATAGCCGATGTCGTCTTTTGATGAGGGGGCGCGCCCACAGTACATTACTATTTAGTGAAGGAATGCTGTTTGCTGACTTGCAGGCTCGTTTCTATTTCAAACCTATCGCGCGGGACGTTCGTCTAGACCATGAAAAGTAAAACAGGCGGTCTGGTGTATTCCACCGACAGCGGAAGAATGTGTCCGGTGTGCCGCGAGCCGATCAATCACTGCCTGTGTAAAGTGCTGGCTGTGCCTGCCAACGATGGTGTGGTGCGCGTCAGTTTGCAAACCAAGGGTCGAGGCGGCAAAAGCGTCACGCTGGTCAAAGGGCTGCCGCTTGATGCTGAAACGCTGGCTTTGCTCGGTAAGCAGCTGCAAACTGCCTGTGGCTCGGGCGGCACGGTTAAAGACGGCGTGCTAGAAGTGCAGGGCGACCATCTCGTGACAGTCATGGCTGCGCTGCAAAAAAAAGGTTACAACGTCAAGCGCGCTGGCGGTTGACATGCAGGCCGCCATCAAATCTTGTGGCTGCTTGTTTTGCCTTTTGGGTTGCTGCTAAAAGCATAGCTGTTTGCACTCGCCCATAGGCGCTTTGCGCCGGATTTGAAACCACTGGTAACAAGGTTGTACCCTAGGGTGTGCCGTATTACCATGCAGGCGTTGGGGCAAATCTAAAAATGGAGCTATCTTGAACACGTTAACTTTTCTTTTTTTAGGCTTGGGGCTAATAGCCGGTGCTGCGCTGGGTGTTGGCTTTTACATCTGGTGGCTAAGGCGTGAGGCCAGTGCAAAAATGCGTTTGCCTAGCAAGTGGCCGTTGACGTCGCGGGTCTTGATGACCAACGAAGAGCACGAGGTTTTCAAGTGGTTGCAGGGTGCCTTTCATGACCATATGGTGATGGTCAAACTGCCTGTACTGCGCTTTACCGTGCCTGTGAGTAAAGACGAAAACGGTGGTGGTGCACGATGGCAAGAGCTGCTTGGCGGGGTGTATTGCACCTTCACGGTGTGTACATCCAACGGCAATGTGGTCGGCTGTGTGGATGTGCCGGGCAAGCGCGGGCTTAACAAAGGCAATCGCCAACTGAAGGAATCGCTGCTGTCGGACTGCCGCGTCGCCTACACCGTGGTGCGCAGCGTCAAGTTGCCTCAGGTGAGCGCAATGCGGGCTGCGTTTTTGGGGGAAATGCCGCTTGAAGATCAGGTCGAAGCCCAGGCCACGCGGGGCGGCGACAGCAGCTTCCACGCAGATCTGGACAGCTTTACCAAAGAAAAACGCCAGGCCGCAAAAGCAGCTGCACTCAGTTTGTTGAACAACAGCGATTCGGGCAAAGTCGTCCCCACATTGCAACCCGCGGGCTTTAACCCAGATGGTACTGGTGCTTTCGGGGCTGGCAAGTCTGGCAGGTTTCCCAATCAGTGGGAGGACTCGTTCATCCAGTCAGACGAGAGCCGCCCTGCCAAATTAAGCTGATCTCGCTTTGGCAGCGCGCACTGCTAAACGTAGCAAATCAAGGCGATCGTTTCCAAAGTACATGTCGTCCCCGACAAAAAAACTCGGCACACCGAAGGCGCCTCTTGCAATCGCTTCATCGGTGTTGGCCTTGAGCGCTTCTTTGATGTCTGAATGGGTAATACCTTCTGCAAATGCAGCCGCATCGACGCCAATTTTTCGGCAAATTTCTGCGAGCACATTGTCTTGCGATATGTCTTCTTGGTGTGTGAAGTAAGCCGCAAAGGTCGCTTCGATAAATGGTAGCAAGTGATGCTTTGAACCGTCATCTTGTGCCAGCCAGATACAGCCGCGCATGGCCTTGACGCTGTTGACCGGAAAAACCTTAGGCGGGAAAACGATTTTGACGCCTGTTTGCCGCGCGCAGTCTTGCAGGTCCTTTAGAACGTATCGGTTGCGCGGGGACTGGCTGTCCTCCCGGGACGCATACATGCGCTGGTTGACGGTATTGAAAATTCCACCCACAAGCACAGGCCGCCAATGGATGGTGGTGTTCAGTTCCAGTGCCATCGGCTGAATGTTGCGAAAGGCTAGGTAGGTCCAGGGGCTGGACACGTCAAAATAAAAATCAATCATTGGGGGTGTTTCATGCTGTTGGCCTGCTTCAATACCATGTTACCGAAAGCGGGATGGTGCAACTCTACTCCCCCGCCAACCCCATTGCAACGCTACTACAACTCTATTCCAGGTCTTCCATCGCCAACAAGCGGTAGCGCTGGCCATACGAAAAGGCGGCGCTTCGCGCAGCTTGCATGATTCGTTCGGCTTCTTCGTCAGAGTCCACCTTGATCATCAACGCACAATGGCCTTTGCGCGCCAAGTCAACATACTTGCGCACCGTCGCACCTTCAGTTCCAACAGAGGGAAGTACGATGTCAGAGTCGCCCTCGACCTTGCCGATATCTCGCAACACCGTGGCTGCATTCAAAAACGTCACGGCGTTGCCCGGGGCGGATGTTTTCTCAATGTCAAAGGCTGCGCGCTCAGCCTGCGCTGCGTTTGGGAACATGACAAATGCGTGCCCTGTGGGGTAAAACGTGCCGCCCATGGTCAACATATCGGGGGTAAGTTCAAATTTTTTCATGTACTGTGCTTCTTTTAAGTTGAAGCTTCTATTGGCACATCTGTCGGCTTGGAGCACCATCAGCCAGCGTTGTTGTTGGATGTAAGACGATGGCGAATTCCCCGTGTCGGTTGAAAACTCCTGCGCTTGGCGCTGCATCTGGGAAAATACGGTGATGTCACTCCCTTTAACCCGGCCCGCGTCCGACTTGCCCTATCCGTCACACCGCTCAGACGCCTGGCGCGTGTCGGTTGCGCCCATGATGGACTGGACCGACAGGCATTGCCGTTACTTTCACCGCCTGCTGAGTCGCAAAGCCCTGCTGTACACCGAGATGGTGACCACTGGCGCGCTGATCCACGGGGACGTCGCACGTCATCTTGATTTCAAGCTCCAGGAGCATCCGGTTGCGCTGCAATTGGGCGGCAGCGAGCCGCTAGATTTAGCGAAATGCGCCAAGTTGGGCGAGCAATGGGGCTATAGCGAGATTAATTTGAACTGCGGTTGCCCCAGCGAGCGGGTGCAGCGCGGTGCTTTTGGCGCCTGCCTGATGGCTGAGCCCCTGCTGGTGGCCGATTGCGTCAAAGCGATGGTGGATGTCGTCAGTGTGCCGGTGACGGTCAAGCACCGTATTGGCATTGACAAGACCGACAGTTACGCCTTTGTGCGCGACTTCGTAGGCGCTGTCAGCTTGGCAGGTTGCAACACCTTCATCGTGCATGCACGCAGTGCCTGGCTGAAGGGCTTGAGTCCCAAAGAAAACCGTGAGGTACCGCCCCTCAGGTATGAGATCGTGTATCAGCTTAAAAAAGACTTTCCCGACCTCACCATCGCCATTAACGGCGGCATCACCACCAACTTGCAAATCGCAGGGCAATTGCAGCAGCTTGACGGCGTCATGGTTGGCCGTGAGGCCTATCACAACCCCTGGTTGTTGACGTCTTGGGATGAAGACTTTTTTGGCGCAGCGCCGTCAACGCAATCACGCGAAACGGTTGAGGCGCAGATGTGCGATTACATGGTGCGCGAGTTTGAGGAGCGCGCCACACCACGCTCGGCCATAGCCCGCCACATGCTGGGCCTGCGCCACGGGCTACCAGGCAGCCGGCGATGGCGCCAGGTTTGGAGCGATCACCGCCTGAAAGAGTTGAGCCCTCACGAGGTGATGGCGCTGGCTCATCAAGACCTTGCCACGGCCGTTTACCCTGAAGCGCATACGTTTTGTTCATGACGACTACCCACCCACCAACCCATATCTATCCTGTGTTGCCTCCCGCGCTGGGCGGGCAATACGAGGTGCTGCAAACAAATGCAGGGCCCGTGGCTTTGTATAGCAGCCTGCCCTCCGGCGGTGGTTTGCACATACGGGCAACGCCCTTGTTGCTGATTCACAGCGTCAATGCAGCGGCTTGCGCTTTTGAAGTTGCTCCTCTGTATGACCACTACCGCACAATGCGGCCCACTTACGCGATTGATCTGCCGGGTTACGGTTTGTCTGACCGCAGCGACCGCGCCTACACCATTCGATTGATGACTGACGCAGTATTGGCTGCGCTGACACACATCCGCGGCCAGCATGGCGGCGCGGCCGTTGATGTGGCGGCAGTGTCGCTGGCGTGTGAGTTTGCAGCCCGCGCCGCTTGCGAATCGCCCGACGCTGTTCGGCGTTTAGCACTGGTCAGCCCCACTGGGTTCAGCGGTAGTAAACGGTTTTATGGTGCGCCTGGCTCATCCCGAGGCATCAAGTGGCTGCATGATATTTGCAGCAATCCAAGGTGGAGCAGCGGGCTCTTCAACGCGCTGACCCGCCCCGGTGTGATTCGGTACTTTTTGCAGCGTACCTGGGGCTCAAAAAATATTGATGAAGCGCTGTGGCGCTATGACGTACTGACCACACGGCAACCTGGCGCCAAGTACGCACCGCTTTATTTTTTATCAGCGCATCTCTTTGCAGCCGATGTCAATACGTTGTATGAAAAACCGGCTTGCCCTGTGTGGGTTTCCATGGCGACGCGAGGTGACTTCACCAACTACAAAGGCCGCTCGACAGTGGAGCAGCGCAGCAACTGGCAGTTTCATACGATGGATGGCGGTGCATTGCCCTATTTTGAAGATCTAAAAGCTTTTACGGCCCAATCGGATCCATTTCTAGGTATATAAAACGGGTTTTGGTCAATAGATACGGGCGCGAAAAGCTATCAATGATGTAGCAGATTGGCGCCCTGACGATGCCTCGCCGCCACCTGCTCTCGGCGATATGTGCTAGTTGTCCTTGGGTCGACGTGCCACCATATCTATCTCGATCAGAGCACCTTTGGCCAGGCCGCTCACACCCACACAGGTACGCGCAGGGCGCTTGCTTGGCTCAAAGTAGGTGGCGTAAATCGCGTTCATGGCGTCATAGTCGCGCTCAAAATTCAGCAGGTACACACGCACCTGAACCACCTGAGCAAGACCGAGGTCCACGCCAGCCAGCACCGTTTGCAAGTTTTGCATGACCTGACGCGTTTGAGCTTCTATGCCTTGCGGGTAAAGCTCGTGGATCGATGTGCCACTGAACGGCATCTGGCCAGTCAAGTAAACCCAGCCGTCCGCTTCAACTGCATGGCTGAAAGGCGCTACAGGGTCGGGTGCGCCGGTGATGAGGTGGTGTTTGAGTGTCATGGTTGATAGGCTGTGTTGCGCGTGAGTTCAAAAACTGGTGACTAAAGGGTTAATGCATCTAAAAACCGGATCATGGTGCTAACTCGCAGCTTTCAGGCCGCTTTCAATATGCACCCGCATCGCAGCCTGCGCGCCCATGGGATCCCGCCGCTTTAACGCCGTCATCACCGCTGAATGCTCGGCCAGCGATTCTTCAATCCGCCCCTCTTTGAGCAGAGACTGGGCCCGGTTGAGCTTCATCACTTTTCGCAAGTCGCCCACCATTTGGTCGCGCCATTTGTTGTCTGCGATTTGAAGCAGTCTGATATGAAACGCCTCATTGATCGTGAAGAACCGGATGTGGTGCTTGCTGTCTTGCGCGGCTTTTTCCAGCTCGTGGTGCAGAGCCTCAAGCTCTTGTATTTGTTGGTCGGTAGCGTTTCTGGCGACTGCGCTTGCAGCATCGGCTTCCAATACGGCCATCAGGTGAAAGACATCGCGGAGGTCCTTTTCATCGATTTCCGTCACATAAGCACCGCGCCGCACCTTCATGGTCACCAAACCTTCAGTGGCGAGTACCTTGAGCGCCTCACGCAGCGGCGTTCGGCTGATACCGTATTCTTCAGCAATTTTCAGCTCGTCGATCCAGCTGCCGGGGGTCAGTTCGCGGTTAAAAATGCGCTGGCGCAGCAGCTCGGCCACCTCTTCGTACAAGGCGCGTTGCTTCAGGTTTTGGGGCAGGGTGGGGGCGTTCATGGTGGGTATTTAGACACGCCTAAGTTTACACGAAACTGAATTCTGAATTTATAATTACAAATGTGAAATCAGGGTAAACTCGAGCACATGAGCACGCCATTTAAACCTTCAAACCTCGCCGATTGGCCGCAATTTGACCAAGGCAGCCACGCCGCGTGGCTACGAGCCGCAACCAAATCTGCCCCAAGCGGTGATGTTAGCGCCCTTAACTGGCACACGCCAGACGGCATCACCGTCAAGCCGCTGTACACGGCAGAAGACACCAAAGACCTGCCGTACACCAACACATTGCCAGGCTTTGAGCCCTTCATTCGCGGCCCTCAGGCAACCATGTATGCAGTGCGCCCGTGGACGATTCGGCAATACGCCGGCTTTTCAACCGCTGAAGAGTCAAACGCGTTTTACCGCAAGGCGTTGGCTGCGGGCGGGCAGGGTGTATCGGTTGCGTTTGATCTGGCCACCCACCGCGGCTATGACAGCGACCACCCACGCGTCACAGGCGACGTGGGCAAAGCTGGCGTGGCTATTGACTCGGTGGAGGACATGAAGATTCTGTTCAATCAGATCCCGCTCGACAAAGTCAGTGTCAGCATGACCATGAACGGCGCGGTGCTGCCGGTGCTGGCGGGCTACATTGTGGCGGCTGAAGAGCAGGGCGTGGCTCAGGCTGATTTGAGTGGCACGATTCAAAACGACATTCTCAAAGAATTCATGGTGCGCAACACCTACATTTACCCGCCCGCGCCCAGCATTCGAATCATCGGCGACATCATTGAATACACGGCTAAACATATGCCGAAGTTCAATTCCATCTCTATCAGCGGTTACCACATGCAAGAAGCTGGGGCCAACCAGGCGTTAGAGCTGGCCTTCACGCTGGCCGATGGCAAAGAGTACGTCAAGACGGCGATGGGCAAGGGCCTAGATGTTGACGGGTTTGCCGGGCGCTTGAGTTTTTTCTGGGCGATTGGCATGAACTTCTATCTGGAGATTGCGAAAATGCGTGCCGCCAGGCTGCTGTGGTGCCGCATCATGAAGGGGTTTGACGCCAAGTCGCCCAAGTCGTTGATGCTGCGCACTCATTGTCAGACCAGCGGCTGGAGCCTGACCGAGCAAGACCCGTACAACAACATTGTGCGCACAACGATTGAAGGCATGGCCGCAGTATTTGGCGGAACGCAAAGTCTGCACACCAATTCTTTTGACGAAGCGATTGCCCTGCCCACCGAGTTCAGCTCACGCATTGCGCGTAACACGCAGTTGATCTTGCAAGAAGAAACGCACATTGGCGCCGTGGTGGACCCATGGGCAGGCAGCTACATGATGGAAAAGCTGACGCAAGACATGGCTGATGCAGCGTGGAAAATCATTGAAGAAGTTGAAGCCATTGGCGGCATGACCAAGGCCGTCGACAGTGGCTGGGCCAAGCTGAAAATTGAAGCCGCAGCGGCTGAAAAGCAGGCCCGCATTGACAGCGGTAAAGACGTGATTGTGGGCGTTAACAAGTACAAACTCAAGACGGAAGACGCGATTGAAACCCGTGACATTGACAACGTGGCGGTGCGCGACGGGCAGATCACCCGGCTTAAAGAAATCAAGTCGAAACGTGATAAAGACAAGGTAAATCAGGCATTGGCAGCTATTAAAAGCGCAGCGGAAGATAACTCAGGTAATTTGCTTGACTTGTCGATTCAAGCCGTGCGTGCACGCGCTACGGTGGGTGAAATCAGCGACGCGCTGGAGTCGGTTTATGGCCGTCACCGCGCCGATACGCAAAAGGTGACCGGTGTGTACGCTGCTGCTTATGACTCTGCTGAGGGCTGGGAAAACCTGAAGGTCGAAATCACCAAGTTCGCCGAAGAGCAAGGCCGCCGCCCTCGGGTGATGATCTCTAAGCTGGGGCAAGACGGCCATGACCGAGGGGCCAAAGTTGTCGCCACCGCCTTCGCTGACTTGGGCTTTGATGTGGACATGGGGCCGCTGTTTCAAACTCCTGAGGAGTGTGCGAGGCAGGCGATTGAAAACGACGTGCATGCAGTCGGTGTTTCAACCCTCGCAGCCGGTCACAAAACCCTGGTGCCGGGCATCATTGCCGAATTAAGGAAGCAAGGCGCTGACGACATCATTGTGTTTGTGGGTGGCGTGATTCCCCGGCCCGACTACGAGATGCTGTACGAGGCAGGCGTCAAAGGTATTTACGGGCCAGGCACGCCGATTGTGGCCAGCGCAAAGGATGTGCTGGAGCAGATCAGGGCTGCGCTGAAGTGACGCTACCGCCGCTGGTTGAGGCCGTAGTCAACGGGCAGGGTGCAGCACAACGCCGAGCCATCGCCAAAGCCATCACGCTCCTAGAGTCAACCCGTACCGATCACCGTGCACAGGCTGACGAGTTGCTCACAGCGCTACTTCCACACACAGGACAGTCCTTCCGCCTCGGCATCAGCGGCGTTCCTGGCGTGGGTAAATCAACTTTCATTGATGTGCTGGGCCTGTATCTCATCAAGCAAGGCCACCGCGTTGCTGTGCTGACGATTGACCCATCATCTACTGTTTCCGGCGGCTCTATCCTGGGTGACAAAACGCGTATGGATATGCTTTCCGTCAATGACATGGCCTATATACGCCCCAGCCCTTCCAGCGGCACGTTGGGCGGGGTGGCTGAAAAAACCCGTGAGGCCATGCTGGTCTGCGAAGCTGCGGGTTATGACGTGGTCATGGTTGAAACAGTCGGTGTGGGCCAGTCTGAGACAGCTGTTGCCAACATGACCGACATGTTTGTACTGATGCAGTTGCCCAATGCGGGGGACGATTTACAGGCCATTAAAAAAGGCGTGATGGAACTGGCCGATTTGGTTGTCATCAACAAGGCTGACATTGACGCGATTGCCGCTCAGCGCGCACAACTTCAAATCACGTCTGCGATGCAGTTGCTGGGCATGTTCAGCGGCTACGTTGAAACCAACTGGCACCCTAAAGCTATTCAGATCAGCGCATTAAAAGGTGAGGGTGTTGAGGCCTTCTGGGCTGATGTGCAGGACTTTAAGGCAAGGCAAACTGCCAACAGGAAGTTTGTAGAACGCCGCAGGCAGCAATCACTCAGCTGGATGTGGGAGCGCATTGATGCGGGGCTGAAGCATGCTTTCAAACAAGACCTGGCGGTTAGTCGACTACTCCCCGAATTGCTGGCTCAGGTCAGCAGTGGGCAACTTCCGGCCTCGACAGCAGCACGTCATCTGCTTGCAGCCCAATCAAATCTAGCGCAAACAGCTACTGAATAAATAGCAAATATCCATTAACGAAAATCACTATGCAAGACATACTTGAAAAACTAGAACAAAAGCGCGCTGCAGCCCGACTGGGCGGCGGTCAAAAACGCATTGACGCGCAGCACGGCAAAGGCAAACTCACGGCGCGTGAGCGGCTGGAGGTGTTGCTGGATGAAGGTACGTTTGAAGAGTGGGACATGTTTGTCGAGCACCGTTGCACAGACTTTGGCATGGCTGACAACCGCCCGCCAGGTGACGGTGTGGTCACGGGCTACGGAATGATCAATGGCCGTTTGGTGTTTGTCTTCAGCCAAGACTTCACCGTATTTGGCGGCGCATTGAGTGAAGCGCATGCCGAGAAAATCTGCAAAGTGATGGACCAGGCCATGAAGGTTGGGGCGCCTGTGATTGGCTTGAATGATTCTGGCGGTGCACGCATTCAAGAGGGCGTGGCATCACTTGGTGGCTATGCCGATATTTTCCAGAAGAACATGCTTGCCAGTGGCGTGATTCCGCAGATCAGCATGATCATGGGGCCGAGTGCAGGTGGCGCGGTCTATAGCCCGGCGATCACTGACTTTATTTTCATGGTCAAAGACTCCAGCTACATGTTTGTGACGGGCCCTGAGGTGGTGAAAACCGTGACGCATGAAAGTGTGACCGCTGAAGAGTTGGGTGGAGCGATTACCCACACCACCAAAAGCGGCGTGGCTGATTTGGCTTTCGACAATGATGTTGAAGCGTTGCTGATGCTGCGGCGTTTGTACAACTACTTGCCCCTGAATAACCGCGAAAAAGCGCCCGCGCGCCCCAGTGCTGACCCGGCCAACCGCATGGACATGAGCCTGGACACGCTGGTACCCGAAAACGCCAACAAACCCTACGACATGAAGGAGTTGATTGTCAAAACGGTGGACGATGGCGACTTTTTTGAAATTCAGCCTGAATACGCCAAGAACATCATTGTTGGTTTTGCACGCATGGAAGGCCAAACCATCGGCATCGTCGCTAATCAGCCGCTGGTGCTGGCGGGTTGCCTGGACATCAAATCGTCCATCAAGGCTGCGCGCTTTGTACGCTTTTGCGATGCCTTCAACATCCCTGTCATCACCTTTGTCGATGTCCCCGGTTTTATGCCCGGTACCAGCCAAGAATACGGCGGCATCATCAAGCACGGTGCCAAATTGCTGTACGCGTATGCGGAATGTACCGTGCCAAAAATCACGGTGATCACGCGCAAAGCGTATGGCGGCGCTTACGATGTGATGGCGTCGAAACACCTGCGTGGCGACGTTAACTTTGCTTGGCCAAATGCCGAGATCGCAGTGATGGGCGCCAAGGGCGCAGTAGAAATTATTTTCCGCGAAGACAAGGGTGACCCAGACAAGCTGGCGGCGCGTGAAGCTGAATACAAAGCCCAGTTTGCCAATCCATTTATCGCTGGCGCACGCGGTTTTATTGACGATGTGATCTTGCCGCATGAGACGCGTCGGCGTATTTGTCGGTCACTGGTCATGCTTAAGGACAAGAAGCTTGAGAATCCTTGGCGTAAACATGGGAATATTCCGTTGTGATGCGTTCTTTTCGTATGAACAGTTTTTACGGCGCTAGATCGAGCTGCCCGAGCGTTTTGCTTCGTGTCCCCCGCGCTTCGCGCTCCTCCTTGACCTACGCAAAACGCTCGGGCAACTCAATCTTGAGTGTTCTTGATTCGACCAGCAAAATTCAGATGCTGCTGATAGCAACGGGCATGGCGTATCTGCCGCAGCGAAGTCAAGGAGGAGCCCAAAGGGCGGAGGACATGAGCGGAGGTAGATGCGCCGTGACCGTTGCGGATTCAGCAGTACATCACTTCGCTATTAAGTAAACGAAAAATGATCGAAAGTAAAAGTATGACTAAGGAACATCGAAAATTTCAAAGCAGTGTTTTGCGGTTTTACGATTTTTACATTGAATTCGTTGGTGATATTCCAAAACACGTAGAGCGCCCAATACCGGGTAAATCAAAAGAAAGTTTTGCTGTTTGGAAAAAGCGAGTTTTGGGTTCTGACGTGTCCGACGTTTGCGTATACCGCCCAGTGATAGTTGACGGTCGTACCCGTCTTTCCACACTTGCTGTTGAGGGTCGCGCACTAAAACAGTTGATTCAGCAATCTAGGGCTGAAGTAAAAGCAATTGGAAAGGAATCGCTGCAAGTTGTGGAAGATAACGCGACACGTCAAAAGCAAGAGATCAAGAATAAAGCCAGAAAAGTCCTAAAGGAAGTGAAAAATCAAGCAGCCACAGAGATTGAAAAAACAAGAGAAACTCTGCTCCAAAAGGCCATGCTGGTACCCATCGAAGAGCTTGAATACATCATTGGTCAAAACGGTGAAGTGCTCGAGCCAGCCGTGAAAGAGCACCTTGAAAACTTGATGGCGAATGCAAAAATGGATAAATTTCCACTGGAGGCTTTGCTCCGAGGGCTGATCGAAACTCAGATTCAAGCTGTACGGATTGTTAGGAATGCAAACAATGTTTAAAAAAATCCTAATCGCCAATCGAGGCGAAATAGCGTGTCGCGTCATCCTCACTGCCCGCAAAATGGGCATCAAAACGGTGGCGGTTTACTCTGATGCTGACAAAGACGCACGTCATGTTGAGTTGGCAGACGAGGCCGTCAACATTGGCCCCGCACCTAGCCGCGACAGCTATCTGCAGGCCGAAAAAATCATTGCCGCCTGCAAGCAGACGGGCGCCGAAGCCGTCCATCCGGGCTATGGTTTTCTCAGTGAAAATGCCGGCTTTGCCAAGCGGGTTGAAGAAGAAGGCATTGTCTTCATCGGCCCCAAGCACTATTCAATCGCAGCGATGGGTGACAAGATTGAATCTAAAAAGCTGGCAGGTGCGGCGGGCGTGAATTGCATTCCTGGCGTGAACGATGCGATCGAAACGGCTGAAAAAGCAGTCGAAATTGCCAAGAGCATTGGTTACCCAGTGATGATCAAAGCCAGCGCTGGCGGTGGCGGCAAGGGCCTGCGGGTGGCTTTCAATGACAAGGAGGCGTTTGAAGGCTTTACGTCGTGCCGCAATGAAGCCAAGAACAGTTTTGGTGATGACCGTGTCTTCATTGAAAAGTTTGTGGAAGAGCCACGCCATATCGAAATCCAGCTGATGGGCGACAGCCACGGCAATGTGATTTACCTGAATGAGCGTGAGTGTTCCATCCAGCGCCGCCACCAAAAAGTGATTGAAGAAGCGCCAAGCCCATTCATCACTGATGCGACGCGCAAAGCGATGGGCGAACAGGCTGTGCTGCTGGCCAAAGCCGTCAAGTACCAAAGCGCGGGAACGGTGGAGTTTGTCGTCGGTAAGGACCAGAGCTTTTACTTTTTAGAGATGAACACCCGCCTGCAAGTCGAGCACCCGGTGACGGAATGCATTACCGGCCTGGACTTGGTAGAGCTGATGATTCGTGTGGCTGCGGGTGAGAAGTTGCCTTTAACGCAAGGCGACGTCAAACGTGACGGTTGGGCGATGGAGTGCCGCATCAATGCAGAAGATCCGTTTCGCAACTTTTTGCCGTCAACGGGTAGATTGGTACGGTTTCAGCCGCCCAAAGAAACCATGTTTGCATCAGACATCGAACATTTGCATGGCGTACGGGTAGACACTGGCGTCGAGGACGGTGGAGAAATCCCCATGTATTACGATTCGATGATTGCCAAACTCATCGTGCACGGCAAGGACAGGTTGGACGCCATTGCAAAAATGCGTGAAGCACTCAATGGTTTTGTGATTCGCGGCATCAGCAGCAACATCCCTTTTCAGGCAGCATTGTTAGCGCACCCAAAGTTTGTAGCTGGGGATTTCAACACCGGCTTTATTGCTGAAAACTACAGCAAAGGCTTTTCAGCCGAAGACGTGCCTCATGCTGACCCGGACTTCTTGGTGGCGCTGGCGGCGTATGTCAATCGGCGCTTGCTGGGCCGTGCGGCGGGTATCAGCGGCCAACTACCAGGTCACGGCCTGGCTGTAGGGGAGGAGTTTGTAGTCATTGCGATGGGCGCAGAGGGTAAAAACACCCAAAGCAGCGTTTTGGTGGCTGATTTCGAGGCTAAATCAGGCTCAAGCCGAATAGATACGGGCGCAAGCAGCTATGAAATATGTAGCAACTGGCATCTGGGGGGCGCGCGCATTCGCGGTACGGCCAACGGCCAGCCGTTCACCGCACAGGTAGAGCGCGGGGTCGGTAAAAACCCATTGGCCATTCGCATTGCCCACAACGGCACGCGGCTTGACGCCTTGGTTTTAAGCCCGCGCGCCGCAGCGCTGCACGCGCTGATGCCCTACAAAGCGCCTGCTGACATGAGCCGCTTTGTCCTGTCGCCCATGCCTGGTTTGCTGGTTGACGTCGCCGTACAAGTTGGCCAAAAGGTGCAAGCCGGGGAGCGCGTGGCGGTGATCGAGGCCATGAAGATGGAGAACGTTTTATTTGCAGTGGCTGATGGTGTGGTCGGCAAGGTTTTGGCTAGCAAAGGTGAGTCACTGACCGTAGACCAGCCGATTGTGGAGTTTGCATGACGCGCCCTTTCAAGGTGCTGGGTATCCAGCAAATCGCCATCGGCGCGCCCAGAAAAGACCGTCTGCGTACCCTTTGGGTGGATATGCTGGGCCTTGAAGTGACAGGCAATTTCGTCAGCGAACGTGAAAACGTTGACGAAGACATCTGCGCGATGGGCAGCGGCCCGTTCAAGGTAGAGGTTGATTTGATGCAGCCACTGGACGTCGACAAAAAGCCCGCCGTGCACACCACACCGCTTAACCATGTAGGTCTGTGGATTGACGACCTGCCCAAAGCGGTAGATTGGCTCACCTCGCAGGGCGTTCGCTTTGCGCCGGGTGGTATTCGCAAGGGTGCGGCAGGCTACGACATATGCTTTATGCACCCCAAAGCGAATGACGAATTTCCCATAAGCGGGGAGGGCGTGTTAATTGAGCTGGTGCAGGCACCGCCCGAAGTCATCCGTGCGCTTGCGGCGGTTTCTACTGTTTGAATCTGTGTCTAGGTTTTGGGTCTGAATAAACCGCGTCGGTCTGACGTTGGATCAGCAAATCTTTGGCCTTCATCAATACCCGTTCGCTCAGCAATTCCATCTGCCGCATGGCCAGTCTCGTGTGCTGCCGACACAGCGCAATGCTCACATGCTGCTCCGGCACCAGTTCAACCGGTGCGCCGCTTTGCAGGTACGCTGCAACCAGGTCTATGCGGTTCATTCCCCAACCCACGCCCAGCACCTTCAAACGGTCCTCCCAGAATGCGTTGATTCTGTGAAATAGATTTACTTAATCGACACTGTTTTATTTAGCTTGGCTTCCTTCGTACAGATCGTGAAACTCTACGGATGACAAATTCTTTTCTGGCTGGTTTGGCCCTCAGTGGCTCATTGATCATCGCCATCGGTGCCCAAAACGTGCATGTTCTGCGCCATGGCGTTCGGCGCGAGCAGGTGGCGTTGGTGGTGCTCACTTGCGCATTGACAGACGCCGGCTTGATGGCACTTGGCGTTTTCGGCGTTGCCAGCATGGCTCGGATGTATTCGGGGCTGCTGTTCTGGGTCACTTGGCTGGGCGTAGCTTTTTTGGTTGGCTACGGCCTGGCGGCCGCTTGGCGAGCGTACAAGCCGGGCACATTGGAAGTCGTGGCAGGACAACCTGCATCCAGTGGCTTCGCAATCGCTCTTGGTCAAACGTTGGCGGTGTCGCTGCTGAACCCACATGTATATCTGGACACTGTGTTTCTGGTCGGATTGGTGGGCTCGCAATATCCAGCGCCGGACCGGCTGCTGTTTTGGGCGGGAGCATCCAGCATGAGCTTGTTTTGGTTTGTCGCGATCGGATTTGGGGCCCGTTGGCTGGCTCCCGTGTTTGCCAAGCCACTTGCCTGGCGGTTGCTTGACGGCGCGCTGGCGTTGACAGTGTTTTACTTGGCCTTGGCGCTATGTCGATCACATCCCTCTTACTGACCATTTCAGCAAGAAATTAAAGGGAGCCAAGGCGAAACTCCTGAAAAAAGGAGCCCTTGGGTGCGTTCGGAGATTATTGCGCCAGCTTTTGGGCTTTTGCTCTTTCGCGCGCGCTTACCAATGCTGCGTTGATCAGCGTCTGCTTGCGATCCGTCTCGGTCTGGCTGGTTTTGTCTTCAGTTTTTGGCCTGCCTGCCTCGGTTGGCTGGCTAAGCGACAGCAGGCGGCTTGAATCTGACATATCAAGGCGCTGAAGATGCACGGCGTACCTGTCGTGTGCACTTTGCGCCTGTGGCGCCGACCATGCCGCCCAACCCGTTTTGTCGCCGCTGACGTTCTCTAGGCTGATGCAATCGACCGGGCACACAGCAATGCAAAGCTCGCAGCCCGTGCAATCTGCCTCTATCACGGTATGCATCATTTTGTTGCTGCCCAGAATCGCATCGGTCGGGCAGACGGGAAGGCACAGCGTGCAGCCTATGCACCAGGCTTCGTCAATCACCGCGATCGAGCGAGGACCTTCAGCGCCGTTCGCTGGGTTCAGTGGAATGGTGGGCAAGCCCGTGATGCTTGCCAGCCGTGTTACGCCCTCAATGCCGCCCGGAGGGCACTGGTTGATGGCTGCTTCGCCTTCGGCAATCGCCGCTGCATACGCAGCGCAGTCAGGGTAGCCGCAGCGTGTGCATTGGGTCTGGGGCAGTACCGCATGGATGCGACTGGCCAGTTGCGCCGGGTTGGGGTGGTTCACCCTCGTATTTTGGCAGCTTTACTTGCTGCGGGCAGCCCTGGCGGGTGCGCGTTTAGGGACAGGTTTGGCCACAGTTTTCACGGAACGCTTGGCAGCAGGCTTGGCGACTGGCTTTACAGACGCTACTTTTTTAGGAGCTGCTTGCGCCCGTATTGATTGGACTACAGCCTTATTTGATGATTTACCTAACGACGTTTGAGCCTCTAAAATAAAGGCTTTAACGGCTGGGTACACCAGCTCGCGCCAGCGCCTGCCGCTGAAAATACCGTAGTGCCCTGCGCCTTTGGCCTCAAAGTGCTTTTTATGAGACGCGGGTACCCCGGTACACATGTCCAGCGCGGCCTCGGTCTGGCCAGAGCCTGAAATATCGTCCAGTTCGCCCTCAACGGTCATCACACGCGTGGTTTTGATGTCGCCGGGCTTGACGCGCTCAGACGTGCCATCGACGGATTTAACGTCCCAGGTGCCATTGACCAGCTTGAACTGTTGGAACACCACATCAATGGTTTCCAGATAGTAGTCGGCATCCATGTCGAGCACGGCGTTGTATTCGTTGTAAAACTTGCGGTGTACTTCTGCACTGGCTTCGTCACCTTTGACCAGGTCTTTGAAGTAATCAAAATGGCTGGTGGCGTGGTTGCTTGGGTTCATCGCCACAAACCCTGTGTGCTGCAAGAAACCTGGGTAAACGCGTCGACCGGCGCCGGGAAAGCTACTCGGCACCCGATAAATCACATTGTTTTCAAACCACGAATACGGCTTGTTCATGGCCAGGTTGTTCACGGCAGTAGGTGATTTGCGGGCGTCGATCGGGCCGCCCATCATGGTCATGGATAGCGGCGTGGTCTCGCCGCGTGAGGCCATCAGTGAAATAGCAGCAAACACCGGTACCGTGGGCTGGCAGACGCTAATCACGTGGCAATTGCCGTACTTGCCCTGCAAATGGCGAATAAATTCCTGCACGTAGTTGACGTAGTCGTCGAGGTGAAATGTGCCTTCAGACAGCGGGACCAAACGCGCGTTTTTCCAGTCGGTGATGTAGACCTTGTGGTCTTTGAGCATGGTTTTCACGGTATCACGCAGCAGCGTGGCGTAGTGGCCAGACAGCGGGGCCACAATCAGCACCGCGGGTTGATTTTTCAGATGGTCCAGAGTCGCGGCATCGTCTGTAAAACGCTTGAAACGCACCAAGTCACAAAACGGTTTGCCGATTTCGGTTCGCTCATGAATGGCAATGTCAACATCTCCATTCTTGATGGTCTGAATGTCAAAGGCTGGCTTTTCGTAGTCCTTGCCCAACCGATACATCAGCTCGTAACCTGCGGCAACGCGCTGGACGAACGGGTTCTGTGCCATGGGTGATGCGCTGTTGCCATACAGCTTTGCTGCGGCCTGCGCAAAATCAACAAAAGGCTCCATCAGGGTACGCTGGGTTTCGTAAACTTGGTAAAGCATGGGGTCGAACCTTTGTTGAAATCAAAAATATGGTGCAGTGCAACAATATAACAGGCGCAGCTCTTGTACGTTGGAGAGTAAACACCAATATGTGTGGCAGTATTCAACATTTTTGCGGGTATTCACAATGGCCATGACCGACTTTGCAGCGTTAGAGTGCGTCGCATCACTAAAAAAGTCCGACCGCATGCCTGTGCTGTTCGTTGGCCACGGCAGCCCGATGAACGCCTTGCCTGGCAACGACTACTTCAACAGTTGGCAAACTTTGGGGGCAGAATTCGGCTCAAAAATCGCCCGCCCGCAGCTGATTCTGTGCATTTCGGCCCATTGGCTGACAGATGGCTGGCAACTCACGGCGATGGCTCAGCCCAAAACCATTCATGACTTTGGCGGCTTCCCGCAAGAGCTGTTTGACCAGCAATACCCAGCGCCCGGCGATGCGGCAGCTGCACAAGCCATCGCGCAGGTGGTCAGGCAGCGAGGCTCATTGCCGCTGGGGCTGGATGCTGATCAATGGGGTCTGGATCACGGCACTTGGGGTGTTTTAAAGCCGATGTTCCCCGAAGCTGACATCCCCGTTATTCAGCTCAGCATGGACTACTCAAGAGCGCCCGAGGAGCATTACGCTTTGGCGCAGCAACTCAAAGCGCTGCGTGAGCGGGGCGTGCTGATTGTTGGCAGTGGCAACATCGTGCACAACCTGCGGCAAATGCAGCGCGGCGCGTCTGGCAACCAGGCTTACGACTGGGCACTGGAGTTTGACCAGACCACTGGCGGCCAGATTCAGCAAGGCAACCTTGATGCTCTGCAAAACTTTTTGCAGTTGGGTAGCCTCGCCAAAATGGCGCATCCCACCCACGAACATTATTTGCCGTTGCTTTACGCGGCTGGGGCCGCAGACGCCAACGAGCCAGCTAGGTTTTTCAACACCAGCTACCAAGGCGGCTCAATTGCGATGCGTTCTGTGATGTGGGGCTGAAGGCAGGCTGGCGGTTGGTTCTGGCTTTAATCCCCGAGGACGACACCCTCACGGCGCGGATCGGCTCCACCGAAAAATCCGGTGGGTGTGCGTTGAATCGCTTGCAAGCCACTGGTCATGTTTTGCTCACGCACTTCAGCACCGCGTGCTCGCAAAGCTTCAACTGTGGCGGGCGAAAAGCGTTTTTCCTCTAACAGGCTGGGGCCGTTCAAAGAGCCAAAGTTAGGCAGGTCAATGGCTTGCTGGGCGTTCATGCCCCAGTTCAAAGTGCCATACAGCAACTTGGCGGTGTAGTGGATGGTCAACGCGCCGCCAGGGCTGCCGCCGCTCATCACGACTTGGCCAGTGGCTTTGTCAAACACCAGCGTGGGTGCCATCGACGAACGTGGGCGCTTGCCCGGCTGCACGCGGTTGGCTATGGGCTTGCCTTCTGCATCGGCAGGCGCAAAGCTGAAGTCGGTCAACTCGTTGTTGAGCAAAAAGCCGCCCGCTTTACCGGTACCGCCGTCGGTGAGCTGGCGTGCGCCAAAAGCGTCTTCAATCGTGGTTGTCATGGCAATCGCGTTGCCGTAGCCGTCGATGATGCTGATGTGAGATGTGCCGTATTCGGGTTGGTCTGACATGGGCGCGTAGGCGGTTTTGATTGGGCCGGGCACGCCGGGTTTGGCGGTTTTCATGCTTTGTCCGCCGGGTTGCTGGGCGATCAGCTTGGCGCGGTCGGCCAGGTAGGCTGGGTCCAGCAGGCTCATCCAGTTGCCGCCGGGTGCTGCTACAAAGTCAGGGTCAGCCAGATATTGACCCCGATCGGCAAAGGCCAGCCGCGAGGCCTCTGTGTACAGGTGCAGCCAGTCGGCAGACGGGGTACGCCCCGGAAATGGCCCAATTTCGGAACCGGGAATATTGCCTGGGCAGGGCGCAACGACGCAGCGAATTAAGGCTGCGTCTACGACGTTAACTGGCGGCAGCGTTGCAGCATTGGTGTTCGCCAAAATCCCCAAAATTTGCCCCACGGCAATCGCGCCAGAACTAGGCGGTGGCATGCCGCACAGGCGGTAAAGTGTGTGCGCCGCAGCATAGTCGCTGCAAATCGGGTCGCGCTTTTTAACTTGGTAACCGGCCAGGTCACTCATGCTGAGCTTGCCGGGGTTGGTCGGGTGGCTCTGTACTTTTTTGACCATCGCCTGGGCGACGCTGCCCTCATGCATGGCGCTCGAACCTTTGGCCGCAATTTGCCGCAGCACGTCGGCCAGCGCCGGGTTTTTCAACAGTTCGCCAGCTTCAAGGGCTGAGCCATCGGGCTTGTAATAAAACGCCGCGGCCGCCGGGTCTTTTTTCAAATGCACTTCGCTTTTGAGCAGCGTGGCCAAACGCGGGCTGACTTTAAAGCCGTTGTCTGCCAGCGTGATAGCGGGCAAAAACAACTGCGCCCACGGCAGTTTGCCGTACTGCTTGTGGGCAGCCTCCAGCATTTTGACGGTGCCGGGTACGCCCACCGACCGGCCACCCACGACGCCGTCGTAAAACGCCAGTGGCTTGCCGTCAGCGCCGATAAACAGTTTTTCATCGACACCGGCTGGCGCGGTTTCGCGGCCATCAAATGCTTCAACCTTGCTGCCCGCAGCATGCAGCAGAAAAGCGCCGCCACCAATGCCGCTGGACTGCGGCTCTACCAGCGTCAGCACCATTTGCACGGCCACCGCAGCATCAATCGCCGAGCCGCCGGCCCGGAGCACCTGCAAGCCCGCGTCGGTGGCCAGTGGGTTGGCAGCCGCCACTGCAAATTTTTTGGTGGCCCAGCCCGGTTTGGGGGAGTAGCCAGACGAGCCCTCGGGCTGCGCTGGTGCGGTGTAGACAAAGGGCGCTGGGGCGGTTGCGCAGGCTGCTAGTAGGCTGGCCAGGGCGACAGAAGTTAACAGTCGTTTCATACAAAGCTCCCAAACACAAAAAATGTTGAACAGAACGTCATGGAACGCCTGCTTGCTTTGGCCACAGCACCGCACAGAACAGGGTTTATACGGGCAACCCGCCCCTGAATTATTTCTTGAAGCTCACGTCACCAAACCAGGTGGTCACCCGGTCATCGGTGTTGTCGGTGTCGTTGCCCACGGATATACCCAAAATGGCGGGTGCGTCAAAACCAAAAGCCTCTTTAAAGTCTGCTGCCACATCGCGTGCCTCAACCTGCCACTGGCCAACCGTGCTCGGCCCGCTTTGGAGCACGATTTTGCGCAATTGCCGGGTAAAAGGACTCTGGGCGGTGTAGCCCACCCGGTGCTTGTTGTCCCAGACATAAATCAACGCTGCGGTTGGCACATCAACGCCCGAGATACTGCGGGCCAGCTTGATTTTGGTGCGGTCAGAAAAGGAAAGTGACGCAAGAGGCACGTCAAAAAAAACATACAACCGGGCTGGATGGTCGTCATGCAGTTTCTCGTCCATATCGGCTTTTTCAAGAAGACGGTCAACTTTCCAGCGCCATTGCAGTGTGGTGCTGCTCTGCGGGCCCAACATCGCCACGGGCACAGCCATGCTGCCAGCGCTGTTGCTGGAGGTCACCTTCAATACCGTTTTTCCGTCATCCAGAACCAGTGCAAACTGGTTGGGCTTGACGTTCGGGTAGGCGACCACTCGAAAGTCTTTGGGCATGTCCTGACCAGGGCTCAGCTTTGAAAAGACCTCTTGAGCCTGTGCAGTCAGACACAAGCCCGCCAACAGGCAACCAAAAGCGATTCGCCAGGTGATCAGCATGCGTCAGAGTTTATTCAACCTTCGCGCCAGACGCCTTCACGACTTTGGCCATGCGTTCGTAGTCAATCGCCAGTAATTTGGCAAAGTCGGCGTTGCTCAGTGCTTGGGGTTCAATGCCTTGTTTGTCAAGTCTTGCCAGTACAACCGGGTCTTTGAGCAATGTAGCCATCGCTGCATTCACGCGATTGACTTCAGCAGCCGGCGTGCCCACAGGGCCAAGCAAGCCGAACCACGAATCAAATTGGTAACCGGGCAAGCCGCTTTCAGCGATCGTGGGCACCTCGGGCAGATACTTTGAGCGTTTAGGCGATGTGACACCTATCAAACGGATGCGGGCGTCTTTGGCAAAAGCCAACGCGCCAATGCTGGCGGCAATCACGGCCTGAGCCCGGCCGGAAATGACTTCATTGATTGCCTCGCCAGTGGCTTTGAGCGGTACATGCACCACGTCAATACCCGCTAATCCATTGAAATACGCCATCGACAAATGGGTGGCGCTGCCCACACCAGCCGTGGCGTAATTCATTTTGCCGGGGTTGGCCTTGGCATAGCGAATGTATTCAGCAGCGGTTTTGGCCGGCACGTCAGGGTGAACCATCAGCACATAATCGGCCGTGCCGATATGGGCCATGGGCGCAAAGTCTTTTTGCGGGTCGTAGGTCAGCTTCGTGTACAGGCTGCCGGCAATGTTGTGGCTGGCGGCTGCCAGTACCATAGCGCCGCTGTCAGGGGCAGACTTGGCCACAAAGCCGGTACCTACCGTGCCGCCCGCACCGGGCTTGTTGTCAATGATGACGGTTTGATTCAAGGCGACACCGAGTTCGGTCGACAAGGCGCGGGCCAGCAAATCTTGCACGCCGCCGGGCGCAAAAGGCACCACGATGCGGGCGATTTTTGGGTTGGTTTGGGCCAGCGTGATTCCCGAAGCCAAAGCCAGTGGCGCAATAACAAAACTTCTACGTTGCATCATGATGTTTATATCCAGTCAATACTCAGAAAAATTAAGAAACACAAATCTCATCAGCCAGTTTGCGCATGAAGCTTTCGCACCAGGCCAGTTGCTCCAACGTGACCCATTCATTCGGTTGGTGGGCTTGGGCGATGTGTCCGGGGCCGCAAACGATGGTCGGCACACCGGCGTTGTGAAATAACGATGCTTCAGTGCCAAACGACACCTTGCCCGCACCAGACGCAGGATCTGTGCCTGCGCAGGTAAAGCAAAGCTGCGCGATGTCGCTTTGCGCGTCGGTCGCAAAGCCGGGCAGCATCGACGTGCGCACATGGGTGATGCCTGTATCAGGCGCTACTTTTTGCATCGCAGGCACCAAGCTGTCGGCAAATGCTTGGGCTTGGGCAAACAACGCGTCCGGCGAATTGAGGTGATGGTGGCGTATCTCCCAAATCACGTCGCAGTCACGCGGGATGATGTTCAATGCCGTGCCGCCTGCTATCACCCCGGTGTGAATGGTGGTGTGCGGCACGTCGTACACCGCATCAAACGGGCCGTCTTTGGCCAAGGCGCGGTGCATGGTTTTCAGGTGCGTGACAAATTCGCAGGCGATCTCTACCGCGTTGACGCCCAATGGTGTCAGCGACGAATGCGCTTCGTGCCCGCGCACCGATGTTTTGTAGCCGTGTTTGCCTTTGTGGGCGATGACCACCTGCATGCCGGTGGGCTCACCCACAATGCAGCCGGCTGGTTTGAAGCCCCTGGCCTGCATGTCGGCAATCAGGCGGTGCACGCCAATGCAGCCAACTTCTTCGTCATAGCTGAAGGCCAGGTGCACAGGGCGCTTGAGCTTGCGTTTGAGCAGCTCGGGCACCATCATCAAGGCGGTGGCGCCATAGCTTTTCATGTCGGTCACGCCGCGCCCGTAAAGCTTGTCACCGATGATCTGCGCGTCAAATGGGTCTGTGACCCAGGGCTGGCCGTCGATAGGCACCACGTCGGTATGGCCTGACAGCACCAGACCGCCGATTTTGCTTTCACCATCGTGTGCGGGCAGGGTCGCCCAAAGATTTGCTTTTTTGCCGGTATCGTCGTAGCTCAGGTGGCATTCGATACCTTGAGCCTGAAGCAGCTCGCGCGTCCATTCGATCAAGGGCAGGTTGCTGTCGCGCGACACCGACGCAAAAGAGACCCATTTCCGAATCAGTGGCAGGGCTGCCAGACTGGGCTGAAGGATTGTTTGAGGGGTTGGGGCGTTCATGGGATGCCTTTGTGGGTGATCATTTCGTAAAATCATACGCCAGAGCTCACAATACGGCTTTACCTCTAGAAAGAAACCATGGTCAGTTCCATCTACACCGCGTCCATCCCAGTTTTTAAACAAATGCTGGGTGGCTTGAAAGAAGTCTTGCGTAAGGCTGAAGCCCATGCAGTAGATAAAAAAATTGACCCCAACGCGCTGCTGCAGGCGCGGCTGTTCCCAGACATGTTCAATCTGCTGCGCCAGGTGCAAGTAGCCAGCGACTTTGCCAAAAGCGTGTCAGCCCGGCTGGCAGGCGTTGAGGTGCCCAAGATGGACGACAACGAGCAAACCTTTGCCGACCTGCAAGCCCGCATCGACACGGTGTTGGCGTTTATTGGCGGGCTGGATGCTGAAAAGTTTGAAGGCGCGAGCAACCGCGAGATCGTCACCCAGGCGGGGACGCCCAAGGAAAAGCGTTTTACCGGCCAGTCGTATCTGCTGAACTACGGGCTGCCGCATTTTTTCTTTCACACCACCACCGCGTATTCAATTTTGCGGCATAACGGTGTTGAAGTCGGGAAAAAAGACTATATTGGTACGTATTGAAGTATAAAAAATGGCTGTAAGCCAATGAATACGGGCGCGAGCAGCTCCTGAATAAATAGCGTTTCAGCCAAACAACTGACGCATCCAGTGGGCTAGCTGAAATTAACTGGAATCTGACCCTCATTACCTCTTTCTGTCGTTCATGGGCGCGAAATCAAAACACCGTCGTGCGTTCCTGTCAAAGCATCCGATCTGCTGCTTTTGTGCCGGCGAACGTTTAGCAGAAGAAGTCGATCACGTTCCTTCACGGGTCTTGTTCAAAAGCCGACAGTGGCCGGAGGGGTATGAGTTCCCAGCCTGCACAAAGTGCAACCGCGCCACGAGACTTGATGAACAAGTGATAGCGATGCTGTCGTTGATCCGATCCAACAGTGCTTCGCCAGCTGAAGATGCAGAGATTCAAGAGCGAATCCGCGCAGTTGCGCACAACCATCCGGACGTACTCGAGGAAATGAAGCCGAGAGTTAGCCAACTTCGTCAGGCTTCGCGAAAGTATGGAATTCAGCCTAGCAAGGGTGAAACATTCATGGACCTTCCAATGCTCTCAGTGCGAGGACCTCTGGTCAACGGTGCTGTCGACAACTTCTCCCGGAAGCTTGCTTGCGCCCTTTTTTATAAGCATACCAATGCAATCGTCCCGGCGCATGCCTCGATCGCCGTACGTTGGTACTCAAATCTTCAGATAGACAACGACGAGATTCCGAGGGAACTTGCTGACGTCTTGATGGAATTTCCAAGGCTTGAGCGCGCAAGAAATAATCTTCAAGACCAGTTTTTCTACCGCTGGGGTATCTCTGATACGAAATCCATGGTGGCCTTCCTTTGCTTCTTCCGGCAATCGTTTGCAATACTTGCCTTCGTCAATTGCAGCATTAGCTTCCCCACCGCTCCCGAGGAAGCCCACATCTTGCGTCCGTACACGTGGGCCTAACCGCTTGCTCAAGCGGAGCGCGAACGGCAGGTCACCAGGCCCGGGCTGGTGGTGCGCGGTACATTTTCGCCAGACTGAGCCGGGCGTCCTGCCGTCGTCGCCCGCTTAGCTCCAACGTTGAGGCTGTAAAAAAACCTCTGCCGATCACCCTTTTCGTCAGCGCCTGATGGGCATAAAACGTTGTGCTTGCATCCCAACGCTGCTTCAAAACCAGGCCCGCTACAAACCCCAAGACCGCAACAGCTTGCTATTGCCGGTGGTGCTCAGTGAACAAATCGTTCCCGGCAGCTTTGCCTTTGCACTGGATTACCTGGTTGACAACGAGCTCGACCTCAGCGCGCTGGACGCCCAGTT